>DATAVO010000093.1:0-67098 GCA_036267695.1 Frankiaceae bacterium
TCGGCACCGTCAAGACCCTCGCATCACGAGCGCTGCGCCGCCTGCGCGAGGACCCCATCCTGGCAGCCGCGCTGTCGACCACGGAGGCGTGAGATGGCCGAAGAGCTAGCGAATCTGATGCGGTCGGCGACGGACAGTCTCGTACTGCCGTCCTCGGCGGCGGAGGAGGTCATCAGCAGCTATCGCCGCAAGCGACGCCGCCGCCTCGCGACCCTTTGCGTGGCCGGCGCCGTCGCCGTTGCGGCGGCGGTCGCGGTGCCACTGGCGACAACGAACTCTGCCAGCAAGGGCAACGTCAATCGTCTCGTGCCCGCCTCCCCCTCCACCACCGTCGTGCCACTGGCAAGCGTCAGCGGGATCGACATCACCTACCTGCCCGAAGGCCTCGTCGCGGCGCCGAACTTCGTGCTCGGCGCCATGATCAAGGAGAACGGCCACTCCAGCATTTCGCAGTACTACCAGCCGGCATCGGGCCAGACGTTGGGCGGCGATACGCCGGGGATATCACTCGCCGTCCAGCGGGGCTACACCACCGATCTGGATGGGTTCGCCGAACAATCGAAAGGGTCCACCGAAAGCTGGACCACGGTGCGCGGCAAGCGCGCTCTTCTCCAGACGCTGCAGGCGATTGCACCAGCAACGACCGTCACCTACGAGCTGACGTGGGTCGAAGCGCCGAACGTGACCTTGACCGTCTTCTCCAGCGGCAAGGTCTCCCAGACCGAGGTCATGCGCGTCGCCGACGGACTCGTCGTGCACCCCGCCGTGCCGCTTCCCGCAGACCCGGCCGCGGCCAACGCCGCCGTTCGTCAGGTGGTCCTTCAGGCCTTCACCGGAGGGCAGTCCTCGGACGTCACCTTGCGTGCCATCGAGAACGGGAAGGAGCTTACGCCCGTGCTGGCGAAGCTCACTGAATCCGATCCGGAGCTGGTACGCACCGTCCGGGTGCAGACGATCAAGGTCTATTTCGTCTCGGCTGACCAGGCGATCGCGTCGACCATGCTCACCTATCGGCAGGGCGGATTCCCGCAGACCAGCGAGGCCGATGTCACAGTCAACGACACCGGCGGCCATTGGCTGGTCAGCGAATCGAGCTACTGCGGGGTCATCGCCGTCACGACCGGCGGATGCCCGCGCCCGTGAGGAAGCGATCAGTCCCGTACCGCATCGTGCGGACGGCGGCGGTCTGCCTTTCGGCACTGGTCCTGGTCATCAGCGTCGGCGGCTACGCGGTGCAGGAATGGTTCAACAGCACCGTCGCTCGCGTGCATCTGAGCCTGGGCGCGCACCGGCCACCGAAAACCCCTGCAGGGTCGCAGAATTGGCTGCTGGTGGGCACCGACAACACCGCCACCGATCAATTCGGCGTGCGCTCCGGCACACGCAGCGACACGACGATCCTGACCCACCTGGACGCCGACGGGACGGCCACCAACGTGTCGTTTCCGCGCGACACCCTTGTGACGATCCCTGCCTACGTCGACAAGCAATTGCGACAGTGGCCGGCCCATCAGGACAAGTTCAATGCCGCCATTTCCCTCGGCGGGCCGTCGCTGCTGATCCGCACCGTCGAGAAGCTGACGAACCTGCACATCGATCACTACGTCTCGGTCGACCTCGACGGGTTCGAGAAGATCAGCAATGTGCTCGACGGCGTCGAGGTCTGCATCCGGCCCACGTCCTACACCTACGCAGATGACCACGCGATCACCAATATCAACGATGGGAACAGCGGTTTTCACGGTGTCTACGGCCCGCAGAAGGTCGCCGGTGCCCAGGCACTCGCTTTTGTCCGGCAGCGACACGGACTGCCGGACGAGGACCTCGACCGCATCCAGCGCCAGCAGCAGTTCCTCGGCTCGGTGTTCCGCGAAGCGACCGCCAACCACTTCCTGTTCAATCCGGTGAAGGTCGCCGAACTCGTCGAAGCCATCAAAGGCGCCATCACGCTCGACTACGGCACCTCGCTCGCCGATCTCGAGAAACTCGCCCTGCGCTTGCGTGGCGTCGACCCCAGCAAGGTGAGCTTCGAGACGATCCCGCAGCACGGCCTGGAATTCAGCGACACCGACCTGGGCGCGGTCACGCCCTACCAGGGCCTCGCGGGCGGCATCCCCACGCTCACACCCAACGGCCAGACCCACAACATCGGCAGCGTTCAGGTGCTCGACAAGCCCGGGCTCGAGGCGATGCTGGCACCCCTCAGGGACAAGCAGTCGAAACCATCAGTGGTCGTCCCCTCGAAGCCGGTCACGTCGGAGGGCACGTCGACAGGCAGCTCGGCGGCAACGCCCACACCCGGCGCGACACCGACGGTGAACACCGCCGCCTCCGCCGGCAATCGCTGTACCTACTGAGGGCATGCGCCCGCTGTTCGCGCGGTGCGAGACGATGCCTCGGTGACGACTTGGGACGAGCAAGTGACCGCGGCGACCATGGCATGGCAACGGTTCTGCCAGGCTTTGGAGAAGACGGGCACGGAGGCGCTCGCGAAAACGTTGACGGACGACGAGGTCGACCTGGCCGAGGGCCTGCGTCACATGGCCCGCATGGTCACGGTCACGCTGATGGGATCGCTGGAGAACAAGGACAGCATCCATCCGTATCTGTGGCCGGCCCTGGACCCGCATCGCAAGATGGGCGGCGACAATCCCCAAGGTCTTTACCTGTCGGGGCCCATCAACGGGACCGACACCTTCCGCCTGCGCGGCACGCGTGGATCCGCTCGTTGGGTATCCGTCATCGTGGGACAGGCAGGTCCACCTCCGTACGGTGACGCATTGTTCCTACCCGAACTGGAGATCGCCGAGGACGGCACCTTCGAGCTACTCATCTCCCCGGAGCGCCAGCCCGGCAACTGGCTGCGCAGCACCGTCGCCAGCAATGGACTGCTCGTCCGGCAGTTCTTTCCGACGCCCGATGATGTCGAGCCGATGGTGCTCACCCTCGAAAACATGAGCAGCAGCAGGGAAGTGCCAACGTCGCTGGCACTGGACACAGTGGTTGCCGGCATCGAGCGGGCGGCCCGAATGTACGCGGCGATGCTGCCGATGATGCAAGGCGAACTGCTCGGCAAAGCCGCCGCCAAGAACTCGTTCAAGACCGACATCGGCGATCCGACGTCGACGAGCGGCGGCGTCCCGGGCGGCAACGCCGTCACGGCCCGCTGGGCCCTCGAGCCCGACGAAGCATTGCTGGTACGCGTCACTCCCCCAAAACCTTGTGCCTATTGGGATGTTCAGGTCGGCAACGGCTGGTATGAGTCTTTCGACTACCGGCACTGCTTCAGCGGGCTCACCTGCGAGGGCGCACACCTCGCCGACGAGGGTTCAGTGACGTTGGTCGTCGCGGGCGCAGATCCGGGCGTGGCGAATTGGCTCGAAACCGCCAGCCACCGCGAGGGTCACATCGCGATTCGCTGGCAGCTCACCGAAGGCAACCTGCCGATCCCCGAGACGCAGGTCGTACGCGTCGAGGAGGTCGCCGCACTCACCGGCCTTCCAGCGGTGGCACCCGACGAGCGGCAACGCCAGCGCGCGCACTTGGCCGAGTCGTTCGATGCCCGATTCCGCCTGTAGGGCAAGGACTATCGGAAGGTGTCGGTCGCCGCGTCGAACACGTAGTCCTCCGACGTCCCGACGAGGTTCAGGGTGAGTAGCTCACCGTTCACCGAAATGACTTTGAGCTTGCCCTGCGGGTCGCCCGCCGGCCGGTAGATGGTGCCGACATTCAAGAAACCGACCTGTCGGTGCTCGAATGCGTAGTAGTCCCGGGGCGTGATCACCAGGACTGCGGCCCACGTGGCCTCGCTTTGGAGCGAGTGGTCGATCGTCGCGCCGCCCGCGTAGACGGCCAGGAACGGATCGTCGTTGCTGTAGGGCGGATCATTCGCCAAGGTGTTCCACGAGTTGACGTTCTGCCAGCGGGTCGAGGACATCTGAGGACCGTTGTCGGAGATGCCCACAGCGGGTCCCTGGCAGGCGACGGGAGTACCGCAGCCGGCCGCTGAGCTCGCGATGGTCGGTGTCGCGGTAGCCAGCGGTGTCGACGGAAAAGGTGTCAGGAGCGACGCGCCACAGGAGAGGGGAGCATCGCAAGCGGCGAGCGAGTTGGAGGCTGACGGGGTCGCGCTCACGAGCGGTATCGGCGACGGACTTACCGAAGCCGAAGGCGTAGCGCTTGCCGGCACAGACACCGTGGGTACGAGCGTGGCGGGCGCGTCACTGGAATTCCAACCGCCACTGACGAGCAACGGCACGGCCACCACCCCGCCGGCCAGCACGACTGCGCTCGCGAGCGCGGCGAGCCGACGGCTACGTCGCCGGGCCCTGGCCTTTCCGAGAAGCGCATCGAGGTCTCCGCCGCCCGTGGCCGCGTCGTCGGCCCGCTCGTGGAGAACCTGCTGCAGATCAGAGATGTTCATGCTCACCGTCCCTTTGGACCACGTCGAGCTGAGGGGAGAGCCGCAAGCGGGCGAGGGCGCGGGACGTCTGCGTTTTGACCGTCCCGGTCGAGCAGCCCAAAATCCCCGCGACTTTCTCCACGCTGAAGTCTTCGTAGAAGCGCAGGACGAGCACCGCCTGATAGCGCGCCGGGAGTTCGTCGAGTGCCCTGCGCAACTGGTCCCGATCGGCGATCTCGCCATCGTCTGCGCCGGCAGCGGCCGGCTCCGCCGAAGCACCCAGGTCTTCGGCCACTCGCCGGCGCCGACGCATTCGGCTGAACGAGGTGAAGAGGATCCGCTGCGTGTACGCGTAGGGGTCGTCCGCGCGGCTGACCCGCCCCCATGACGTGTACGTCTTCAGGAGTGCGTTCTGCACCAAATCCTCAGCAGTGGCACGGTCCCCGGTCAGCGCATGGGCGGAGCGCAGGAGCCCAGCGCGGCGGAGGAGGACGAACTCCCGGAAGTCGTCGTCATTGCCGCCCACACCTATAAGAGTCCATCAGGGCGCCTTCGGGTTTCATTTCCCGCTACGCGGCGCCGCTTGCTGCACGACATCGAGGTCGGGTAGAAGGTGGACCCATGTGCGACGAACCGGCTGGCGCAAGGGGGGTCCTCCAGGCGCTCCCACGCGCGGCGACCGGCGATGCCGTGGACCCGATCACGCTCGAGCCGGTCGACGAGGTGGTCATCACGACGCTCGTCGACAACACGTATGACGCTCTGCTGACCAGCGACGAGCGCGTGACGCGGTCTGCGTTCAATGCGGGCAGCGCCAGCGCGCCGCAGTTCGAGGCCGGGCGCACGAACGTCGGTCTCATGGCCGAGCACGGGTTCTCGGCGCTGGTGACGGTCCGCCGCGGCGACCGCGAGACGACCATCCTCTTCGATACCGGGCTCTCCCCCGACGCGATGGTGGTCAACGCTGATCGGCTCGGGGTGGACCTCTCCGCGATTCAGGCGGTCGTGTTGAGCCACGGGCATTTCGACCACGCGGGCGGCCTCGCCGGGCTTGCCGGGAAACGTGGAGTTCGAGGCCTGCCGATGGTGGTGCACCCGGGGGTCTGGACCCGTCGGCGCTTCGCCATTCCGGGCCGCGAGGCCGAAGAGCTCCCGACGCTGAGCAAGCGCGCGCTGGCCTCCGAGGGGCTGGAAGTCATCGAGCGACGCGAGCCCGCGCTCCTGGTCGACGGCTGCGTCCTCATCACCGGAGAGGTCGATCGCACCACGGATTTCGAGCGCGGGATGCCGCCGGCGCACCAAGCCTGGACGGGCACCGAGTGGCAACCCGATCCGCTCATCCTCGACGATCAGGCGCTGGTGGTGCACGTTCGGGGACGCGGCCTGGTCGTGCTGACCGGCTGCGCGCATGCCGGCGCTGTCAACATCGTGCGGCACTCGCAGCGGCTCACCGCAACCCCGGAATTGCATGCGCTGCTTGGGGGTTTGCATCTCGGCGGTCCCGCCTTCGAGCCCATCATCGGCCACACCGTCAGCGCCCTTGCCAAGCTTTCGCCTGCTCTCGTCGTTCCTGGACACTGCACGGGATGGCGCGCTCAGCACGCCTTGGCGGCAGCCCTTCCTGACGCCTGGGTTGCCGGAAGCAGCGGCTCATCGTTCCGGCTCGCCGCTTGAGGCGAGCAGGTGAGGCGCCGCTGTAACGCTGATCGATCAGCCTCGGCGACGCAACGTCCATCTCAGGGAGTAGATGACCATGGCTTACCTTCTGACGCACTTCTGGCCCGGCGGAACCGTCGAGCAATATCAGGCCACCCTTGCCGCCGTCACGGACGCGGCTGGCGGCAAACGTCCCGAGCTCTTCCACGCCGGCGGCCCCACCGAGGGCGGCATCCTCATCACCGCCGTCTACGAGTCGAAAGACGCGTGCCAGCAATTCGTCGCGGACACCCTGCTGCCGCTGATGCCCATCGCCGGCGGGCTCGAAGGCCCACCGCAGGAGCGCGGCGCGGACCTCATCCACGTGGACGGTCTGGCGGGTTTCTAGCCAAGCAGGGCAGGCCGGCTGCGCCCACACGCGGCGCACCAAAGAGTTACTCGAGGACGTGCAACGCCAACCGTCGTCGATGCTTCTGGCCAACCACGAGAGCGAACCAGACGCGCGACAAACCGTCGACGACCTCGTGCTGACCGTCGCCCAGACACTGCGGTCTCGACCTCGGGCGCTGAGTAGAACAGGTCCGCCACAACGTCACCGAAGTGCGGATCCTCGAAGTTCTCCCAGCCCAACGTGTTGAACGCCCGCGAATAGCGCGAGATCGCGTATGACATCGGCGTTCTCGGCGGTCAACGCGTCCACGGCGCCGGCCGGCAGCGCGAGCAGGATCACGTCGGCTGACGCGAGCGCAGTGGGGATGTCGGTGACCTTCGCGGGCGTGTTCCCGGCCGTCTCGCCGGACTTCGCTAGCCCGCGGTGGCGAATGCCCGGCCGAGCGTCCCTCCGCTGCGCCGGTTCCGATGACGGCGACCTTGATCAGCGTGCTGGGCATCGTAGAGGCCACCTGTCCATTGCCACTTCCCGAGCACTCAACAGACCTATGAAGCTTTCTGCCGAACTGCCGATACGGCCCCGAGAATGCTTTTCCGACTGAGTGCGCTCCACCATTCTGGCAATGGGAGTTACATATGGATGCCGACATTTTCACATCTTCCGCAAAGGCGCATCCGCTCGCGGGTTCGCTCTCCCGACGAGGATTGTTTGCTGCCTGTGTGGGCACCGTGGGGCTCGCCGCCGTCGCAGCATGTGCGCCGCAAGCAGCAAGTTCTGTGTCTCCGATCAATCCGTACAATCAGCCGACGACCGTTCTCGGCTACAGCAACGGCTACCTACCGACGTCTATTCTTTACAGCTACGACAGCAGCTGCCAGCTCTATTGTCCGACCGCCGGCAGCTTTACCGCCATGGTGAATGCAGCCCATCAGGATGGCCTACTGCTCGAGCCGGTGCAGGGATATCGCGACTATGCCGATCAGATCTACATGCGCGAGTACTGGTGCAATCTGGGCGTTTGCGAGAATGCCGCCAGCCCCGGATTCAGCAATCACGGCTGGGGCAAAGCCGTTGATTTTCAGGACCAGGACGGCAGTTTGACCTGGACCTCTCCGGGCTACCAGTGGCTCACCGCCCATGCCGGCGACTTCGGCTGGAACCACCCCGGCAGTGTCAACGAAGCATGGCACTGGGAGTGGGTCGGCGACGGCGGCACGATGCACGGCTACGCGATTCTCCCCAACCTGCTCGGCTGGGCTCCGCTAGCGCGCGCCTAGCGCCGCTGAGCCGGCAACGTCCGGCCGCCAAAGTCGCGGAACGCCAGACAATCGCGGGTCCATCGCCGACACTCAGAGGTAAGCCGATCGACTGTTCACCCAGCGTTTGCAGCGATCGTCCTACCCCAGAGTCAGTGACTGCGCCGACCTCATGCGGCGCAGCTGCTGGCTAATCGCACGCCTGCGTCGCATGAGCGCCGGCGGTTTCGCCCCGTGGGCGGCTCCGCTGACGCTCCCTGCGGCAGACCCAACGGGGTATGACCCTTGCGCCAAGACGCGACCATCGTCCTCACCAACACCGGTCCCGGCCTCTACGAGATCCTCGGCGGTTCCGGCCCACTTGCCGACGAGCTTCCGCCGGCGACGAACTGGCGGATCTCCGACCTTCTGAACTGCGCCACGGAGCGCAATTGGGAGCTGGAGGCCGAGCAGACGCGCGGAAAGCTCCGGACGTTGTACTTCGGGCGCACCGGATAGGGCTGCGAGTAGGGCGGGCGGGGCTCGAACCCGCGACCCAGGGATTATGAGGGCGCACGGATCAAGGTTCTGAGGTGCTCTTTTCAGAGCTTTCGCAGCTCGCAGCCCACCAGCCGTGGATGCTGTTGGAGCGCTCTGAAGGGGTGTGGAGACCTCCAGATGGACGAGCGGTGGACTAAAGATCATGCTCCCGAGGCTTGCTTCCGATCGCCATCTCGGCGGACAGCGGCTAATAGCGCTTTGCTCCGCGAAGACAACGAATGACGCGGCCAAGTCCAGAGGGGTGGTGTGCGCGGCGGTTGCCGCGTGATCCTCGCTGGTGATTTGAGGCGGTGATCGCCATCGGGACGTTCACCTCCTCGGCGGGGTCGGCTACGGCCGGGTTGCGGCGGCTTTTGGTGAGGACTTCGATGCCGAGGTAGCGGCGTTGTTCGGCCCATTCGTCGGTCTGCTCGAGCAGCACGGCGCCGACGAGTCGGATGACGGAGCCGCGGTCTGCGTGCGGCGGAAGTTCTCGAAGGCCTGGGGGGTCGTGGCCGACGAAGCGATCGGGTCAGCCGTCATACCTCTACTGGTCGCTCGACGCCCCAGCGTCATATGGCGACCTGGGAACGCTTCGGCGTGGCAGTTGACGATGATCCCTCGCGATCTCTAGCGTCCGCGCCAATGCGAAGGGACGTGATGTGAGCGATTTGAACGTATTGGCAAGCGGGTTCGCCTTTCCTGAGGGGCCGCGCTGGCACTCCGGCGCGCTCTGGATCTCGGACATGCACGGTCCGCAGGTGCTGCGCATCGCGAGCGACGGAACTGCCACCCCAATCGTCACGGTGCCCAACTTGCCTTCCGGCTTGGGCTGGCTGCCCGACGATCGGCTGCTTGTCGTGTCGATGGAGGACCGCAAGGTGATGCGGCTCGATCCCGGCGGTCTCGTCGAGCATGCCGACGTCAGCGAGATAGCCACCTGGCACTGCAACGACATGGTGGTCGACCGGCAGGGACGTGCGTACGTCACCAACTTCGGCGACGACTCTCACCCCGGCGTGCCGCCGCGATCCGGCAAGATTGCCCGGGTCGACCCGGACGGACGCGTGACCGCGGTGGCTGACGGCATGGGCTTTGCCAACGGCATGGCCATAAGTGCCGATGGGTCGACCTTCTACGTCGCCGAGACGCGTTCGGAGCCTCCGCGCATCGGCGCGTTCGACATTGCTCCAGACGGATCTCTCAGCAACCGCAGGGCAATCGTCGAGTTCAGCGACGCTTCGCCTGACGGGATCTGCCTCGACGCCGAAGGCGCGCTGTGGGTCGCGTCGCCGTTCACGAACGAGGCACTGCGGGTGCTCGACGGGTGCATCGTGCAGCGCGTGTCGACCGGCGATCAGGGCTGCTACGCGGTCGCCCTGGGCGGCGACGACGGCCACACGCTCTTCATCTGCACCTCAGAGTCATGGATTCCCGAAGAGGCACGGCAGCTTCGCAACGGCCGGGTCTGCACTCTCACAGTCGGCGTCCCCGCAGCCTAAATCGCTAGTCGTCCCAAGCGACCATCAGGGCCTTCGGGCCCCACATCATGAACGAATCCGTCCGGTCGGGAGGATCCACCAGTCGCAGCCCGGGCAGCAGCTCGATCATGGCGTCCAGCGCGATACGGCCTTCTAGGCGGGCGAGTGCGGCGCCGGGGCAGAGGTATTGCCCGAGCCCGAAGGAGAAATGCTGGCGCTTGAGCTCGTCCAGATTGCGGTCCAGCCGGAAGCTATCCGGGTCTTGCCACCCCTGCGGATCGCGATTGGCGCTGGCATACAGCCCATGAACCTTGCTGTCCGGCGCAAGGTCCGTCCCGTGCAGGCAGACCGGCTGCTTGTTGGTACGAAAGAGCCCAAGCACGGGCGGATCGAAGCGCAGGCTTTCGTCGATTGCGACATCGCGTAGCCCTGGATCGGCCGAGACTGCGTCCCACAGGCCGAGGTCGAGCAACCGCCAAACGAGGTTGCCGATGAGCGATGTCGTCGTCTCATTGCCACCGACAAGCACGAGAAGGATCAACGGCAGCAGCTGTTCGTTGGTGAAGCCCGCGCCTTCGTGCTCGGCCGAAAGGAGGGAGGTGAGGATGTCGTCGGGCGGCTGATCGCCGGCCTCACGCAGGGCCCGCCGACGGTTCAGCTCGGCGTCGAAGTAGTCATCGATTTTGGCTCGCGCGGCTGCCTGAACGGCCGGATCAGACGTGTTCTGCGCGGCCATGAACTCATCCGACCACGACTTGAACTCCGCTCGGCGCTCGTGCGGAATGCCGAGGAAGTGCGAAATCATGATGATGGGCAAGGGGATGGCCAGCCCCTCGATGAGGTCGGCCTGCCCGAGCGAGCGGAAGTCTTCGATCAGCTTCCGGGTGACCTCTCGCGCCTGGGATTCGACGGCTGCCACCCGCCTGGCGGTGAAAGCGGACGTCACCAGCCGGCGGTAGACAGTGTGCTCCGGCGGATCCGACCGCAGCCCACCTTCCTTGGTGTAGATCGGACCCTGCCCCCAGTCGGAAGACCACAGGTCGACATCCGTGAAGAGCTTACGTACATCGTCATTGCGCGAAACGGTGTAGAAGCCCTTGTCACCGAAAGCGTCGAAGTAGTGCACCGGGCATTGCTCGCGCAGGTGCCGGTACGCGCCCGCCGGGTCGGTCAGCACGTCCTCGGCGAAGGGGTTGTACTCGCCGATCCCCGGCCCGTTGCCGGACGTCATTTTGGTCATGCCAATCCTCGCTCGGTCACGTTCGAAACAGCTCCGTTCTCATGCGGTGGACCGCCGGTTGCGTACCTGGACGACCGTCACCCCGACGGCCGCGATCAGCACTGCGCCCTGGAAGATCTGTGGCGCCCAGGTCGGCGAACCGGCAAGCAGGAGCCCGACGCTTCCGGTGCCCAGCATCAGCACGGCGACGATGACTCCCCAGGGGTTGAAACGCCCGTGCCGGAATTGGGTCGCCCCGAGGAAGGCTGCGGAGAAGGCAGGGATGAGATACGAGGGGCCATTGGTCGGGTCGGCCGCCTGGATCTGCGCGGTCAGGATCAGCCCGGCAAAGCCTGCCATGGTTGCGGAAATGACGAGGCTGAGCGTGCGCAAGCGACCTACCCGTACTCCCACGAGACGGGCTACTTCCGCGTTGTATCCCGAGGCGTAGCAGTACCTGCCGCTGGTCGTCTGCTCCAGGAAATAGCCGAGCACGACGAGCAGCACGAACATGTAGAGGACGGGGATCTGGATGCCGCCCCAGCTTGCCGATGCCGTACGTGAGAAGCCGCCGTTGATACGCGCGGTGAACGTCTGGTCGCCGGAGACGCCGAGCGTGATCGCCCCCAGCACCGCACCGGTAGCCAGCGTGCCGATGAAGCTATCGATGCGTAGGAGCACGACGACGAGGCTGTTGAACAGGCCGACGACGACGCTTCCCAGCAGCACGAGGATGAAGACGAAAGCCGGATTCCAGCTGGTGTGCTGAAACAGCCAACCGGCACCGACTCCGGCTAGCCCCATGGTGGATCCGATGGATAGGTCGAAGATCCCGCTTGCGAGGGGCACCACGATGCTGAGCGCGGCCAGCCCCGTGATCGAGTACTGATTGAGCACCGTCTTCGCCGTCTGGACGTGCCAGAACAGCGAGTACTTCCAGGCCGTGAAGATGATGATGAGCACGATCCAGACGTAGACCGCGCCGATGTTGCGGTACGACACCCCCGACCAGACGTGCTGCCAGGGTCTATCGCGGTCTACCGCCGTATCGGCGCTGACGGTTGCCTGTTCCGTCATCAGAGCTCCTTCGCGGCGGGGGCCGGAGCGACCGGATCGGTGTCGCCGGCGGCCCGCAAGATGGCGTCCAACAGCGCCTCTTCGGTGATCTGATCGCCGATGAGTGCACCACTCACGTTTCCGGCGACGAAAGTGACCACCCGATCGCAGACGCCGACCAGATCTTCGATGTCCGACGAGCAGATCACCACCGAAACCCCCTGCGCGGTGCGCTCACGGACCAGGTCGTAGATGGCATGGCGAGCACCGATGTCCACGCCGGACGTGGGGTCGTCCAGCACCAGCAGTTTCGGTGAGGTGTTCAGCCATTTGGCGAGGATGGTCTTCTGCTTGTTGCCGCCGGATAGCAGTTCGTACGCGCGGTCCGGGTCCGGCGGGCGCAGGTCGACCGAGCGGATCGCCTTGCGTACCGCGTCGCGTTCGTTTGCGGTGTTGATGCGTCCCAGGTGCGCGTAGTCCTTCAGCACGGGCAGCGTCACGTTCTCGCGCACGGTGAATTGCCGGATTGCGGCCGACGGATGCCGGTTCGCGAGCACCAGTGCGATACCCAGCTGCCGGGCCTTGCGAGGGGTCATGCCGGAGTGCACCGAGCCCTCCGGCGTCGTCAGCATCAGTTCGGCGGGGATCGCGCCGCACAGCGCAGCAGCCATCTCCTCCCGGCCTGATCCGGTCAGCCCGGCTACGCCCAGGATCTCGCCTTGCCCGACGCTCAGGTCGACCCCGGCGAGCCGATCGGTCCGGATCCCTTCAAAAGCGAATCCCGTTGATCCCGTGAACGATGCACGTGTTTTCGCCGCTTGCTGGGAGGCCATCACCTGCGTCGTCGAATCCTCACCCACAATCAGCCGGATCAGGTGCTGGCGCTGCATCCCCGCGGCGGGCTGAGTCCCCCGGAAGGTGCCGTCACGAAGCACCGAAACCCGTGAAGCCAGGCCGAGAATCTCATCGAGCCGGTGGGAGACGTACAGGATGCTGACGCCGGAGGCAGCCACGTCGCGCAGCACCCGGAACAGGGCGTCCACTTCCGCCGGCGGCAGCGCAGCCGTCGGTTCGTCCAGCACCAGCAGGCGGATTGCCCCTTGCGCGTCGTCGAGCGCGCGAGCGATCGCGATGGTGCTGCGGTCGACCGGACGCAGCTCCGCGACCGGCCGGCGGACGTCCACCTTGACCCCAATGTTCGTCATGATTCGGCGCGCGTGCTCCTGCTGCTCCTGCCACTGGATGCGGCCGCCGCGTCCACGCCGGAAGCCGGACTCGATGCCGACGTTGTCTGCTGCGCTGAGCTGATCGATGAGCGCAAGGTCCTGGTGGACGAAGCGCAGACCCAGCCGACGCGAAGCCTCCGGAGCACCGAACGGCAGCTCCTCACCGTCGATGACGATGCGGCCTCCCGGATCGGGCAGGTGGAAGCCCGACAGCACCTTAATGAGCGTGGACTTGCCGGAGCCGTTTTCCCCGACCAGTGCGTGGATTTCGGCGCGGTCGATGGTCAGCGAGACGTCGGTGAGCGCGCGCTGGCCGGGAAACGTCTTGGATAGGTGTTCGATCTCCACCAATGGCACTGCGGTCACCGCGCCATCCTCTCCCGACACTCCTTCGGGCCCGGCGGCAGGAGGAATCTGCTACCGGGCCCGAAGCCGTTTACTGCGTCAGCGACGCGGGATCAGGACACTCCCCACAGCGCCTTGTACTGCGCTTGGTAGTCGGCGACGAGCGGGAAACCTTCCGTGGTGCTCGGCACGTTGTCGCCGGTCAGCAGCCAGATCGGGAGGTTGTGCGCGGTGCTGGGTGAGGTGTCCTGCTTGGTGAAGTAGCGCAGAAGGAAGTCGACCGACCGCCACATGATCTCCGGCCCCGGGAAGCCGTCGGAAGCGACGAGAGCCTGCTTGTTCTTCATGTAGGCCTGGGTCGCCGGCTCGTTGTCGATGGTGACGATCTTGACCTTGCCGGTGAGCCCCGCAGCGGCCATGGCGGCAGGCAGGCCCAGCACCATGTCGTCGTAGCCGACGTAGGCCCAGTTGACCTTCGGATGCGCGGTCAGGTAGGCGGTGATGCGGGTCGGCAGGTCCTTGCCGATGCTGGTCGCCGGAACCTCGAACGACGCGACAGGGCAGTTGGAGCACTTGTTCTGCAGTTCGCCCTTGAAGCCCTGCCCGACGAAGCCGAGGTTGGCGAAGGCAGACGAAAGCACCATGACGGCGTTCACGTTCGTGCCGTCCTGCGCCAGTGCGTAGTCCGCGAGGCGCTGGCCCGAAGCCAGGTAGTCCGGGCCGTAGTCGAAGACGGCGGTGAGACCGTTACCCGGCGCGTCCGCGGTGGTCAGGTCGATGACCGGGATGTTCATGCTCTTGAGCTTTGCCAGCTCGGGGTTGAACAGGGCGCGGGAGAAGCCACTGGCCATGACGGCGTCGGGCTTGTCGGAAACGGCCTTGTCCCAGGCGTTTTTGATGCTCTCAGGCGTCACGCCGGCATCGACCACGTCGAGCTTCCAGCCGACGGTGTCGGTGGCCGCCTTCAGCGGTGCGGTGAGCGCGACGCAGGCTGGGACGCCGCACTGCAGCCAGTCGATCGTCTTGTCCTTCACCGGCGCGCCGTTGAGCTTGGCCGTGAGGTTGATGCTCGTCGGGCGCTGCAGCGCCTTGTCAACGGCGGCCTTGACGTCAGCCAGGCTTCGGCTGGATGGGCTCGTACTCGAGCCGCCTCCACCACCACCCGACCCCTTGGACGAGCTTCCGCACCCTGCCACTACAAGGAGAACCGCTACTGCGCTCACGAGTGCGCTGGTGCGAAGTCCGCGTTGCCTCATCTGGGATTCCTACTCTCCGATCACAACGGGCTGAAGCGCGAGCAGGAGCCGGCCGTCGTGGCCATGAGCCTCCAGACCTCAGTGCGGAAAGGTGTATCAGGAAATTAGTCGAATGGAAACGATTGGTCACTTGTCGGCTACGTGTCGCTAACCAAGGCTTGCGCACGAAGTGTCGTCTTGAGGACCTTGCCGGCGGCATTGCGCGGCAGTTCGCTGACGACCCGAACCTCGCGCGGCACCTTGTAGTTCGCGAGTTTTTCTCGGCAGAAGGTCATCGTCGCCGCAGCGTCGACGCTGTGCTCGGCGCGAGCGACGACGTAGGCCACTCCAACCTCGCCGAGGCGCTCATCGGGACGAGCGACGACGGCGCATTCCAGCACGTCACCCGAGCGCATGATG
Organism: Frankiaceae bacterium; assembly: GCA_036267695.1. Classification (GTDB taxonomy): domain Bacteria; phylum Actinomycetota; class Actinomycetes; order Frankiales; family Frankiaceae; genus DATAZK01. Next base: position 15,207 of record DATAVO010000093.1, read on the forward strand.
ACCTGCTCGACCTCGGCCGGATACACGTTGAACCCACCGACGGTGAACATGTCCTTGAGTCGATCCGTGATCGTCAGGTAGCCGCCCTCGTCGAGATGGCCGATGTCGCCGGTGTGCAGCCAGCCGTCGCCGTCGACGGCTTCGGCCGTGGCTTCAGCATCCTCGAAGTAGCCGGTCATGACGTTGCGACCGCGCAGCAGGATCTCTCCAGATGTGCCTGGGGCGACGGCGATTCCGGCGCGGTCGACGACCCGCACCTCGAAGCCCGCCACGGCGACTCCGGACGAATGGCTGATGAGCTGGGGCGGGTCGCCGGGGTGGCACATGGTCGCGACAACGGCCTCCGACAGTCCGTACGCGGTGACCACGGCCGAGAACGAAAGCTCTAGACGCATCCGCTCGATCAGCGGCACCGGTACGACGGTCGTTCCCGTGACGGCGAGGCGCAGCGAGCTGAGGTCACGGGATTCGCGGCGGGGATTCTCGAGCAGCGAGTAATACAGCGTCGGGGGTCCAGGCAGGATGCTGATCCGCTTCTGGGCGACGGCGTCGAGCACGGCATCCACGTCGAAGACACTCATCGGTACGACCGTCGCGCCGTTCAGCATGCAGACGAGAAAGCCCGCCTTGTAGCCGAAGGTATGGAAGAACGGGTTGACGACGAGGTAGCGGTCCGCCGACGTCACGAGCGCCCGCTCGCTCCAGGCGTACGCCACGTCAATGGTCTGCCGGTGCGTGGACATCGCCCCCTTGGGACGACCGGTCGTGCCGGACGTGAAGATGATGTCGAGCACGTCCTCCGGCGTCACCGCGGCGGCCGCCTCGTCGACGGCATTCGTGTCGATCGCGTTTGCCGTCGCCAGGAAGCGATCCCAGGCGCCCGCGCTGCCGAGATCGATAATAGTCGACAGCTGCGCCAGCCCTGGGACCGGCCGGCTTCCATCTCCTGAGCCCGCCCCCGCCCGCACCATGCTCACGTAGTCGTTGCCGAGGAAACCGTTGCTGACAAGGAGCACTTTTGCTCGAGTCCGCCGGATGACGTCGGCCGCCTCCTCACCCCGGAAGCGCGTATTCACCGGAACCAGAATCGCGCCGATCGTGCCGATGCCGAACGCAATGACGATCCACTCGTAGCTGTTCGGCGCCCACACCGCGACGCGATCGCCGCGCTCGACCCCGGCGGCAAGCAAGGCGCCCGCTGCGCGCCGGACGTCCGCTCCCAACTGGCGGTAGGAGACCTGCCGCTCGCCGTCGACGACGGCTTGCCGATCGGCGAACTCGTTCGTCGCCCGATCCATCGCGGCGGGGATCGTGTACGGAAGTTCGGCAAGCTGCACGGTTGACAGCTTCTCACCACGCCTGTCAGTGCGTCCCCGACCCGAGCGAGTCGGGAGTCGGACTGCTCAGGCGGCGAGAGGGTCGTAGACAATGATCTCGGACGGGTTGAGCTTGCGCTCGGCGATCCGGCGAATCCGTCGCCAGAGGTGTAGGGGCTGGTCGGGCAGATCACTCACGAGGGCTCCGTTGCGTTGCCTGATCGACGGCGCGGCGGATCTTTTCAAGGGACGGTTAGACCAACTGCGCCAACTCTTCGAACGCCACCCGCAGCCGCGTGTAGACGGGTTCGTCCGCGGCGATTTCATAGTGGTCTCGGTGCAGGTTCTGCACGAAAGCGTGCCCGCCCGGGACGGTCTGGGCGGACTTCAGTCGTTGCAGGCCACGCATCGGTCGCAGGCGTGCCTTGAGTCGACCGTGGTCAGCCTCGATCGGATTGTTCGCATACCGCTGCACGACATGAAGCGCCGCTGGTAGCTGCTCGTCGAGCACCCGCAGATTCGCAGGCGCCCGATCAGTCGTCACCTCCGCCGGACGGATGCCCTCCAGCGATCGGGTGGCAGTTCGGCCTTCGACTGCGGCAACAGTGCGTCTTCCGATCGTCGCCTGCCGCTTCCCGGCGGCACGTCCTTGCCCCCACTGCTGCATCCCATCTGCGGGGTTTCCGATGACGAGGCATCATCAGGGGTTCACTCACGTTCACCCGTCCGGTCTTCCCCGTGACCTGTAACTCCCGGATGGAACGCGACTCACCGGTCGAGGCCGGGTGAGGGAGCCGGTCAAGCAGTTGCAGCAGTGCATATTCCGCGACGAGGACAGGTCCGTCGCGAGAATCCCAACGCCATTTCCCAGGACTTCGGCCGGCTGCTTAGCGAAGGTGATGACTCCGGCTAGCACGACGTTTGTGCCGGGCTCGCCGAAGACGAGATGGACGAGTCTCAGACCGAGATGATCTGCGGTGCCGTCGTAGATCACGAGCCACTTCGGGCCCCGCCAAGCGCCTATCTCGTAGATAGGCACAAGGGTCTGCCCTTCCCTAGCCTCCGTTGATCGTGCAATTCCCTATGCAAATCTTGAGGCGACATCCCGCGAGCTGTGACAGCCCGATGGCGCGCGACCCTAGCCTGGGGCCTAACACAGCGCCACAGCGCACATGTTGGAGCCCGGAGAAGTCCAATGGCCGCCACGCTGGCACCACGATTGATCGCACGCAGAGTAAACCGCTGCTGACCTGCGAAGATGTGTAGGGCGGGCGGGGCTCGAACCCGCGACCCAGGGATTATGAGTCCCTTGCTCTAACCAGCTGAGCTACCGCCCCTATCGGCGCCAGCCTAGCCTTGAGTGTGGTCACCTGGTGCACGGGGAAATGGTTGATCACAGCCGGATGATCAACTGATCCTCGTCCTCGATCCCGCGCCGCCAACCGGAGAGGCACCGCCATGACTTACGTCGCCGCCAAAGACCGCTACGAGCGGATGACCTACCGGCGCTGCGGGCGAAGCGGCATCAAACTTCCGCTGGTATCACTGGGTTTGTGGCACAACTTCGGCACTGATCGTCCGCTGGAGACGCAGCGGGACATCCTGCGCCGCGCCTTCGATCTCGGCGTATGCCACTTCGATCTCGCCAACAATTACGGACCGCCCTACGGCAGTGCGGAATCGAACTTCGGGCAGCTACTGGCGCAAGATTTCCGCCCGTATCGCGACGAACTTTTCCTGTCCACCAAGGCGGGTTGGGACATGTGGCCGGGCCCGTACGGCGAATTCGGCTCGCGCAAGTACCTGCTCTCGAGCCTCGACCAGTCCTTGGCGCGGATGGGCGTCGATTACGTCGACGTCTTCTACTCCCACCGTTTTGATCCAGACACCCCGCTCGAGGAGACGATGGGCGCGCTGCACACGGCCGTGCAATCGGGGCGCGCGCTCTACGCCGGCATCTCCTCCTACTCGGCGGAACGCACCGCCCAGGCCGCGCGGATCCTCAATGAAATGGGCACTCCCCTGCTCATCCACCAGCCGTCGTATTCGTTGCTGAATCGGTGGGTCGAGGGCGGCCTGCTCGACACGCTGGAGACCGTCGGCGCGGGCTGCATCGCGTTTTCCCCTCTGGCGCAAGGGATGTTGACCGACCGCTATCTCGATGGCATCCCCGCCGGCTCCCGCATGGCGGCCAATACCTCTCTCTCCCCCGACCTGTTGACCGAGCAGAACCTGACCCACATCCAGGCGCTGAACGCCATCGCCCAGCGACGCGGGCAATCGTTGGCTCAGCTCGCGCTCGCCTGGGTGGCGCGCGACCCGCGGATCACGTCGGTGCTCATCGGCGCGTCGTCGGTGAAGCAGCTGGAGCAGAACATCGCGGCGCTCGAACACCCGGCATTCAGCGCCGCCGAGCTTGCCGAGATCGACCAGTACGCGGTCGAGGGCGGGATCGATCTGTGGCGCGGCCCGTCCACCAGCTGAAAAAGGCCTGAACGGCAGCGGCAAACGGGCGTCAAACGTGACGCTCGTGGGTAGGCCCATGAGGTGACCCTGGCCATCGTCATCATTGTTGTGATCGCAGTCATTCTGCTGCTCATCGCTTTCACCGTCGTTCGACGCAGACGCCGCGCGGGCGGCGTGGTGGCCACCTCGCGACGCGCCCGATCCGGCGGGACGCGCCAGTGACCGACCTTCTGATGCGGGCCACCAGCCTGGTGGGCCTTCCCGTCGTGACGACCAGCACCGGCGAGGACATCGCCGAAACCCGCGACGTCATCTACATCCCCGATGACGGACGGGTCGCCGGCTTCACGCTCAACAAGCGCGGCCGCCTCGCCGGCCGACTCAAAAGCGTCCTGGCGATGGAGCAAGTGCACGCGGTCGGACGCGACGCCGTCATGATCACCGACGCGGCCGCTCTCGACGCACCCGAGGGTGACGCGGCCGCCAAGGACGCCCGCGGCCGCAACGTCATCGGCAATCAGGTGCTCACCGACACCGGCAAGGAACTCGGCATCGTGCGTGACCTCATCGTCGAAATGAACCGCGGTGAGGTCATCGGCTACGAGCTCGGAGGGGAGGCCGCGTTACAGCGTGCCGAGGGGGCGCCGCTCTTGCTGCCGCTGCCGGCAACCCTCGCTGTCTCCAGCGACACCCTGATGGTTCCAGCGGAGGTCGAGGCGTTCATCCGTGACGATCTCGCCGGTTTCGGCAGTGCCGTTGCCGATTTCCGCGCCCGGCTCGCAGGAGGCTCCGATGCATCTGTCTGAGCTACGCGGCCGCCGGGTCGTCAGCAGGTCAAGCGCCGAGACACTCGGCGAGGTGGGCGACGTGCTCCTGTCCCCCGAGCCGTGGACCGTCTCGGCGCTCGTCGTCGGCAAGGGTCGCAAGGCGCAGGCGGTCGCTTGGTCACAGATCGTCGGGATCGGGCCGGACGCAGTCGTGGTCACCGACGACGACGCGGCAGGCTCGCAGGGGGACCGCTCGCCGATGGGGCGATTGGCTCTCAGCGAGCTCGGAAACGCCGCCGGCACGGTCACCGATGTCGAGTTCGACGAGAGCAGCGCAGCGCTGATTTCGCTCGCGACCGACAGCGTGCTCATCGAGGGTGACCGGCTCATGGCCGACGGCCCGTACGCGCTCATCGTGGCTGCCCGCGCGGACGCCGAATTCCCCGGCTGAGCAGCACGCCAGCCGCGTTGGCCGGACGTTCATATGGGCTCCCGCGACGGGACTCGAACCTGTAACCTGCCGGTTAACAGCCGGCTGCTCTGCCAATTGAGCTACGCGGGATGGGGCGCCCTCGGCGCCTCTGCCATGCTAGCGCACCAAAGCCGGCCGGTGATCTGGTCAGCCGCAGCACCCGGAGGTTTGGACATGGCTATCCGCGCAGTATTCGGGGTCGGCTTCGCTGCCGGATACGTCCTCGGCGCCCGGGCTGGACGCGATCGCTATGAGTCCCTCGTGAGGGCATTTCGCGCCGTGAAAGAACGGCCAGAGGTGCAGGGAGCGGCGGGCATCGTCGCCGCCCAGGCGGGCACCCTGGCGTCGCGCGCCAAGTCGGTCATCAGCCGCCCCGCCGACGAAGAGACGCTCGAGTTCACCGCGGTCACCAGCGCCAACGGCCACGGGACCCACGCCTCCCACTGACCGGCGCTACACCCACGGGCGACCCATCGCCACCTGCCGTGAGCCCGCACACCCGGCTGTTTTCTCTTGAATGCGCCGGGCACGTCTCCCTATGCGAAAGAAGACGCTATAGAGGGAGATTCATCGTGGGTTCTGTTGCGCATTACATCGAGGTCAACGCCACTCCGGAAAAGGTTTACGGATGGTGGCGGGGGCTGACCAACCTGCCGTCGATCCTCCCGGACGTGAAGACCGTGGAGCCGAAGGGCAGCGACGACACCCTGACGCACTGGGTCGTCAGCGGACCTCTCGGCAAGGACATCGAATGGGACGCCAAGATCGTCGAGGACGTCACCAATGAGAAGGTGGCCTGGAGCAGTGTCGATGGGCACGTCAAGAACTCGGGTGCCGTCCGATTCGACGATCACGGCGAAACCACCGGCGTCGAGGTCAGCCTCCGGTACGACCCCCCGGCCGGCGTGCTCGGTGACGCGGTAGCGAAGCTGTTCAGCGATCCGCAGGACAAGGTGGAGAAGGCGCTCGCGTCCTTCAAGGAAACGATCGAGTCTCAGGCCCCGGGCAGCGCCGCCGCCACGACGGTCATTTGACCCGGTCACGGAATCGGTAAGAGATGCGGCTCCGCCGTTCCGACCTCGCCGCCGCCGGGATCACCCGGCGGCGGCGAGGCAAGGGCTTCACGTATCGCGACGCTTCGGATCAGCCCATCAATGACCCCGAAACCCTCGACCGCATCGAGGCTTTGGTCATCCCGCCCGCGTGGGAGGACGTCTGGATCTCGCCGCACGCCGCTGGTCATATCCAGGCTGTCGGGACGGATGCAGCAGGGCGGCGCCAGTACCGCTACCACGACGAGTGGCGATGCAAACGCGACCTCGAAAAGTTCGACCGCATCCTCGATTTCGCCGATATGCTGCCCGCGCTTCGCCTCCGGGTGAAGAAGGATCTCGAACTCGCTGGCATGCCGGAACGCCGTGTGCTGGCATGCGCCGCCCGCATGCTCGACATTGGTTTCTTCCGCGTCGGCGGTGAGGAGTACGCCGAGCAAAACAGCACCTTCGGCCTCGCCACCATCCGCCGCGAGCACACCAGTGTCGACGGTGAGGGCACCGTGACGTTCGACTATCCGGCCAAGAGCGGTAAGCAGCGGCTCGCTGCCGTCGCCGATCCCGAGGTCTGCGAGGTCGTCGCGACCCTCCTGGCGCGAGAGGATGACGACGATCCCGAGCTCCTCGCTTTTCGCGACGACGACGGGCATTGGGTGAACGTCAACTCGCGGGCCATCAACGCCTATCTGGCCGATGTCACCGGTGGAGCTGCCATCTCGGCGAAGGACTTCCGCACCTGGTCTGCCACGGTGCTCTGCGCCGTTGCGCTGGCGGTGTCCGAGCAGGCGGCCACGTCGCCGACGGCCATCAAACGCGCCGTCACCCGCGCGGTGAAAGAAACCTCCGACTATCTCGGCAACACTCCCGCAGTCTGCCGCGCTTCCTACATCCACCCGCGCGTGATCGACCTTTTCCACGGCGGGGTGACTATCCATGAGGACCTGCAGTCCATCGGTGAGGGCTCGGGCTATGGTCAGCTGGCATTTCAAGGTGACGTGGAGGCCGCCGTGGTGTCCCTGCTGAGAAGCCCGCAGGCCGCCCGGGCAGCGTCGCGACGCATCCGGCTCGCCGAGGCGGCACAGCGACGCACTGTGCACAAGCGGCCCGCTGCTACCGCGATCGTGCCGCCGTCAACCGGCCGTGCCGCCTGAGCCCGGATCCGGTGGCGCCCCCGACGCGCTGGCCGGCCTCGTCGACCTGCTCGCCCGCCGTCACGCCCTGGGACTGATCTGGGAGCTGCGCGGCCCCGCCCAGCCGTTTCGCACCCTCACCAAACGCCTCGGCGCCGCCGATGACCGGCTGTCGCAGCGGCTACGCGAGCTGCGCGAAAGCGGGCTCGTCGAGGTCGACGAGGGCGGCGACTACCGCCTGTCCAGCGAAGGGCGGCGCCTGCTCGATCTGCTCGAGGGCGTGTCCGACTACGCCGACGGCTGGGCCACCCTCAGCCCTCGCCAGCGCACCCCGCGAGGTTCACGGACGTCGGGCCGCGGGGAGAACGGCTGGGACGATTGACCCGCGAGCAGCGACGGTGTGCGTGAGGATGTGAGCGTGGGCCGGGGGGCGAAATCGCTAGCTGGCCTTGCGGTCGCCGCCTTCGCCCTGCTCAGCACAGCCGGACCGGCGGCGGCGGTGACCGGAAGCTGGTCGGACCAGCTCGCCGATCTGGTCGGCGCTGGACCGCTCGCCGGCAACGGCCGCGGCGTCACGGTCGCCGTCCTCGATACGTGGGTCGACGTCACGCATCCGGACTTCGGCGGCCGGGTCTCGCGAGGGGTCACATGCACCGGCACCCGCTGCGTCCCCGGCGCCGATCAGCCCGACACCTGCGATCCGCACGGCACCCATGTGACGGGCATCATCGCCTCGTCGCGCTACGGGGTCGCTCCCCTGGTCAAGGTCGTCCCGATACGCGTCCTGACGAGCGCGACCGGCTCGTGCGCGGCCAATGCCGAAGACGTCGCCCTCGGGATCCGTTACGCGATCGCCCACCACATCGAACTCATCAACGTCTCGCTCGGCAGCACGTTTCCGCTCGCCGACCCGCGGCGCGTCCTGCCCGCTGCGGTGACCGCCGCCAAGAAAGCCGGCGACCTGGTCATCGTCGCCGCTGGAAACGGGAAAGCAGCCGCCGCCAGCACGTACGGTCCTGACGCACTCACCGTTGCCGCTCTGGGCCCGGACGGGTCGATCGCGTCCTACAGCCAGCGCGGCAAAGGGGTCGACATCGCTGCTCCCGGGGGCGACGCCGCCGGCGGCAGTTGCAATCCGGCCGACTGCATCGTCTCGACGTGGGAGGACGGCGGGTACGCCTCAGACGCCGGAACGTCGATGGCGGCTCCATTCGTGAGCGGAACCGCAGCCCTCCTGCTCTCCCAGGACCCGCACCGCACGGTCGCTCAGGTACGCCAGATCATCCTGTCGACGGCCCGCCCGTTCCCCTTGGCCGGCGCCGGCCGGCTCGACATCCTGGCCGCCGTTCGCGGGCATGCCGGTGTCGCCAGCACCACCCTGGCGCCCACCGGCGCGCCAAGCGCGATCCACACCGCCGCCCCGAGCATCACTCCGGCTCCAGGCGCCGGCCTTCCACCGCGGCCGTCGAGCAGTCAGGCGCCAGCCGAGGCGACGCCGCGCTCTTCCAGCTCAAGCTCAAGCAAGATCAAGTTTGGACCCGTCCAGCTGCTCGGGATCCTGATCGTCGGCGGGGTCACGATCGCGTTCGTCTCGGTGTCAGGCCAGCGCGGCCGCCGGAACTAGCGGGGAAGGCGCAGGGGCCGTCCAAGAAACCAAGCCACGCTTGCCCTTCGATCCGCTGGAAGCGGCGTGTCGCGTACCAAAGGGCAAGAGCGCGGCGCCTGCGGAGCAACTTGTTCCAGACTGTCGCGGGGCAACTTATTCGAGACTGTTGCGGAGCAACTTATTCGAGATAGTCGCGCAGCTTCTGCGACCGTGACGGGTGGCGCAGCTTCGACAGCGTCTTGGACTCGATCTGGCGAATCCGCTCGCGGGTGACGCCGAACTCGCGCCCGACCTCCTCCAACGTGCGCGGGTGTCCATCGGTCAGCCCGAAGCGCAGCTGGATGACCTTCTTCTCCCGCTCGGACAAGGTGTGCAGCACCGAGTCGAGCTGCTCCTGCAAGAGGATGAAGCTGGCCGCATCGATCGGGACGACGGCGTCGGAATCCTCGATGAAGTCACCGAGGTGAGAGTCCTCTTCCTCGCCGATCGGGGTCTCGAGGCTGACTGGCTCCTGCGACACTTTGAGGATCTCGCGCACCTTCTCGGGCGAGAGGTCCATCTCGTGAGCGATCTCTTCAGGAGTCGGCTCGCGACCCAGATCCTGCAGCAGCTGGCGCTGGTTACGGATGAGCTTGTTGATCGTCTCGACCATGTGCACCGGGATGCGGATGGTGCGGGCCTGGTCGGCGATCGCACGGGTGATGGCCTGACGGATCCACCACGTCGCGTAGGTGGAGAACTTGTAACCCTTGGTGTAGTCGAACTTCTCGACGGCCCGGATGAGGCCGAGATTGCCCTCCTGGATCAGGTCGAGGAAGAGCATGCCGCGACCGACGTAACGCTTGGCGATCGAGACGACGAGCCGCAGGTTGGCCTCGACGAGCTTGCGCTTGGCGATCTGACCGTCACGCTCGATGGCCTCGAGCTCGCGGCGCAGCTTGTCGGCGACCTTCTTGGTCGTGGTCGCGACCTTCTCTGAAGCGAAAAGGCCGGCCTCGATGCGCTTCGCGAGGTCGACCTCCTCTTCCGCCGTCAGGAGCGGAACTTTGCCGATCTCCTTCAGGTACATCCGTACCGGGTCAGAGGTCGGCGTCTTGAGGGCGAGCTCTTCCTCCTGCTTGCGACGCACGGCGCTGCTCTCAGCGTCGTCCTCGTCGCTCTCGGAGGTGTTGTCGACGAGCTCGACCTGCTCGTCGGTCAGCAACTGCAAGATGATGTCCATCTGCTCGGGCGGAAGCTCGGCGGCCTGCATGGCCGCGCTGACATCCTCCGAGGTGACAAAGCCGGCCTCTTTGCCCTTGGCGATGAGGTCCTTGACCTCATCGACCTGAGCTTCCGGCGGCAACACGGCGGGGGCCTTGACTGTCGTTTTGCCATCTCCTCAGTCAGAGCCTGGTCTAGCAGCAGGCGGCGGATGTGACTTACAGCATGCCCAACCGAGAGTACGGCGTGATTCGGCCTAATCGCGGGTACGCAGCTGCCGCTTTAACGCCTCGAGGGCCATAAGTTCGCCGAATACTCGCCGGTAGCTTTCTTCCTCCACCGGGTTGGTGCGCTGGAGCTCGGCTTTCTGCCGGTCGATGCGTCGGGTCAGATCGAACTCGCGCAGCCGCGAAATCACCTGAGTGACGTAGCCGGCCTCGTCTTCGCCGACGAAGTGCATCTGCTCGACGGCGAGCTCGAGCATCAGCCCGCGGACGGTGTCGTCAGCGCACGACTCCCCCACGACCCCGACCCAGGCCTGCGGATTCGTCGCCGCCTGAGTACCGCCTGCAGCAACGATCGCGGTGAACAAGGCCCGGGTTTCCGGGAAGGTGAAGTGCGACGGATCGAGGGTGTCGAACGTCGGGCCGCAGTAGCCCGGCGTCTGCAGCGCGGCCTTGAGGACCTCGCGCTCACCGGCCAGAGCCCGCTGATCGGGACCGCCCCGCTGGGGCTGGCGACGCATCGGGGCACCGCCGCGGACGCCCCCGCGCGCCGGCCGGGTCGGATCCCCGGCGATCTCGCGCACCTGCGCCAGGACGGGCTCGGGGGTCGGCATGCCGATCCACCCCGAGAGCCGGCGGGCGTACTCATCGCGCAGCGCCCAGTCCTTGATCTTGGCGACCAGCGGTACCGACGCGCGCAAGGCAGCGACCTGACCTTCGGCACTCGCGAGGTCGTACTCGGCCAACGCGCTGCGGATGGCGAACTCGACGAGCGGCACCCGGTTGGCGACCAGATCGCGTACGGCGGCATCGCCGTCCTGCTGGCGCAGCTCGCACGGATCGCGTCCGGCGGCTTCGATGGCGACGAAGGTCTGCGCGACGAAATGCTGATCGAACGCGAGCGCCTTTCGCGCCGCGGCCTGTCCCGCCGCATCACCGTCGAACGTGAAGATGACCTCCGACCGGTGGGCGTCCTGATCGTGCAACAACCGGCGCAGCAGCTTGACGTGGTCCTCACCGAAGGCGGTGCCGCAGCTCGCGACCGCCGTCTCGACGCCGGCGAGGTGGCAGGCCATCACATCGGTGTAGCCCTCGACAATGACCGCCTGGTAGCGCTGGGCGATGGCGCGGCGAGCGAGATCGGCGCCGTAGAGCACGGTCGACTTCTTGAACAGCAGGGTCTCGGCGGTGTTCATGTACTTCGGCTGGACCGGATCGTCGTCATGGATGCGACGCGCCCCGAACCCGACGACGTCACCGCCGGGCTCCTTGATCGGCCACATGAGACGGCGGTGGAACCGATCGATCGGCGAGCCCCGGCTGCCCATCTTCGCCAGCCCGCCATCGATCAGCTCGGGAACCGAGAACCCCTTGCCCCGCAGGAAGGTGGTGAGGGTGTCCCAGCCGCCCGGCGCGTAGCCGACGCCGAAATGCTTGGCCGCCGCCTCGTCGAACCCGCGCTCGGCGAGGAACTCGCGGGCCAGCCGCGCCTCAGGCGTGAGCAGCTGCTCCTCGTAGAAGGAGGCCGCTTCCTTGTTGGCCTCGACGTGTCGCATGCGCTTGCCGGTCTCGCGGTTGACCGCCGACGTGCCGCCCTCATACGTCAGCGTGATACCCAGCTGGCGGGCCAGCCGCTCGATCGCCTCGGGGAAGGTCAGCCCCTCCATCTTGCGGACGAAGCCGATGGCATCGCCGCTCTCGCCGCAGCCGAAGCAGTGGTAGTAACCGTTGGTCGTGTTGACGCTGAACGACGGGGTCTTCTCGTCGTGGAACGGGCAGAGGCCTTTCAGCCGCCCCGCGCCCGACGGCCGCAAAGCCACCTGAGCGCCGATGATGTCTTCGATCGACGCCCGCTCCCGGACCGCGTTGATGCTCGCGTCGCTGATGCGACCGGCCACCAGCCCCTCCCCTCGCATACCGCCCGGGAAGAACGCGATCCTTGGCGTTGGCGGTGCCGCCAGTCTAAGCAGCCGGCCCGACAGAAATCGCGGATCGCTAGAGCGTTGTGGGCAACGGACCCGCGCCGCCCTGCCGCACGAGTCGCGCGTGCCAGCGGACAGCCGAAAGATCCGTCAGGCGCGCTACCTGATCGACAATCGCCCGGCGGCGACCCGCAGCGTCCGCGGCAGATTCCCACGCCTGCGCCAGGAGTGGTTCGAGGGTGTCCGGGGCGCCGGCGGCGACGGCCTCGATCAGCTCGGTGAGCAGCTCGCGCTGGCGACTCTGCAGCGCCTCCGCGCCGGACCGCCCCATCACCCACAACGCCGTGATCGCCTTCAGCACCACGCATTCCGAGCGCACCTGGTCCGGCACCACAAGGGGCGCGTCATAGCGCGCCAGCGGCCCGTCTCCGTAGACCGCCCGTGTCGCGACGAGCGCCTCGCGGGCGAAGCGGGCGATCAGTTCGCTGGTAAGTGTCTTGAGCGCGGCCATCTGCCCAGCCGTCCGCGGCGCTCCGTCGGCTTCAGACCACCAGGGAGCGGCACGCAATCGCTGGAGTGCCTCCTCGTCGCCGCCGCCGTAGAGCTCGCGGGAGAAGGTGACGAGGTCGGCGCGCTCGGCCGGATCGGCCAGCCGGCTGAGGTCGACGAGCCCGGCGCGTACGCCGTCTTCCAGGTCGTGCACCGAATACGCGACGTCGTCGGCCCAGTCCATGACCTGCGCTTCGAGGCTGCGCGCGCGATCCATGCCACCTTGCCGGATCCAGGTGAAGACCGGCAGATCGTCGGGATAGACGCCGTACTTCACCGGGTCGCGATCGCTGCGCGGCCAGGGATATTTGCACGCCGCGTCGAGCGTCGCACGGGTCAGGTTCAGGCCCGCCCCGACGACCTTCATCTCCAGCCGGGTGAGCTCTCGCAGGCTCTGCGCGTTGCCCTCGAACCCGCCGCATTCGACCGCTGCGGCATCGAGCGCGGTCTCGCCGTTGTGACCGAAGGGAGGGTGGCCGAGATCGTGGGCCAGGCACGCCGCATCCACGACATCGGGATCAGCGCCGAGCCGGCCGCCGAGCTCGCGGCCGATCTGCGCGCACTCGAGCGAATGCGTGAGGCGGGTCCTCGGCACGCCGTCCTCGGGTTCCTCGTCGACGCCGACCACCTGCGTCTTGGCCGCGAGCCGGCGCAAGGCAGCGGAGTGCAGGACGCGCGCCCGGTCACGTTCGAACGGGCTGCGCGCCGCGGGCGTCGCCTTCGAGGGCTCCGGCGCCCAGCGCTCGCTCGGGTCGACAGCCGACCCGCGGGTCTCGGTCGTCAGCGGGTGTCACTGCCGGCAGAACGCTCGAGGACGCTCGCCCGGCCCGATTCCAACCGCGCCACCGGCACCCGGAAAGGTGAGCAGGACACGTAATCAAGCCCGACCTCGTGGAAGAACTGGATGCTGTCGGGGTCGCCGCCGTGTTCGCCGCAGACACCGAGGTGGATGTCGGGACGGGTCGCCCGGCCCTTCTCCACCGCGATCCGCACCAGTGCGCCGACGCCCTCGACGTCGAGCGACTCGAACGGCGAGACCCCGAAGACGCCCTTCTCCAGATAGGCGGAGAAGAAGCCGGCCTCGACGTCGTCACGGCTGAAGCCCCACGTGGTCTGGGTGAGGTCGTTGGTGCCGAAGGAGAAGAACTCGGCGGACTCGGCGATCGCGTCGGCGGTAAGCGCGGCGCGGGGCAGCTCGATCATCGTTCCGAAGGGGAACTCGAGGGTGCAGCCCTGATCGTCCGCGACGGACTTCAGCACCGCTGCCGCCTCGTCACGAATGAGCTCGAGCTCCTGGATGCTGCCGACCAGCGGGATCATGATCTCCGCCTGCGGATCGCCCTTCATCCGCTGCCGGAAGCAGGCGGCCTCGGCGATCGCCCGGACCTGAAGGGCGAACAGGCCGGGGATGACGAGCCCGAGGCGTACGCCGCGCAGGCCCAGCATCGGGTTCTGCTCGTGCAGCCGGTTGACGGCCTGCAGCAACCGCAGGTCGTTCTCGTCGGCCCCGCCCTTGGCCTCGGCCAGCGCGACACGCACCGCCAGCTCGGTGCGGTCGGGCAGGAATTCGTGCAGCGGCGGGTCGAGCAGCCGGATGGTCACCGGCAGCCCGTCCATCGATTCGAGGATGCGCTCGAAGTCCTTGCGCTGCAGGGGAAGTAGCGCGTCGAGAGCTTCCTTCTTCTCCTCGTCGGTCTCCGCAAGGATGAGCCGCTCGACATGGGCCTTGCGGTCACCGAGGAACATGTGCTCGGTACGGCACAGCCCGATTCCCTCAGCCCCCATGCGGCGCGCGCGGTCGGCGTCTTCGGAGGTGTCGGCATTGGCCCGCACCCGCATGCGCCGGGTCGCGTCGGCGTGCTCCATGAGCCGGTGCACGGCGCGCACCAGATCGTTGGCGTCAGCCGACTGCGGGTCGAGGTCGCCCTCGAAGTACTGCACGACAGGCGACGGGACGACCGCCACCTCACCGAGGTAGACGTCGCCGCTGGTGCCATCGATCGAGATGACGTCTCCCTCGGAGACGACCACGCCGCCCGGCGCGGTCATCTTGCGGGCCTTGGTGTCGACGTCGAGCTCCTCCGCGCCGCAGACACACGTCTTGCCCATCCCGCGGGCGACGACCGCGGCGTGTGACGTCTTGCCGCCGCGGCTGGTCAGGATGCCCTGGGCGGCGATCATGCCGGCCAGGTCATCAGGGTTCGTCTCGCGGCGGATGAGGATGACGTGCTCGCCGCTCATCGCCCACTTGGTCGCGGTGTCGGTGTCGAACACGGCCTTGCCGACGGCCGCGCCGGGCGAGGCGTTCATGCCCTTGGCGAGCTTCTGCTTGGTCGAGCCGTCCTCGAACCGCGGGAACATCAGCTGCGCCAACTGCGCGCCATTGACACGGGTGAGCGCCTCGTCCATGTCGATGAGGCCCTCGTCGACGAGCTGGGTGGCGATGCGGAACGCCGCACCGGCGGTGCGCTTGCCGACCCGGGTCTGCAGCATCCAGAGCTTGCCGCGCTCGATCGTGAACTCGATGTCACAGAGGTCCTTGTAGTGGTTTTCCAGCGTGGCCATGTTGGCCATCAGCTGGTCGTAGGACGCCTTGTCGAGCTGCTCCAGGTCGGCGAGCGGGAGCGTGTTGCGGATGCCGGCGACGACGTCCTCTCCCTGCGCGTTCTGCAGGTAGTCGCCGTAGACGCCCTGGTCGCCGCTTCCGGGGTCACGGGTGAACGCGACACCGGTGCCGGAGGTCATCCCGATGTTGCCGAAGACCATCGCCACGATGTTGACGGCGGTGCCGAGGTCGGCGGGGATGCGCTCCTGACGGCGATAGAGCTTGGCCCGATCCCCGTTCCAGGAGTCGAAGACCGCGGCCACGGCGAGATCCATCTGCTCGCGCGGGTCCTGCGGGAAATCGCGGCCGGTGTGGTCATGGACGATCTTTTGGAAGGTGGCGACCAGGCCGCGGATGTCGTCCTCGTCGAGATCGAGATCGTTGGTGGTGCCCTTGGCCTTCTTCACTTCATCCAGCGCGTGCTCGAAGAGATCACCCTCGACGCCCAGCACGGTCTTGCCGAACATCTGGATCAGGCGGCGGTAGGAGTCCCACGCGAAGCGGGCGTTGTCGGCCTGCTTGGCCAGACCCTGCACGGAGGCGTCGTTCAGCCCGATGTTCAGGACGGTGTCCATCATTCCGGGCATCGAGAACTTCGCGCCCGAACGCACCGACACCAGCAGCGGATCATCGGCGTCACCGAGGCCCTTGCCCATCGCCTTCTCCAGCCCAGCGAGGTGCTCGCTCACCTCGGCCGACAGGCTCGCGGGCGAGCTCCCCTGGTGCAGATACTCGCGGCAGGCCTCGGTGGTGATGACGAAGCCGGGCGGGACCGGAAGCCCGATCTTGGTCATCTCGGCCAGGTTGGCACCCTTGCCGCCGAGCAGATCCTTGAGGTCCTTGTTGCCCTCGGCGAAGTCGTAGACGTACTTCGTGGACCCCATGCAATTCCTCCGAAAGACTGCTCAGCCCGCATTTAGGGCCGTCCGGTGACGTGTAGACCGTGCCTGCCCAGGCTACGTCGCAGCCGTTCCCGACGTCACACATGATCAACGCTGCCATGATCTTGTCCTGGGCGGTTTGATCATGTCTTACCCATGATCATGGCAGCGTTCGTTTAGAGTTCCGACGCGATGAACAAGCCGTCCCGCGCCCTCGCGCTGGCGTCCGCTCTCGCGCTCGCAGGGCTGGTGGCCGGCTGTTCCAGCGGCTCCGGCTCGAAGACCGCTGCCGGCCCGCCGAGCGCCTCGCCGTCGATGTCTCCCAGCGCGAATCCCAGCCCGAGCCCGACGCCCAGCCCGACCCCGACGATCCCGCCGCCCGTAGGTGCTCCCGGAGCCTGGGTCACGGCCGTCTCGCATCTCGGCCGGCCGGAGATCCAGACCCAGACCCTCGCCGTCAACGGGTCGACGGTCGTCGTGATGCGGGCCGACATGTACACCACCCGGCTCGTGCTTCACGCCGGATACGAGGACCCGGGCGGCGATCAATGGCTCGCCGGGCCGGCCATCTCCGCCGCCGAACGCCCTGACGTACTCGCCGCGTTCAACGGCGGTTTCCGGCTCAACCTCGGGCTCGGCGGCTTCCTCGTGCTCGGCCGCGGCGCCGGCGCGATCCAGCCCGGGCTCGCGTCGGTGGTCACCTACGCCGATGGCAGCTCGAACATCGGCACCTGGGGCCACGACGTCCCGGCACCCGGCAAGAAAGTCATCAGTGTCCGGCAGAACCTCGGGCTCCTCGTCGACAGCGCCCAGCCCGCCGCCGACGTCGATGAGTACGGGCCGTGGGGAGCAACCCTCGGCGGCGGCTTCGCGGTGGCCCGCTCGGGGCTCGGCATCGACCGTTTCGGCAACGTCATGTGGGCCGGCAGCTCGTATGCCACCCCGCGCACCATCGCGATGGCGCTGATCCAGTCAGGCGCGGTACGCGGCATGCAACTGGACATCAACCCGATGTGGGTCGACGCCTTCACCTTCCCGAACGCCGCTACCCAGCAGGTCGTTCTGCCGGGCCAGTACAACCCGGTCGGCACCTACCTCACGCCTTACGGCCGCGACTACTTCACCGTCGCGCTGAGGCCGCTGCCCGCCAGCTGAGCTCGTTAGGGCTCGAGGCGCTCGGCCAGATAGCCGCGTAGCGCGTCGAGTCCGACCCGCTCCTGCGCCATCGAGTCGCGCTCGCGCACGGTGACGGCCTGGTCCTCCAGGGAATCGAAGTCGACCGTCACCGAGAACGGCGTGCCGATCTCGTCCTGGCGGCGGTAACGCCGGCCGATCGCGCCCGCGTCGTCGAAGTCGACATTCCAGCGCTTGCGCAAGTCGGTGGCGACGCTCTTGGCGATCGGGGAAAGCTCGCTGCCCCGCGAGAGCGGCAGTACGGCAGCCTTCACCGGAGCCAGCCGCGGATCGAGCCGAAGGACCGTGCGCTTGTCGACCCCGCCCTTGGTGTTGGGCGCCTCGTCGACGGCGTACGCGTCAAGCAGGAAGGCGAGCGCCGCGCGGTCGACTCCCGCCGCGGGTTCGATGACGTAAGGCACCCAGCGCTCGCCCGTCGCCTGATCGAAGTAGGACAGGTCGACCCCGCTCGCCTTACTGTGCACGCGAAGGTCGTAATCGGTGCGGTTGGCGACGCCTTCGAGCTCGCCCCACTCGCTGCCGGTGAACTGGAAGCGGTACTCCACGTCGACCGTGCGCTTCGAGTAGTGCGAGAGCTTTTCCTGCGGGTGCTCGTACAGGCGCAGGTTGTCCGCGGTCATGCCGAGGTCGGTGTACCACTTGAAACGCTCGTCGATCCAGTACTGGTGCCACTGCTCATCACTGCCGGGCGCGACGAAGAACTCCATCTCCATCTGCTCGAACTCCCGGGTGCGGAAGATGAAGTTTCCCGGGGTGATCTCGTTGCGGAAGCTCTTACCGATCTGGCCGATGCCGAACGGCGGCTTGCGGCGCGCGGACGACATCACGTTGGCGAAGTTGATGAAGATGCCCTGCGCCGTTTCCGGACGCAGGTAGGCAAGGCCCGCCTCACCCTCGACCGCTCCGAGATAGGTCCGCAGCAGCCCGTTGAACTGCTTCGGCTCGGTCCAGGCATGGCGCGTTCCGCAATTGGGGCAGGCGATCTCGTCGAGCGCCTTGCCCTTCTCCTCCTCGAGATGGTCGGCCCGGAAGCGCTTGTGGCACGCCTGGCACTCGACCAGCGGATCGACGAAAGCCTCGACGTGGCCGGACGTTTCCCACACCTCGCGGGCGAGGATGACGCTCGAATCGAGCCCGACGACGTCATCGCGGCCGTGCACCATCGAGCGCCACCACTCGCGCTTGATGTTGTTCTTCAACTCGACGCCGAGCGGCCCGTAGTCCCAGGAAGCCCGCAGCCCCCCGTAGATCTCGCTCGACGGGAACACCAGGCCACGACGCTTGCTCAGGCTGACTATGGCGTCAAGACGATCAGGGCTGGCCATGTGCTGCTCCATCCGGCTGGCGGTCGGCGGTAAGCAATCGAGGCTACTCGTCAGAGTCCATCGAGGTTTTCGTACACTGCCGGCTCGTTTTCGGCGTGTGCCATCAGCGGCATGACTTCGATCCGGACGTCGTACGAGGACAGGGCGCGACGCCACGCACCCACCCCGGTCCACTCGCTGACGAACACCCAGCGCGTCGGATCCTCGAGGGCACGGGCGAGCCTGCTCCGCACGTGACCAGGGCGCGCTTCAAAGGCGGAACGCAGGCGGGCGCCGTTCGCGATGAAGTCGGCAGCATGTTCGGGCGTCTCATCGGGCACGATGAAGCGCGTCACCACGACCACTCCACCGACATCTACTCCACCGACATCTTGGGGCATGGGAGAACAGTGTCACCGAAGAAGCGGGCACCGCGTCCGGCGCGGCGTACGGCGCCGCGCAAGGGCACGCCTGCCAAGCCGCGGGGCGGGGGCGGCGGTCGCACGCCGCAGGCGGCGCCATCGCGGCAGCCCTTCTACACGCAGGGCGGTTCGGCGTTTCGCCATTCGGTCGAGCGTGCGAGCGCACCGGCACTGGTGCTGCTGACACAGATGCCGCGGATCGTGATGATGCTTGCGCCGCTGGCCCTGCTGCTGCTCGGCTTCTTCCTGCCGCTCGCCATCGGGCTGGTGTTCCTGGTGGTCTTCTTCCTCTTCACCGGGTGGCTGGCCTACTTGTCGTGGCCCCGTACCGACGTCCGGGCCAAGCTGATCCGGCTGGCGATGTTCGCGCTCGTCATCGCGCTGGCCGTGATTCGGATCGGGCGGGCCTGACCGCACCTGTGCAGCAGGCCGGCTGGACTAGCCGCGGTGGCCGAGGAGCCGGCGCGCGGCGCGCGGGCGCCAGAGGCTCACGTGCACGGCACCACCGGCGCTCTGCAGCGTGGCGTCACAGATCGTCCGGGCGCCAGGGATCGCCGTGTCGAGCCCATCCCCCTGGACGACGACGGGCGCGTCGAGCTTGGTGAGTCCCGCCAGCAGCGACCGGACCCCGCCGCCAACGGCGACGACGATCTCGGCGAAGGCGTCAGCGATGTCGCCGGAAGCCACCTCGTCCTCGTGCAGGCCAAGCAGCGCAACCGTCGCAGCGCTCGCCGCCTCCTGGGTCGCGCGCACCACGACGACGGTGGATTCCATGCCGGACAGCTGCACCTGGGCGCTCACCGCGAAACGGCCGGGCCCCAGCGAACGCTTCGGACGCAGGGATGCGCCGAGCAGTCGCTTCCAGGCAAGGCCGACGACGTCAATGAGCGCAGCTTCCGTGAGGTGCTCACTCAGCTGACGCGGAATGACGCGTCCCACCGTCGCGGTCTCGGTCAACGCCGGCCCCCCTTGATCCAAGCTGCCTGCCCAGAATGTCGACGGCACCGATAGCCAGCTGAACGGCTGTTAGGCCTCACTATCGGGTGAACCCTCGGCGGATCCGAACCGGCGTTCTCGCTGCGCATATGCAACGCAAGCTTCCCAGAGTTGCAGACGGTCAAACTCCGGCCACCGAGTGTCAGTAAACATGAGCTCTGCATAAGCGGACTGCCACAGCAAGAAATTGGAAATCCGTTGTTCTCCGCTGGTACGGATAAATAAGTCGACATCGGGCATTTCCGGCTCATCGAGGTAGCGCCCCACGAGCTTTTCGGTGACATTCCGCGGCGAGATGCGACCCGACGCCACGTCCTCGGCGATGGCGTGCGCCGCGTCAGCAATCTCCGCACGGCCTCCGTAGTTGACGCACATGCACAGCGTGAGGCGGTCATTTCCGGCGGTACGACGCTCCGCTTCCTCAAGGCGCTTGATCACTGCGCGCCAGAGCCGTGGGCGCCGCCCGGCCCACCTGACCCGCACACCGAGGGCGTCCATGTCGTCGAGCCGCCGCCGCATCACGCCCTCGGTAAATCGCATCAAAAAGGCGACTTCTTCCGGGGAACGTTTCCAGTTCTCCGTCGAGAACGCATATGCGGACAACCATCCGATACCGAGTTCAATCGCCCCTTCTACGCAATCGAAAAGCGCGTCCTCGCCGGCTTCATGCCCACGAGTGCGCGGCAGCCCCTGCTCGGTCGCCCAGCGCCCGTTGCCGTCCATCACGAGCGCGACGTGCCGGGGCACCAGGTCGCGCGGGATGTACGGCACTGCGGCGCCGGAGGGATGCGGCTTGGGCGGGCCGTAGTTGCGCGCGCTCACCGGCCCTCGACCAGCGCCAGCGAACGTAGCCCCCGCTCCAGGTGCCACTGCAGATGTGCGGCGACGACCCCGCTGGCCTCCCGGCGCACGCGTCCATCGCTCGCGTCGGCGTACTCCCAGTCACCCTCGGCCAGCGCGCTGAGCAGCCGCACTGCGGGCTCGGACATGAGCACCGCACCCGGCGCCCGGCACTCGCTGCAGACCACACCTCCGGCCGGGACCAGCATCGCGCGGTGCATTCCGCTCGCGGGCAGCTGGCCGCACCGGGCACACGCGGTAAGGGCCATCTCGTAGCCGCCGGACGCGAGCGCCCGCAGCAGGAACGCGTCAACGACCAGAGGCGCGTCGTGCGACCCCTCGGCCAACGTGCGCATGGCGCCGACCAGGAGCAGGAAAAGCCGCAGCGCCGGCTCACGTTCCTCGGCCGACAGCCGCTCAGCCGTCTCCAGCACTGCCGAACTCGCCGTGTGCCGGCCGTAGTCACCGACGACGGCGGCGCCGTAAGGAGCGAGGGTTTCGGCCTGGGTGACGATGTCGAGCGAGCGGCCTTCGTAGAGTTGAAGGTCGACGTGAGTGCCGGGCTCGAGGCGCGCGCCGAATTTCGATTTGGTACGCCGCACGCCTTTGGCGACCGCCCGCACCCGGCCGTGGCGGCGGGTCAGCAGGCTGACGATGCGGTCGGCCTCGCCGAGCCGCTGGGCACGCAGTACCACCGCCTCGTCCCGATACACCGCCATCACCCCATCCTGCCGCGCCCGCGGGCGGGCGGCGGTGAGGCGCACCGCTCAGAAACCCAGCCGGCGCAGCTGTTTGGGGTCGCGCTGCCATTCCTTGGCGATC
Source organism: Frankiaceae bacterium (assembly GCA_036267695.1). Lineage (GTDB taxonomy): Bacteria > Actinomycetota > Actinomycetes > Frankiales > Frankiaceae > DATAZK01. The sequence goes on from DATAVO010000093.1 coordinate 36,978, forward strand.
TTCACGTGCAGGTCCAGGAACACCGGGCTGCCCAGCAGCCGCGAGATCGCCGAACGCGAACGCGTCCCGATCTCCTTCATGCGGGCACCCCCGCGGCCCAGGACGATCGGTTTCTGGCTGGCCCGCTCGACGTAGATCGTCGCGTAGATGTCGATCAGCCCATCGGTGCGCCCCTCACGCGGGGCCATCTCCTCGATGAGAACGGCGATGCTGTGCGGGAGTTCGTCGCGTACCCCTTCGAGCGCCGCCTCGCGGATGAGCTCCGCGATGAGCGTGGCCTCCGGCTCGTCGGTCAGCTCGCCTTCCGGATAGAGGTTCGGCCCTTCCGGAAGTCGCTGCACCAGAAGCTCGCAGAGCAGCTCGACCTGAAAACCCGTGACGGCGCTGACCGGAACGACCTCGGCCCACTCGCCCAGCCTGCTGACCGCCAAGAGTTGTGCGCCGAGCTGCTCCCGATCCACCGCGTCCGACTTGGTGACCACCGCCAGGACGGGGCTCTTGATCCGGGAGAGTTCGGCAGCGAGGAATCGGTCACCCGGCCCCACCGGCTGGTCAGCGGGCACGCAGAAGCCGACCACATCCACCTCAGCCAGCGTCTCGCGCACGATGGCGTTGAGCCGCTCCCCCAACAGGGTGCGGGGCTTGTGCAGCCCGGGCGTATCGACGATCACCAGCTGCGCGTCCGGGCGATGCACCAGCCCGCGGATGGCATGACGCGTCGTCTGCGGCTTGCTGCTGGTGATGGCGACCTTGCTGCCCACCAAGGCATTGGTGAGGGTCGACTTGCCGGCATTCGGCCGGCCCACCAAGCTCGCGAAGCCCGAGCGGTGCTCGCCGGCCATCAGGCCCACCGTCGGACTTCACCCGACGCGTCTGCCACCAGGAGGGGTGGTGCCCCAATAGCTGCAAGCACATCGACCCCGGCCGGCGCGGCCTCCGCTGTCACGACCACCGCGGCCTCGAACGAGCGAGCCCCGCTCGCCAGCGCCGAGGCGACGGCAAGGTGCAGCGCAGGCAACCGCAACGGACCCCGGACCACGGTCGCGGCGAGGTAGGTGCGTCCGGTCTCATCGCGCACGGCTGCGCCCTCGGCCGCCAGGCCGTCGCCGGCCACCGATCGCACCCGCGCGGACCGGGCCAGGGTCACGAGTTTGGCGTCTTCGGGATCGAGCTCGGTGTTGCCGGCGGCGGTCGTCACAGTTCGCCATTCTGGCAGCACTGGGCCGCTCAGCCGGTTTCGGCGGCCGGCTCCTCGGCGGGCTGTTCACGGGTGACGAGAACGGTGTCGATCCGGTTGCGCCGCCCGGCCGTGCTCTCGGCGACCAGCTCCAGGCCGGCGACGTGCGCGGTCGCGTCAGGGATGGGGACGCGTCCGAGCAGACTCGCGAGCAGACCGCCGACGGTCTCCACCTCGTTCTCGTTCGGGAGTTCGACGTCGAACAGCTCGGCGAGATCCTCGACCGGCAGCCGGGCGGTCACCCGGATACGGTCGTCGTCGAGACGCTCGATCGGCGGCGTCTCCTGGTCGTACTCGTCGGTGATCTCGCCGACGATCTCCTCGAGTACGTCCTCGATGGTCACGAGGCCCGCGGTGCCGCCGTACTCGTCGATGACGATGGCGAGGTGCTGGCGGCCGGCTTGCATCTCGCGCAGCAGCTCGTCGGCGGGCTTGGATTCCGGCACGAAATAGGCAGGACGCATGGCCGCGTCGAGGGGTCGCTCGTCCCAGCCCTCGTGCTCACGCCGGACCAGATCCTTCAGGAACGCGACGCCGACGACATCGTCCACCGACTCGCCGACCACCGGGATCCGCGAGAACCCGCTTCGCAGCCCGAGTGCGACTCCCTGCCCGATCGTCTTGGTGTGCTCGATCCAGACCATGTCGGTACGGGGGACCATCACCTCGCGGGCGAGCGTGTCACCGAGCTCGAAGACCGATGCGATCATGTCGCGCTCGCTGCGCTGCACGACCCCGCGTTCCTCCGCGAGGTCGACCAGATCGCGTAGCTCCGCTTCGGTCGAGAACGGTCCCTCGCGGTAGCCGCGGCCGGGGGTGATCGCATTGCCGAAAAGGATCAGCAGCTGCGGGAGCGGCCCGAAGATCCGGGTGAGTGCCAGCGTGAGACCGGCGGTGCGTAGCGCCACCTTCGGGGCGTGCTGGCGGCCGAGCGTGCGGAAGGCGACGCCGAGAATGATGTAGGAGATCAGGCCCATGATCAGGGTCGCGACCCCGACCGCTGCCAGACCGGCGCCGAACTCGTGGACCATGGAGACCGTCACCAGGGCGACCGCGGCAATCTCCGCGAACACCCGCAGCAGCAGCAGCAGGTTCATGTAGCGCGCGGGGTCGGCGATGACCTTGGCGAGACGCGCCGCGCCGCGCCGGTCCTCCCGCACGAATTCCTCGACGACCACGCGGGAGACGCGCGTGAGCGCCGCGTCGATCATCACCAGCAGGGCCGCCAGCAGGACCAGGAAAAAAGCCCCGACCAGCAGCCCGATATCCGATCCGGTCACAGCCGACCCGCCCACCGGGTCGGCCGCTGAAGGGGCCTGGGTCTCGGCACGATCACGAAGTGGCGCTGCGGCGCGCCCGCCACGCGTCCATCAGCCGGGTCTGGACCCCGACCATCTCCTGCTCCCCCTCAGGATCGGCGTGGTCGTAGCCGAGCAGGTGCAAGATCCCGTGCGTGCACAGCAGATGCAGCTCCTGGGTCGGCGAGTGGCCGGCGGCGAGCGCTTGGCGCTCGGCGACCTGCGGGCAGAGCACGACGTCGCCGAGCAACGCCTCCGGCACATCGTCGGAGCCCGTGACCGGGGCGCCGCTGTCCAGATCGTCCTGCGGGAAGGCGAGCACATCGGTCGGACCGGGCTCTCCCATGTAGACCTCGTGCAGGCGTTCCATGTGCTTGACGTCGACCATCATCAGCGAGAGCTCGGCCAATGGCGAGACGCCCTGCGACGACAGCACATGGCGGGCCAGCGCGACGAGCTCGATCTCATCGACGTCGACCCCGGAGTCGTTGGCGACAAACACACTCATCGGGCGCTCACCTGACCATCATGATCGGTGTCAGCGACGTTTGCGTTGCGGCACGGCGTGCGGACCCGACGCCTCATGCGCCGCGTCCCAGCGGTCGTAGGCGTCGACGATGTCGCTGACCAGCCGATGGCGGACGACATCGCTGCTGTTCAGCATGGAGAAGTGAACGTCCTCGACGCCGTCGAGAATCTCCCGGACCACGCGCAGCCCACTTCGCGTGCCGTTCGGCAAATCGACCTGGGTGATGTCACCCGTCACGACGATCTTGCTGCCGAACCCAAGCCGGGTGAGGAACATCTTCATCTGCTCCAGCGAGGTGTTCTGCGCCTCGTCGAGGATGATGAACGCGTCGTTGAGCGTGCGGCCGCGCATGTACGCGAGCGGCGCCACCTCGATCACACCGCTCTGCATGAGCCGCGGGATCGAGTCGGGGTCGACCATGTCGTGCAGCGCGTCATAGAGCGGCCGCAGGTAGGGGTCGATCTTTTCGTAGAGCGTGCCGGGCAGGAAACCGAGCCGCTCGCCCGCTTCGACCGCCGGCCGGGTCAGCAGGATCCGGTTGACTCGTTTGGCCTGAAGCGCCTGCACGGCCTTCGCCATCGCGAGGTAGGTCTTGCCGGTGCCGGCTGGGCCGATCCCGAAGACGATCGTGTGCTCGTCGATCGCGTCGACATAACGCTTCTGGTTCAAGGTCTTCGGCCGGATCGTGCGGCCGCGGCTGGAGAGGATGTTGAGCGTCAGGACGTCGGCCGGACGGTCTTCGCCGCCCCCGCGCAACATCGCCAGGGTGCGCTCGACCTTGGGCCCGTCGAGGACATCACCGCGGTCGAGCAGTGCTACCAATTCCTCGAACAGACGGGCGGCGAGCTCGTTCTCGGCCTCATCGCCAGTGATCGTGATCTCGTTGCCCCGCACGTGAATGTCGGAGGACAGCGCCTTCTCGATGACGCGCAACAGCTCGTCGCGCTGGCCAAGCAGGCTCACCATGTCGTGCGCGCCGGGCACGACCACTTTGGTGACGCTGTCTCGCTTGAGACGGGGCTGATCAGCTGCCATATCTACCTTTCATGCTACGCGCCGCCGGTTCGCGGTACCTGTCCACTCTTCTGTTGCCGTCCGACGTTCATGTCCATCCGTTCATGTCCATCGCCCCGTCGCCGCCATGACCACAGCGGCAGCCGCGCAACCTGCGGTGCTTGCGCGCAGGACGCTGGGCCCGAGCCGCACCCGGTGAGCACCCGCGGCGCTGAAGGAGTCGAGCTCCTCGTCGGTGAGCCCGCCTTCGGGTCCGACGACGACCAGCACCTCGCCGCTGCCCGGCGGGGGGTCCAGGACCTCCGTGAGCCGCTCGCTCACCTCCTCATGCAAAACGAGCGCCAGCGCCGAGGAGCGGATCCTGCCTTGGATGTCCTGCATCGTCGCCGGTCCGCTGACGACCGGCCAGAGTGCGCGGCGCGCCTGCTTGGCCGAGCTCGCCGCGGCCTGCTGCCAGCGCCGGGCGGACCGCTCCGCCGCCCACGCCGCGACGCATCGCTGCGCCTGCCAGGGGACGATCTCGTCGACCCCGACTTCGGTGAGCAGTTCCACCGCCAGCTCCGAACGCTCGCCCTTGACCAACGCCTGCACGACAACGACCCGTGGCTCCGGCACGCTGGCCTGGCTACGCGTCACGACGTCGAGCTCGAGCCGGTCCTTGCCGGCGCTCGCGACCACGCACTCGGCCAGCCCGCCTTCGCCGTCGGTGACGTCGACCCGCTCCCCCGCCCGCAGCCGCCGCACCGTCGCGGCGTGACGACCTTCCGCCCCGTCGAGGGTCAGCCGACCCGTGTCCGGAAGCGGGCGTAAGAAGAAGACCGGCGCCGTCATGCGCTGGGATCGCTGGGGCCGCTGGGCGTCTGCAGGGTCAGCGCTCGCTCATCGTCGACTGCCGCGCCGCTTGCCGAACAGCCGCTCGCGGTTCCCGTTGGACCCGCTAGACCCGTTGGACCCGCTGCCATTGCCGTTGCTCGTGATCGCGTCAGGATTTTCCTCGCCGCGAAGGCTCGCGAGGTCGCGGATAAGCTTTTCCTGCTCGGAGTCGATGCGCGTCGGGATCTCGACGTTCACGTGGACGTAGAGATCGCCGCGGCCACCCCGGCGCAGGTGCGGCACACCGCGGGCGTTCAGCGTCACCGTCGCACCGGGTTGAGTACCCGGCTTCAGCGTGATCTGCTCCTCGCTGTCGAGCGTCTGCAGCTGTACCGAGGCGCCCAGCACCGCCGTCGTCATCGGGATCTTCAGGTTGCAGTGCAGGTCATCGCCTTCGCGCTCGAACTGCGGGTGCTCGCGTTCGTGGATCTCGATGTAGAGGTCGCCGGGAGGGCCGCCGGACGGGCCGACCTCGCCCTCGCCGTTGAGCCGGATGCGCATGCCGTCCTCGACCCCAGCAGGCACCTTGACCGTGAGGGTCCGGCGCCCGCGGACGCGCCCCTCGCCGCCGCACTCCCGGCACGGGCTGGCAATGACGCTGCCGAAACCGCCGCAGCGCGGGCAGGCCCGGGCCGTCACCATCTGCCCCAGGAAGGAGCGGGTGACCTGCTGGATCTCCCCGGATCCCTTGCACTGCTTGCACGTTTCGGGGTGGGTGCCCGGCGCGCTTCCTTCCCCCTCGCAGGTCTGGCACAGCACGGCCGTGTCGACGGTGATGTCGCGCTTCACCCCGAACGCCGTCTCGGCCAACTCGAGGTCGATGCGCAGCAGCGCATCGGCGCCGGGACGGACCCGGGTGCGCGGACCGCGGCTCGTCCCGCCGCCTCCGAAGAAGGCATCCATGATGTCGCCGAGCCCGCCGAAGCCGGCTCCGAACGGGCTGCCGCCTCCCCCGCCGCCGGGCGCGAGCGGATCGCCTCCGAGGTCGACGATCTGACGCTTGTCGGGGTCGGACAGCACCTCGTAGGCGCGCGTGACCTCCTTGAAGCGCTCCTCCTCCGACGGGTTCACGTCGGGGTGGAGCTCGCGCGCCAACTTGCGATACGCCCGCTTGATCTCCTCAGGCGAGGCGTTCTTGTGCACCCCGAGGATGGCGTAGTAGTCGGTGCTCACAAACCTGCCGATCGCGTTGGTGGTGTCAGTAGTGGAAGTGTTCGCGGGGTCATGGCGGGCCCGTCAGCTGCCGCTTTCGGGCGACTCGTCAGGCTCACTCACGGACCCAGCAGTTCGCCGACGTAGCGGGCGACGGCTCGCACCGCCGCCATGTTCGCCGGGTAATCCATACGGGTGGGGCCGAGCACGCCCACGCCGCCGAAGCCGTAATCCGCCGACACCACAGATGTGGTCTGCAAGCCCTCCACATCGTTTTCGGCGCCGATGCGGACGGTGATGAGGTCGGGCTCGTTACTGGAGCCCAACAGCCGCAACAGCACGACCTGTTCCTCGAGGGCTTCCAATACCGGCCGCAGCGTGTGCGGGAAGTCGAGCGTCGAGCGCGTGAGGTTGGCGGTGCCGGCCAGCAGCACCCGCTCTTCCGGCCGCTCGACCAGGCTCTCGAGTACAACGGCGACCAGCGCGGAGAGCGTGTTGCGCAGGTGCGGGCGGCAGGTGTCGGGCAGCTCTGAGACAGCAGCGGGAACGTCGACGAGCCGGCTGCCGTGCAAGGCCGAGCCGAGGATGAGACGAAGATCGGCGACGTCGTCGTCCTCCAGCGGCTCCGACAGATCCACGACGCGTTGCTCGACCCGACCCCGGTCGGTGATCAGCACGAGTAGCAGCCGGGTCGAGGTCATCGCGACGACCTCGACATGACGCACCTCGGCGCGCGAAAGCGTCGGATATTGCACGACCGCGACCTGGCGGGTCAGCTGCGCCAGCAGGCGCACGCTGCGGCGCACGACATCGTCGAGATCAATGGCGCCTTCGAGGAACGTCTCGATCGCGCGACGCTCGGCGACCGACATCGGCTTGACCGTCGACAACCGGTCGACGAAGAGCCGGTAGCCCTTGTCGGTCGGCACCCGGCCGGCGCTCGTGTGCGGCTGAACGATGTAGCCCTCTTCTTCGAGCGCCGCCATGTCGTTACGCACCGTCGCCGGCGAGACCCCGAGCTGACCGCGCTCGGCGACCGCGCGCGAACCCACCGGCTCGTTCGTCAGCACGAAGCCTTCGACGATGGCCCGAAGCACGTCGAGGCGTCGCTCCTCCAGCATCGGCGCACCTCCTGACGGCTTCTTGGCACTCTTTTGTCCCGAGTGCCAAGTGTAGGTCGGGTGGGCAGTGGGAGCCACCGCGCGGCGCGTGCTTCGAGCTCAGGTCCGGGGCTTGAGGGCTGCCACCTAAGCTCGGTCGGTGTCCGGCGGCCGTCCCCTTGGTGTGTTCGCCGCGCTGCTCGCGTCAGGACTGTTGATGGCCAGCTGCGGTAGCAGTGGGCTCAGCAAGGACACGTACCTCAGCAAGGGCGACGCGATTTGCAAGCAAACGGGCACCGCTGAGGCGAAGCTCAAGGCGCCGCCGAAGGGCAACCTGCCTGCAACGGCGACTTACCTGCGCAGCTCCGCCAACCTGATCGACGCCGAGCTCACCAAGCTGCGAAAGCTCGCCAAGCCCAAGGGTGACGGCGAGCGCCTCGGCGATCTGCTCTCCCGCGAGGGCGACGCGATCGCCACCCTCCGCAAGGCGGCGACCGCCGCGGCCGGGGGCCAGCAGGCCAGCGCCGACACGCTCTTCACTCAAGCTGAGGGCGAACTCTCCGACGTCGGTGCCGGCCTGCGCGACTACGGCTTCATCGTCTGCGGCACCTGACCTTGATCAACGCCGTCATGATCAAGGAATTGAGGCCTCAAACGCCGAAAACCATGATCATGGCAGCGGGACACACCCATCTTCACTGTTGATCTTGCTTAGGTGGCGAGGCGTCGCAGAACGAGGTCAGCGAGCAGGCGGCCCTGACGGGTGAGCACGAATTGCCCGTGCATGCGCGAGAGCAGGCCCTCCCGAGCCAGCTCCACGGCGCGGGTCCGGGTCGCGTCGTCGAGGTCGCCATCGGCGAGGCCGGAACGCAGGCGCACCTCCAGCATCAGCCGCTCGAAGCGACGGTCATCGGCGCCGAGGAGTTCGCGAGCGGCGGCGGGACTCTGCCCCGACGTCAGGCGCGCGTTGTAGGCCGCGGGCTGGCGCACGTTCCACCACCGCACACCTGATTCGCGATCGCCGACGAAGCTGTGCGCCCCCGGCCCGGTTCCCCACCAGCTGCCGTCGCGCCAATACCCCAGGTTGTGCCGGCATTCCGCGCCTGGCCGCGACCAGTTGCTCACCTCATACCAGCGATAACCAGCCGCTGAAAGCAGCTCGTCGGCGACCTCGTAGCGGCCGGCCAGCACATCGTCGTCGGGCGCTTCGACCTCGCCGGAGCGCACCTGCCGGGCCAACCGAGTGCCCTCTTCCACGACGAGGGCGTACGCGCTGACGTGGTCGGGCTCGAGGACGATCGCGGCCTCGACGCTCGTCTTCCAATCAGCGTCGCTCTCGCCCGGCGCGCCGTAGATCAGGTCGACGCTGACCTGCTCGAACCCGGCGTCGCGCGCCCAGCCGACGGCTTCGGTGACGCGCCCCGGTGTGTGCCGCCGGTCGAGCGCCGCGAGTACGTGGGGGACGGCGCTCTGCATCCCGAAGGAGATCCGGTTGATACCGCCGCCCCGCAGCTGGCTTAGCCCCTCCGGGGTGACGCTTTCCGGATTGGCCTCGGTCGTCACCTCGGCGCCAGCGCGAAGCCCGAAAGCGCCGTGCGCCGCGTTCACCAGCGCGACCAGAGACGCGGGCGACATGAGCGTCGGGGTGCCGCCGCCGAAGAAGATCGTGTCCAGCGGCGGACACTGCGGCCCCAGCACCTTGCGCGCCAGCTGGATCTCCGCCAAGGCCGCGTCAAGCCAGCTCTGGGGGTCTCCGCCGCTGCCCACCTCGCTGGGCAAGTAGGTGTTGAAGTCGCAATAACCGCAGCGCACCGCGCAGTACGGGACGTGGATGTAGAGCCCAAAGGGACCGGAGCCCAGGCCGGTCAGCGCGCTCTCCGGAAGGGCGCCGTCGGCCGGGGCCGGCTCGCCGTCAGGTGACGCGGAAGGCATCGAGCTCCGCGGCTAGCTCTGCGGCGAGGTCTGCAGCGCGGCGATGAAGGCCTCCTGGGGCACCTCGACCCGGCCCACCATCTTCATCCGCTTCTTGCCTTCCTTCTGCTTCTCCAGGAGCTTGCGCTTGCGGCTGATGTCACCGCCGTAGCACTTGGCAAGCACGTCCTTGCGGATAGCGCGGATGTTTTCGCGCGCAATCACCCGGCTGCCGATCGCCGCCTGGATCGGCACCTCGAACTGCTGGCGCGGAATCAGCTCGCGCAGCTTCGACGCCATCGACGTCCCGTACGCATATGCCTTGTCCTTGTGGACGATCGCGCTGAAGGCGTCGACCGCCTGGCCCTGCAGCAGGATGTCGACCTTCACCAGATCGGCGACCTGCTCGCCGGCGGGGTCGTAGTCCAGGCTCGCGTAGCCACGGGTGCGGGATTTCAGCTGATCGAAGAAGTCGAAGATGATCTCCCCGAGGGGAAGCGTGTACTTCAGCTCCACCCGGTCTTCGGACAGGTAGTCCATGCCGCGCAAGGTTCCGCGCCGCCCCTGGCAGAGCTCCATCACGGTGCCGATGTATTCGCTCGGAAGCAGCACCATGGCGTCGACAATGGGCTCGTAGACCTCGCCGATCTTGCCGTCGACCCAGTCCGCCGGATTGGTGACGTTGACCTCGGAGCCGTCCTCCATGATCACGCGGTAGACGACGTTGGGCGCCGTGGAGATGAGCGTCAGGTCGAACTCGCGCTCGAGCCGTTCGCGGACGATTTCCAGATGCAACAAGCCGAGGAAACCGCAGCGGAAGCCAAACCCGAGCGCGGCCGACGTCTCCGGCTCGTACGTGAGCGAGGCGTCGTTCAACTGCAGCCGGTCGAGCGCGTCACGCAGGTCGGGGTACTGATCCCCGTCGATGGGATACAGGCCGCTGTAGACCATGGGACGCGGATCGCGGTAGCCGCCGAGGGATTTCTCGGCGCGGCGGGTGGCGCTGGTCATGGTGTCGCCGACCCTGGCCTCGCGCACGTTTTTCACGCCGGGGATGACGTACCCCACCTCGCCGGCCGAAAGCACGCTGGCCTTGGTTGCCTCTGGGCTGATGACGCCGACCTCGAGCACCTCGTGCGAGGCGCCCGTCGACATCATCAGGCACTTCTCGTGGGTGGTCAGCGTTCCGTCGACCACCCGGACGTAGGTGATCACCCCGCGGTAGATGTCGTAGACGCTGTCGAAGACGAGCGCCCGCGGCGGGGCGCTCAGATCCCCGGTCGGATGCGGCACCTCGTGAACGATTTTCTCCAGCAGCTCGCGAACGCCCTCGCCGGTCTTGGCGCTGATGCGCAGCACGTCGAACGGATCGCAGCCGATGATCGACGCGATCTCCGCCGCGAACTTCTCCGGCTGGGCAGCAGGCAGATCGATCTTGTTCAGGACCGGGATGACATGCAACCCGGCCTCGACCGCGAGGTAGAGGTTGGCCAGCGTCTGGGCCTCGATGCCCTGCGCGGCGTCCACCAGCAGCACGGCGCCCTCGCAGGCGGCGAGGCTGCGACTCACCTCGTACGTGAAGTCGACGTGGCCAGGGGTGTCGATCAGGTTGAGCGTGTAGGTCTTGTCATCGCCCGCGGTCCACGGCAGCCGGACGGCCTGCGCCTTGATCGTGATGCCGCGCTCGCGCTCGATGTCCATCCGGTCGAGGTACTGGGCGCGCATGTCGCGCTTCTCGATGACGCCCGTGACCTCGAGCATCCGATCGGCCAGGGTCGACTTGCCGTGGTCGATGTGAGCGATGATGCAGAAGTTGCGAATCATCGCTTGGTCGGTCACCGGCACGGCTCTATGGTGTCATGGCAGGTGGCGGGCAGCGGCGCTCAAGCGCCGTCAGGTCCCATGCCGCCCATCCCGTGTAACCTTGGTCGTCGGCGCAGGTGCTGAACCGTGCGCTAGCCCCCTATAACTTGCCTTCGGAGTCGTCTCAGCGTGGCCAACATCAAGTCGCAGATCAAACGCATCCGCACCAATGAGCAGGCTCGGCTGCGCAACAAGTCGGTCAAGTCCGCCTTGAAGACGGCCGTGCGCAGCTTCCGTGAGGCCGCTGACGCGGGCGACCGTGAGACCGCTGACAGTCGCCTGCAGGCCGCTTCTCGCGCGCTGGACAAGGCCGCGAGCAAGGGTGTCATTCACGCGAACCAGGCAGCAAACAAGAAGTCGGCGATGGCCAAGCGGGTCGCGTCGCTCTAGCACCAGCTCAGAACGGGCCGTCATCCCTCGGGGATGGCGGCCTTTTCGCTGCCTGCTCTCGCCGGCCTGCTGTCACCGCTACCTTCGAGTCTCGCGGGCCTCGACGATCGCGAAGACCGCCCGCTCGAGCGCGTAGGCAGCATCCGCCGCGCCGCCCTTGACCCCTTCGTCGGCCTCGGCCACAGCGACGAAAGCGCGACGCAGCGCCGAATCCGGCCAGCTCAGCGCCAGCTTCTGGGCGCGCTCCAGCTTCCAGTCAGGCATGCCCAGTGCCTTGGCGAGCTCGGCCTTGGATTGCCCGCGACGCTCGGCGGCAGCACTGACCTTCGCGATCTCCCTCAGCCCACCCGCCAGTGCCGACGGGATGAACACCGGCGGCGTGCCGACCTCCAGCGATTGCCGCAGCAACGTCAGGCCGCGCTCCAATTCGCCGTTGAGGACGGCATCGGCGATGTTGAAGCCGCTCGTCTCGGCGCGGCCACGGAAGAGCTGCGCGACGGTGTCGTCGTTGATCAACCCGCGCGGTCCCGTACTGGCCATGAGCTGCTCGACTGCCCCAGCGATCGCGCCGAGATCGCTGCCGACCGCCTCGACGAGCGCCCTGGCCGCATCGTCGGTGATGCGGCCACCGTGCCGGCGGGCCTCGTCGGCGGCGAACTGCTGGCGCTTCCAGGGGCTGGTGATCGGCGCCGCTTTGACCTCGGGCACCTTGAGCTTGCGCAGCGCGTTCACCAGCGCCGACGGCCGGCCCGTCGCCGTCATGACGAGCGCGAGCTCGGGCGCGGGCTCCTTGGCATACGCAAGGAGCGCGGCCGCGACGTCCTCTGCGACGTCCTGCGCCCCGCGTACCACGACCACTCGCCACCCGCCGAACAAGCTCGGATTGTTGAGCGTGAGGACCTCGTCAGCGGTGAACTGGCCGGCTGCGTAGTCGTTCACCTCAGCCATCGGGTCGGCCGCTCGTGCCGCGCTCGCGACAGCCGTGATCGCCCGGCTGACCAGCAGATCATCGGTGCCGGTGACGAGTGTGATCGGCTGAGGAGGAGCGCTGGCTGTCATCGCACCCCATGCTTGCACGAACCCAGGACAGCTGGGCCTTGGCAACGCAACCGCAGCCGCCCGCTCCGCGTCTGATTGGACATGTGGCTCCCTGCGAAGCTCGCCGCCGTGTGCCTGCTGAGCTCAATCGTCGCGTGCCACGCGTCGCGCCCGTCGACCTCAGATGCCTCGGCGACCTCAGGTCATGCCAAAGCGTCTTCCAAAGCCGTGCCAGCCCCGAAGCCTGCATCCGCCGCGGCTTCGCCGCATCCACTCGGTGGTCCGGGGCCTCTTCCCAAGCCCAACGTGCTGCGGTTTCGACGCGGGGTGATCGACAACACCGGATGGCATGGCACTCGCGACGCGCGGGTGTACCCCGACGGCCGACTGGCCGTCCTGACCTACGGCGGTGGCTGCCCGCTCGCGCCCGCGCTGCTGACCGTCGGTGACGCCAGCCACATCGTCGTGACGTACCGAGCGGAGTCCGACGACGACCGTGCCTGCCTGGCGTTCCTGGCCCCGTACACGACCGTCTTCAAACTGCCGCGGACCGTGAACCTCAGCCGACCCCTGGCCGTCACGGTGAAACTCGACGACTCCGAGACCTACACCCTCACCGCCCGCACCGCGTGAGCCCGCGGCGATAGCCGCTCCCCCATAGGGGCCGCTCATCCGACGGCTAACGACGACCCGCGAGGCGCGCCGCCGCCAGGATCAAGGCGGTGAACAGCAACGTTCGCCGTCCACTCCGACTGCGCACCGCGGCAACGAGCGCGGCCGTCACGAGCGTCACTACCGCGAGGCCGAGTGGTCCGGAGGGCGCCGTGACCGTCGCCAGCGGCAGACGAGCGGCTGTCCGGGTCACGAAGATCAACCAGTGGCAGCCCACCCCCGCGATCGTGCAGAGCACTCCGGCGATCCCTGGTGAGACGAGCGAGACGATCGACGCCAGCAGACCGAGGACGGTGGTGAACGGAACCGCCGGAAGCGCGAGCAGGTTGGCCGGGACCGCCGCGAGGCTGACCGTCCCGCTGATCGCCGCAATCACCGGCAGGCACGCGACCTGAGCCGCCAGCGGCGTGGCGATCGCTGGAGCGAGCGGCGCCAGCCTGGACGGAAGGCGTTCGCGGAGCGCCGCTGTCCATCCGGGCGCGAGGACCAGCAGTGCCAGGGTGGCCAGCACCGACAGTGCGAATCCAGGGCTTTGGGCGAGGGTCGGCTCGAACAGCACCAGCCCCGTCAGGGTCCCGAACAGGGCCGGCAGCAGCGCCCGCGGCCGGCCGAGTCCGATCGCTGCCAGCGCGAGCAAGCCCATGCAGGCCGCCCGCAGCACGCTCGGCGTCGGTCTGGCGAGCACCGCAAAGCCGACCAGGGCGGCCGCCGTGACCAGCGCCCGCATCCGGACGCTCAGCGGAGTCCAGCGCAGCAGCCAGAAGACTGCAGCCACCACCACTGCCAGATTCGCGCCACTCACCGCCGTCAAGTGGGTGAGCCCCGCTCGTCGGAAATCGGCGGTGTCGGCAGCGGGCATCTGACTCGTGTCGCCCACGACGAGCCCCGGGAGCAGCCCTCGCTCGGAACGAGGCAACCGGGCGGCAGCACGCTGAAGTCCGGTCCGGATCCGCCCGGCCCAGCGCTGGCTCAACGAAGGACCTCGGATCATCACCGGGGCCCGGTGCGCCACGAGCACCGCAGCGACGTCGTTGCCCTCGGCGAGGTGCAGCGCGACGGCGGCCGACACGCGGGTGCTCGGCAGCAGCGTCCTCCAGGACGACGCGGGTGCGAGCACGAGCACCGGGAGATCGGCCTTCCACCGCCGCCCGTCACTCTCCAGCACGCGCAGGCGCGCCTTCAGCTCGATTTCCGGAGGTAGGTGGGCGACTGGAGGCAGCGCTTGGGGATCGCCTGACACGGTCAGCTCTACCTGGGCCGCCGACTCCTTTCTCGCGAGATCTGCGACGGGACCTCGGGCGAGCGACGCCCGATCGAGCGAGGCCACGAAAAGCCCGGCGGCGAGCAGGACCAGACCCGTGGCGATGACGGCGGTGCGACGCGCCCACACCGCGACAGCCAGCCAGCAACCGGCGATCGGCCAGCACACGGCCGGCGCCAAGAGTCCCCCGAGCAGTGCGCCGGCCCAGGCCCCGAGCGCCGCGGAACCCAGCCTCAGATCAGGAGGCGCCTTCGGCACGTCACCGGCTTCGCGGGTCGCGACCGTGCGGCTCACACGCGCACCAACGGCGCGAGGGCGTCGAACTTCTTGCCGCCCAATCCGGAGATCTGACGCAGCTGATCGACGGCGGTGAAGGACCCGTGGGCGGTACGCCAGTCGACCACCCGTTGCGCAAGGACAGGGCCGATGCCGGGAAGCGCTTCGAGTTCGCTCTCCGTGGCCGTGTTGAGGTCGAGCGGTCCCGCCGCCGCCGTCGGCGCACCCGAACCCTGCGCAACCGGCTGTGGCTCGCCGACGACGACCTGCTCGCCGTCGACGAGCTTGCGCGCCAGGGACATTCCCACCGTCGAGGTCGCCGGGAGCACTCCCCCGGCCGCCGCGATGGCATCAGCGACGCGTGAACCTGCCGCCAGCCTCACCAGCCCCGGACGGCGGACCTTTCCCGCCACGTCGACCACCAGATTGGCCGGCACGCTCGACACTGCTGTCGCCGGGGTGGCGAGCTTGGGTATCGCAACCCCGGGCTCGACCGGCTTGCGTGCCGTGACCGGCCGCGCCGACGATGACCAGGCAAGAACGACCGCCACCACAGCGGCGACCAAGGCAACTCCGGCCAAGGCCAAGGCGCCGCGAACCCCGGGATCGAGCCGGCCGCCGCGCAGCGCAGGCGGCAGCCGGTCTCGGACGAAGTCACGGAGTGGACCCCAGTGATCGCTCAGTTCCTCCTGGTCCGGCGATGGCGCCGGACCCGGCAGGCCGCCCGGAGTCCATCCGCCGGCAGGCGGCTCATCGGTAGGCATGCGGGGAAGCTACGAACCCGCGCGCCGCCTCCGACCACCCGAAGGCGATCTGTGGACGAACATGCTCCGTCCACAGATCTAGCCAGGGACGATGTTGACCAGCTTGGGCGCCCGCACGATCACCTTGTGAACAGGACGACCATCCAGCGCGCGCTGCACCGCCTCGCTCGCCAGCGCCAGCGCTTCCAGCTCTTCGGCGCTGATCGACGGAGCAACCGCCAGCCGGTCACGCACCTTGCCCCCGACCTGCACGACGCAGGTCACCGTCGATTCGATCAGCAGCGCCGCGTCAGCGGTCGGCCAGCTCTGGGCATGCACGCTGTCGCCGCCGGCCACGTCGTGCCCAAGCAGCGACCAGCACTCCTCAGCAGCAAATGGCGCGTAGGGAGCAAGCAGAATCGCCAGTGTTTGCAGGCCTTCCCGCGTGGGTTCGCCCTTCTCCACCGCGTGGCCCAGCGCCTTGGTCAGCTCGTGCAGCCGGCTGATCGCCACGTTGAAACGGAACGACTCCGCCAGCCGCGTCGAATCATCCACGATGTGCGCCACGGTGCGGGCCAGCGGCTCGGCCAGCTCGCCCTCAGGTCCCGATACGCCTTCCCGAACAACGCGCACCACCCGCGACAGGAATTTCGCGTGCGTCCCCGGAGACATGTCGGCCCAGTCGATGTCGTCTTCGGGCGGCCCGGCGAACAACATCGTCAGCCGCACGGCATCGACCCCGAAACTGGCCAGCTCGGCACCCAGATCGACCCCGTTGCCGAGCGACTTCGACATCGCCTTGCCCTGGTTGATCACCGAGCCCTGGTTCAGCATTGCGGTGAACGGCTCGATGAAATCGACCATCCCCATGTCGTGCAGGACCTTCACGAAGAACCGCGAGTAGAGCAGGTGCAGGATCGCGTGTTCCACGCCGCCGACGTATTGGGCCACCGGCATCCACTGCCGGACGGCCTCGACGTTGAACGGCGCCTGCTCATCGTGGGGCGAGCAGTAACGCAGGTAGTACCAGGAGGAGTCGACGAAGGTGTCCATCGTGTCGGTGTCACGCTCGGCCGGGCCACCGCACGTCGGGCAGTCGACCTCGACCCAGGCGCGGTTCGACGCGAGCGGCGAGACGCCCTTTGGATGCAGCTCTTCGCCGCGCATGTCCGGCAGCGTGACCGGCAGCTGATCGTCCGGTACCGGCACCGAGCCACAGGTCGGGCAGTGGATGACGGGGATGGGGCAACCCCAGTACCGCTGGCGCGAGAGCAGCCAGTCGCGCAGCCGGTAGTTGACGGCGCCGGTGCCCAGCCCGGCCGCCTCCAGCTCGGCGATGACGGCCGCGATCGCTTCGTCCTTCGCCAGCCCGTTCAGCGAGCCCGAGTTGATGAGCACCCCGTCGCCGGTCGTGGGAATGCCGGTCTCCGCGGGGTCGGGCTGACCGGTGTCGACGACGACGCGCACCGGCAGGTGGAACGCCTTGGCGAAATCCAGGTCGCGCTGATCGTGCGCGGGGACGGACATGATCGCGCCAGTTCCGTAGTCGGCCAGGACGTAGTCGGCCCCGTAGACCGGCAGCTCCTCGCCGTTCACCGGATTGATGGCGACGACCCCCAGGTCGACGCCCGTCTTCGGGCGCTCGGTGGTCTGCCGATCGATGTCCGACAGCTTGCGCACCTGCTCGATGTACGCGTCCAGCTCGGCGCGCTTTTCCGGCGCACACAGCTCGGTCGCCAGCGGCGCATCCGCGGCGACGACGAAGAACGTCGCGCCGTACAGCGTGTCCGGACGAGTCGTGTAGACGGTCACCGTTCGGTCGCCGCCGCCTTCGCCGGCGCCGACGACCTTGAAGTCGACGTGGGCGCCGGTGGAGCGGCCGATCCAGTTGCGCTGCATCGTCAGCACGCGCTCGGGCCAGTGACCCTCCAGCGGCACCATGTCATCCAGCAGGCGGTCGGCGTACTCGGTGATCTTGAAGTACCACTGGGTCAGCTCGCGCTTGGTGACCTCGTGCCCGCAGCGCTCACAGCGGCCGTTGACCACCTGCTCGTTCGCCAGCACCGTCTGGTCGTGCGGGCACCAGTTGACCGCCGACGACTTGCGGTAGGCCAAACCGCGCTCCATGAAGCGCAAGAAGAGCCACTGGGTCCAGCGGTAGTACTCCGGGTCACTGGTGTGCAGCCGGCGACTCCAGTCGAAGCTCACCCCGAAGCGGCGGAACGACGCCGCTTGCGTCTCGATGTTCTTGTAGGTCCAGTCCGCCGGATGCTCGTTGCGCTGGATCGCCGCGTTCTCCGCCGGCAGGCCGAAGGAGTCCCACCCAATCGGATGCAGGACGTCGAAGCCGCGCAGCATCCAGTAGCGAGAAACCACGTCGCCGATGGCAAACGCCTCGGCGTGACCCATGTGCAGATCGCCGGAGGGGTAGGGAAACATATCCAGCACGTACATCTTCGGGCGGCCGGCGACGCGCGGCCCCGAGGCGCGGTAGAGGTCGAGCGAATCCCACACGTCCAGCCAGCGCTGCTGGCTGGCCTGCGCGTCGTAGGAGTCAGCCCGCCCGGTCGGCGCTGTCTTTGGGCCGGTCACGTTCTCGCCTTTCAGCTGGTCCTGGCTGCGAACACGAAAAAACCCCCCGCGCACGGAGGGTCACCACGCTGGCCGGATGGCGTCAGCGCGGCTCGAGAAGAAGTCGCGTTTGCACGTCATGCACTCTACGCCGCACGCCCTCTCGCCGATTACTCTGACGCCGGTGCGGCTCGCCACCTGGAACGTGAACTCAGCCAAAGCCCGTCAATTCCGGCTCATCGACTGGCTGGACCGGGCTCATCCCGACATCGCCTTCCTGCAAGAGACCAAGCTCGGCGACGCCGACTTCGACGCCCTGTTCGCCGACGACCTCTTCCGCCGGGACTACCGCTATGCCCATGTGGGGCAGGGGCGGTGGAACGGGGTCGCGATCCTGTCGAAGGTCGGACTCGAAGACGTTCAGGTCGGGCTCGGCCCCTCGGCCGGACCGCTCGGCGAGGAGGCCCGCGCGGTGGGCGCAACCTGCGGCGGGCTGCGCGTGTGGTCGGTCTACGTGCCGAACGGGCGCACCATCGACGACCCGATGTACGAGGCGAAGCTGACCTGGCTGGGGGCGCTGGCCGACGAAGTCGGAGCCGCGGTGCCCAAGGGGCCGTTCGTGGTCGCCGGCGATTTCAACATCGCTCCCGCCGATGTCGACGTCTGGGATCCGTCCGTCTTCGTCGGGGCGACGCACGTGACCGAGCGGGAGCGGGCGGCGCTCGACAAGCTCAAAGAGCTGGGCCTCGTCGATCTGGTACGCGAGCGGTGGCCCGCCGAGGTCCCCGTCTTCAGCTACTGGGACTACCGGGCAGGCGCGTTTCATCAGGACCTCGGCATGCGTATCGACCTGCTGCTAGGCACGCCGGCTGTCGCGTCACGCCTCAAGGCGGCGTACACCGACCGTGCCGCCCGCAAAGGCAAGGACCCCAGCGACCACGCACCGGTGATCGTCGATCTCGACGAAGCACCCGATGGCGACATCGGCCCGGTCGTGCCACCGCCCTCGCTCAAGGGATCCTCGACGAAGGGACCGCGCCCGACCCGCCGCAGTTCCGCCGCCAGCGGCTGAGCCGCGCCGCCCCAGGGATCAGCCGAACTCGGGAAGGGCAGCCATCGGGGTCGCTGGGGAATCGTCGCGCAGTGGCTTGGCTCCGGCAGCGAAGCGCACGCACGCCCGGGTATCCATGACGCGTTCGGGCACGGCTGCCTGGCGGGCCCGCAGCCCGAGGGCCTCGAGCGGAAGCTTCTGCTGACCGGCGACGAAGACGACGTTGCCGGTGCGCCGGCCGCGTACGACACCGGGATCGGCGATCGCAGCGAGCTCGGAGAACGCCAGCCGCAGCGTGCTGACCTGGGCACGCGCGTAGGCCAGGGGCGGTGAGTCGATGACGTTCAGCACGTAGAGCCCAGCCGGCCGCAGTACCCGGGCTATCTCGCGCGCCGCCTCGACGCTGCCGAGAGGGCCGGGCACCCGGGTGCCCTCGAAGGCATCACCGACCACCACGTGCTGGCTCGCGTCGGGCAGGCCCAGCAGGCCGAGCCGGGCATCCTGCCGATGCACGCGAAGGCCATCACCCGATCGGAGCCCCAGATGGGAGCGGGCCAGGCTCAGCACATCGGCGCTGATCTCAAAAACCACCTGCCGGGATCGCGGCCGGGTCGCGCGGACATAGCGCGGGAGCGTCGCTCCAGCGCCGCCGAGGTGCACCGCAGTGATGGGCTGACCCTCCGGCCAGGCGACGTCGATCACGTCGCCGATCCGCCGGACGTAGCCGAAGTCCAGGAAGGTCGGATCAGCGAGGTCGACGTAGGACGCGTCGATCCCGTCGATGAGCATCAGCCGGCCATCGGGATTTTCCGGATCGCTGCGGACCTGTACCCCGCCGAGCTCGGCGAGCACATCCGAGCGCCGTCGTGGCAACGGGAAAGACCTAGCCGCGCAGGCACTCGGCGGAGATCGGCAGCGGGGTCGCCGGGTCGGGCTTGCACACCCATCCCCCGGCCCCCGGGCGCCAGTCCGGACCGAGATGCACGACGTACCACTGCCCGCGCCAGGAAATCATCGAGTCGATCGCGAACGACTTGACCTGGCCGCCCACCTCGTAGCGCACCCGCGCGTACATGACCTCGTAATAGCCGATCGAGTTGACCTCGACGCCCGGCGGGATCCAGCGCACCGACTCGGCGGGCACGTCGACTCCCAGGACCTTCGCGCCCGCGCCGCCGCTGGTGACCAGGGCGTGATCGGCGATGACGTCATTGATGTAGTCGTGATACAGCCGGGTGTCGAAGTCACCGCCCGCGTTCGGAAGCTGCTTGAGCTGCAGGTAGGCGGTGCGCGGGAAGAAGAAGTCGTTGCCGGGGCCGATGCTGCCCGCCAGCACGTGGGTCCAGTAGCCCGACAGGCGCGACATGAAGTTCGCGTCGATGACCGGCTGGACCATGGTCTGGGGCAAGGTGCCCGGATCGATGGTCGGTGTGGGGGTCGGTGTGGGGGTCGGTGATGGCGTCGGTGATGGCGTCGGTGATGGCGTCGCCGACGCGGTGGGCCCAGGTGAAGGGGCCGCCAGCGCGACATCCTTGCCACCGCTGGAACCACAGGCCGTCGTCAACGCTAGCGCGCCCACGACGAGGGCCGGCGCGAGAAGGCGGACGCGATTCACTGCCTGGACTCTAAAGGGCGGACTAGGCGGTGGTCGGCTTCTTGTCGTGGCCGAAGTAGGACTGCCACGTCTCGCCGATCCAGTGACCGATCTTGCCGATCCAATGCCCGAGCCAGTGCACGAAGGTGTAGAGGTCGTTGCCGAAGGTGTGGACCGAGGAGTCGCCACCGAGAATCCCAGCAAGCAGGACGATTGCCACCAGCCCACCTACCGCCAAAAACGCTTTGGCTGCCATCTGCGACCCTCCTCCCACAGTGAGTAACGGTCGCCAGGCTAGTCCCAAGATCCCTTGTTGGACGTCACGCCACTCCGGCGTGTCGCCGCCGCCCAGGGCCAGAAGTCGGCACTGAGCGCGCTAGGTTTGTCACTCCCTGTCCACCAGTCCACAGGTCGGTGACATGGCGGTAACGAACCGCCTTCGCGATTGGGTGCAGCGTCTCGATTCGATCCCGCTGCGCCATCTCGGTGACCAGGAAGACGTGGTCATCTGCTCGCGTCAGCATCCTGCCGTACTGATTCCGAAGGCCATCCGCACCGGCAGCGGCGTGGGGATGATGGTCTCGCATCCGACGGTCGGGCTGGTGCTGATCTTCGCTGCCTCGATCCTGATCGAGACCATCCGCGCGCCCGCCCGTTTCAGCCGTAAAACGGTTCTGATCCTGGTCGCCGGCCTCTCGGTGGCGGTATTGCTGCTCGGCCACGCGAGCGCCTTCGTCCGCACCCTCACCGCCGTCGCCATCCTGATCTGGCTCGCCGCCGATATCGGCACCTGGCTCTACGACCGGCTGGTCGTCACCAACCGGCGGCTCTACCGTGTCCACGGCCTCGTAACGACCCACCGGCCATCAGTGGCGTTGCAGACCATCACGGTTCTCGACCTGGAGCTCGGCCCGGCCGCCCGCTGGTTCGGCACGCTGACCTTCGACACGCCCGCCCAGCGCGACGGACCGCTGCACCGCTTCACATTCGTGCGCGATGCCAGTGAAGTGCACAAGACGATCCTGCGGCTGCGCGCCACCGCCGCCGCCCAGAACCCTCCGCCGTTCTAGCTGCCGTTCTAGGCGAGCGTTCTAGCGCAGCAGGCGAGGCTCAGTCGGAGCTACCCACCCGGGCACCGTCGCCAGCAGTGGCTGGCTCGTCGTTCTCTTCGTCATCGTCGTCGTACTCGTCGTAGTCCTCGAACTCGTCCAGCACCGGACGGCTGGTGCCGCTGACCGTGGCCGATGCGACGACCAGGAAGAAGATCAGCGTGAGTCCGTGGACCACGGTGCAGTACAGGCAGATTGCGTCGATGATGAACAGCTCGGCGTAGACCAGCCACAGAATCATGGCCACCCCGCCGAGAGCCGCGCCCAGCCGCGCGTAACGCACGATCGGCTCGGGCCGGCGCCAGGACCACGGCAGGCACAGCGCCGCCATCGCGACGAAGAACGCGAGCCCGAGGACGGCGACGGGCATGCCGAGGAAGTGCGACTGCGAGGAGGTGGTGACCTTGGCGCAGTTCACGACCCCACGGTCGGAACAGGCCAGATTGCGGACGTCGGTGTAGTGCGCGTACGTCAGGTAGCTCGCGACGGCGATCCCGAGCACGCAGACGAGCAGGCTGACCGGCGCCGCCCACCGCGGGGCTTTCCAACGGACGGCGAGATCAGCGTCGCCGGTCATGTCAGCTCTTGCCATTCAAAGCGCTCCGGAGCTTGGTGATGGTCGGATCGTTGCAGACCGTGCTGGGCTTGCCACCTGTCACGTCACAAATGGCGACGGTCATGACGTTTGCCGTACCCAGTACACCCTTTCCGACGTCGGAATTGGGGTCAGCTGTCGCCGCGGCGATCTCGTCGAAGGACTTCCCGACGAGTGGGGCGGAACTGTAGCTCGCGCCCTCGATCGTGTACTTGTTACCGAAATCAAGGAAGGGGATAGCGCCGGAACCGTACTTCGCGACGAGGGCCTCCTGAGCCGCAGTAGGCGTCTGCAGTTTCGTGTACGCGCCGGCCTTCTTCTGGTTGGTCTCGGTCTCCACGCCCTGGAAGGTCAGGTATGGGCTGGTGAACGAGGCACCGACGAAGCTGAACGTCGGGGTCGCGGGGTACGGCTCGGGAGCGGCACCTGACACCGTCTGGGACAGGTTCGACCAGGTGCCGAAGCGTGAGAGCGCGACCACGAGCGGCCACCGCTCGGCGGCGCAGAACGGGCAGTACTCGGCGCCCAGGTAGACCACGCCGGGCTTGCCGTTGATGGTCAGCGCCGATCCGCTGACCTTCTTCGGGGCGGAAAGCAGCTTGCCGAAGCCGACCTTCGCGAAGGTCGAGGCGGGGATCGAGGTCACGGTTTTGACGGCCGCGGCGGGCGCAGCGGTGGAGGCGGCGACCTTCTTCTCGCTCTTGGTGGCGTAGATGATCACCATGACGGCGACGACCGCAAGCAGCACAGCGGTGATGGCGCCGATGATGAGCCGGCGACGCCGGGAGTCACGCTTGCGCTGCAACTCGCGGGCGGCGGCCGAGCGTTCGCGCGCGCTCGAGCGCTCGTTGCCCGCTTTCGGCGAGTCGGTCGAATGGATGGCCATCTCGTCTCCTGACGTGCTGCGCGGGCGGGATTCCCCTGATGAACGATCCTGCTGGTGCGGACCGTTCCACTCGGTGCTTGTATCGACCCGACACCCGCGCCCGGAAGGGGACAAAAGTCATGGCCACGCGCGAGGAGATCTGTGCCACCTGTGACCAGTACATTGCGCTGCTCACCAAGGGTGATACGGAGGGAATTGTCGCCCTGTATGACCCGAATGCCCGGGTCGAAGACCCCTTGGGCACGGAACCCAAGTACGGCCACGAGGCGATCCGCGGGTTCTATTCGGCGGTCGCCGGCGTCACGCTGACCGCTACCCGGCTGGGGCCGGTCACCGTGGTCGGCCACGAAGCGGCGTTCCAGTTCCGCATCGACGTGCCGGTCGGTGAGGACACCATTTCGATGGTCACCACCGATCTGATGACCTTCGACGAGAGCGGAAAGGTCATCTCGATGAAGGCGTACGCCGACGCCGACGCCCGCCCTGGCACCTGATCTGAACGGCGTCCTCGATTCCTCAGACCGGGCGCGCACCGCGTGGTATCCCTCACATCTGACGAACTTTTCCGGGGCGTCAAGCGAACCCTCAGGTGAAGACATCGGGCGTCAAGGAGACGAACGAGGTGTCGGGGGAGGCTCGCTGTGGCTCACGCAGGCACTGACGGGAGCAGCACAGAGAGCGCGGGGGGCACCGAGAGCACCGGGAGTCGCCCTCACCGGCGACACATCGCCGTCGTCGGTAGCGGAATCGCCGGTCTCACCGCCGCCTACGTCCTGCAGCGCAACGCCGACGTCACGCTCTATGAGGCCGACTCCCGCCTCGGCGGTCACTCCCATACCCATGATGTCATCGACGGCGGAACCGAAGCGCCCGGCGGTTCGTCGCTGACCTCGCGCGGCGAGACCGGGCCGACGCTCGCGGTCGACAGCGGCTTCATCGTCCACAATTCGGCCACCTACCCGACCCTGCTCAGGCTCTTCGCCGAACTCGGGGTGCAGACGCAGGAAGCCGAGATGAGCATGTCGGTGTCCTGTGCCGGGTGCGGGCTGGAATACGCCGGCGCCCGCGGGGTCAGCGGCCTGTTCGCCCAGCCGCGCTCGCTCACGCGTCCGCGCTACCTGCGGATGCTGACGGAGGTCCCCAAGTTCCACCGCGCCGCCCGCCGGGTGCTGGCGGCCAGCGAGCATCAGGACTCGATCGGCGACCAGACGCTGACCGAGTTCCTCGCAGCGGGGCGCTACTCGACCTATTTCGTTCGCCACTTCATCACTCCCCTGGTGGCCGCCGTCTGGTCGTGCGCACCGGCCGACGCCGGCCGCTATCCGGCGCGCTACCTCTTCACGTTCCTGCAGAACCATGGAGCGCTCTCGGTCAGCGGATCGCCCACGTGGCGCACCGTCGTCGGCGGGTCGCGCACCTACGTCGACAAGCTGGCGAAGGAACTGTCGGCGGTCTTCACGGCGACACCGGTGCGCTCGGTGCGGCGACTGCCCGACGGCGGCGTCCAGCTCATCGACGACGCCGACACGGCTCTGCGTTACGACGGTGTCGTCGTCGCCAGCCATCCCGATCAGGCGCTGGCGATGCTGGCCGATCCCACGCCGGCCGAGCGCGAGATTCTCGGAACGTTCCGGTACTCGGCGAACCACACGCTGCTGCACACGGATGCCAGCATTCTCCCGGCGGCAAAGGGAGCGATGGCCTCGTGGAACTACCGCATGTCCTCGTGCTTTGACCAAGCGGAAAACGTCATGGTCAGCTACGACATGACCCGGCTGCAGAAGCTGCCTACCGAGACCCGCTACATCGTCTCGCTCGGCTCCGGCGAGCGGGTCGATCCGCGCACCGTCGTGGACGAGATGGTCTACGAGCACCCCACGTACAACCCGGAGTCGCTGGCGGCCCAGGGGCGGCTGCCGGAGCTGACGACGCCAAGTTTCGCGCTTGCGGGGGCCTGGCACGGCTGGGGTTTCCATGAGGACGGCGCCCGCTCGGGCCTGGCCGCGGCCCAGGCGCTAGGCGGGGTGTGGTGACCGTCGTCGCCGGCCCGGGCGAGCGCGCCGGGAGCGCACCGGCACGGTCGGCCGGCCGGGATACGGCCGCTGCGCTCTACGACGTCCATATCCATCACGTCCGCACCACCCCCCTGCGCAACGCGTTTCGCTACCGCAGCTATCAGTGGCTCGTCGACCTCGACGCGCTGCCGGCACTCCCCTTGCCGCTGCGCCCGTTCGCCAGCTTCGAAGCCCGCGACCACCTCGGCGACCCCGAACGCTCTCTGCGCGAGAACGTCGACTCCTACCTCGCGGACAAGGGAATCGATCTGCGCGGCGGCCAGATCCGGATGCTCGCCAACGCCCGGATCCTCGGCTACGTCTTCAACCCGCTGAGCGTCTTCTGGTGCCACGACCCTGACGGGTCACTGCGCTGCGTCATCGCCGAGGTCCACAACACCTACGGCCAGCGCCACCGCTACCTGCTGCAGACCGATGCGCGCGGCCGCGCCGACACCGAAAAGCAGTTCTACGTCTCGCCGTTCTACGAGGTCGCCGGCCGTTACACGATGAGCCTGCCGGAGCCCGGCAAGGAGCTCCGGCTGTCGATCACGCTGCACCCGCCGCAAGGGGCGACGTTCGTGGCGAGCGTGCAGGGCGTGCGCCGCCCCGCTCGCGGTTTCGGCGTCGTCCGGATGCTGCTGGGCCGGCCCTGGACCACCGCCGCAGTGTCGGTTCGCATTCGCTGGCAAGGAATCAAGCTGTATGTCCGCGGGCTCCCTGTGGTCCCGCGCCGTTTCTCCTCCCCCACAAAGGAGCACGGATGACCACCACCACCGCGTCAAAGCGATCGACTGACGCATCCGCCGCCCCGCAGGTTCTGGCGCTGGAGCCGCCCCCCATCGACGCCACGCGTTGGCCGGATGTGGCCAACGTCCCCGACGGCCGGCTGCGCGCTGCCGTTGCCCGCAGGCTTTTTGCCGGCGTCGTCCAGCGGCTCGCCGTGCAGATCGCGCTGCCGGACGGCGCGGTCTTCGGCGGCGGACGCGCGGGTGATCCCGTGATGCGCCTGGTGCGGCCTGACGCGTTCTACCGCCGGCTCGGCGAAGGCGGGCTCATCGGCTTCGGGGAAGCGTTCATGGCGGGTGACTGGGACGCGGGCGACCTCGCCGGCCTGCTCACCGTCTTCGCCCGCGAGATGTCCACCCTGATTCCTCCGCGGCTACAGCGGCTACGCGACCTGGCCGTGCAGCACCAGCCCCGGCTGCACCGTGCGACAACGGCCGCGAGCAAGCGCAACATCGCCCATCACTACGACCTGTCGAATGAGCTCTTCGCGCTCTTCCTCGATCCGTCGATGACCTACTCCTCGGCACTGTTCGAGGAGACCCCCGGAGCCAACCGGATCCTGCCCCAGGTCACCGCCGCGCGGCTACCAGAGGGTCAGGCGCGCAAGATCGATCACTTGCTCGACGGCGCGCACGTCGGCGCCGACACCACTGTCCTGGAGATCGGCACCGGGTGGGGGGAGCTCGCGCTTCGTGCCGCCCAGCGCGGCGCCCGCGTCACCTCCATCACCCTTTCCGAGCAGCAGCGCGAACTGGCGTTGCAGCGGGTCGCCGATGGGGGCGTGGCCGATCGGGTGCAGATCCAGCTGTGCGACTACCGCAATGCCACCGGCATGTACGACGCGGTCGTCAGCGTGGAGATGATCGAGGCGGTCGGCTACGAATTCTGGCCCATCTACT
The DNA here is from genome assembly GCA_036267695.1 of Frankiaceae bacterium. Classification (GTDB taxonomy): domain Bacteria; phylum Actinomycetota; class Actinomycetes; order Frankiales; family Frankiaceae; genus DATAZK01. The sequence continues at coordinate 63,883 of DATAVO010000093.1, forward strand.
TCCGCACCCTCGATGAGCGGCTACGGCCCGGCGGCCGCGTCGGTCTGCAGGCGATCACGATGCCCGACGACCGGATGCAGGCCTCTCGGGACACCTACACCTGGATCCTCAAGTACATCTTCCCCGGCGGCCTGATCCCTTCGGTGGACTCGATCGAGCGCACCGTCGCCCGCGACACCCGGCTGAAGGTGCTCGACCGCCACGCCTTCGGACTGCACTACGCGCAGACGCTGCGGTTGTGGCGGGAGGCCTTCGAGGCCGATCCCGCCGCTGTCGACGCGCTCGGTTTCGACGCCACCTTCCGGCGTATGTGGAGCCTGTACCTCGCGTACTCCGAAGCCGGCTTCCGCTCCGGCTATCTCGACGTCTACCAGTACATCTTCACCAAGTAGGGACCGATCGCGATGACACTGCTCACCGAACGCCCGGCTGCCTCATCGGCGCCGCCCGCACCGGCGACGACCGGCATCGCCGGGCAGCTCGAAGCCCTCGTCGCGCCGCTGTTCGGCGGCGGGCTGCCGTTTCGCCTGCGTGCTTGGGATGGGAGCGAAGCCGGGCCCGCCGGCACTCCGGTCGCGATCCTGCGCTCCCCCGCTGCGCTTCGGAGGCTGCTGTGGTCGCCGGGTGAGCTCGGCCTGGCGCAGGCGTACGTCACCGGCGAGCTCGATGTCGAGGGCGATCTGCAGACCGCATTGGAAAACGTTTGGGCGACCATCCGCGAGCGCGGGCTGACGGCTCGCCGGCCGGGGCCCCGCCAGCTCGCCAAGGCGGCCCGGACGGCCCTGCAACTCGGCATCATCGGCCGCCCGCTGCCCGCGCCCGCATCTCAGGCGAAGCTCACCGGACGGTTGCACACCAAGCTGCGCGACCGCTCGGCGATCTCCCACCACTACGACCTCTCCAACGACTTCTACGCCCTCGTGCTCGACCCGCGAATGGCGTATTCGTGCGCTTACTGGACGAGCGAAGAACCCGGCTACGGGCTCGTCGAGGCGCAGCGCGACAAGTTCGATCTCGTCTGCCGCAAGCTCGGCCTGCAGCCCGGCCAGCGGCTGCTCGATGTCGGCTGCGGCTGGGGTTCGCTCTCGTTGCACGCTGCCGAGCACTACGGCGTGAGCGTCACCGGCGTCACGCTTTCGCGCGAGCAGCATGCCTTCGCTTCCCGCCGCGCCGCCGACGAGGGTCTGGCTGACCGGGTCGACCTCCGCCTGCAGGACTACCGCGACGTGAATGACGGTCCTTACGACGCGGTGGTATCGCTGGAAATGGGTGAGCACGTCGGCCAGGCGAACTATCCCGTGTACGCCGCGCAGCTGTTCCGCCAGCTCAAGCCCGAAGGGCGGCTCGTGCTCCAGCAGATGTCACGCACCGGCTCGCATCCCGGCGGCGGCGCATTCATCGAGTCCTACATCGCACCGGACATGCACATGCGCCCGGTCGGCCAGACCATCGATCTGCTCGAGTCCGCCGGCTTCGAGGTGCGCGATGTGCATGCTTTGCGAGAGCATTACGTGCGTACGGTGGCAGCCTGGTATGAGACCTTCGAGAAGCGCTGGGACGAAGCGGTCGCCCTCGTGGGTGAAGAGGTCGCCCGCGTATGGCGGCTGTACTTTGTCGGCGGCGCGCTGGCCTTTCAGGAAGGGCGGATGGGCGTGGATCAGATTCTTGCCGTGAAGCCGGGTCCGAGCGGCGCCAGTGGCATGCCAGCGACGCGAGGGGCATACGCCGGTTAGCAGCTTTTCGACCACGCCCTTCCTCGAGGGGCTGCCCATCACGCTGGCGGCTGTCGCCGTACTGATGGCGATCACGTTTGCCGTGGCGATCTGGCGCGGGCACCACAGCGTCATCGACGTGACCTGGGGGCTCGGTTTCGCCGTCGTCGCGTTGACGGCGTTGCTCGCGTCGAGCGGCCATGGCAACACCACCCGACGCGTCCTGATCGCCGCGTTGACCGCCGCCTGGGGCCTTCGGCTCGCGTTCCACATCGGACGGCGCAACTGGGGCAAGGGCGAGGACCCGCGCTACGCCGCACTGCTCGCCAAAGCCCCTGGCAATCCGCAGCTCTACGCCCTTCGGATGGTCTACCTGACCCAGGGCGTCGTCATGTGGTTCGTCTCCCTGCCGGTTCAGGTGGCGATGTACGAACGGTCCGGCCCCGGCGTGCTGACCTGGGTGGGAACGGCTATCTTCGCGGTCGGGTTCTTCTTCGAGGCGGTCGGCGACTGGCAGCTCACCCGCTTCCGCAACGACCCGGGCTCCAAGGATCAGGTCATGGACCGCGGCCTGTGGCACTACACCCGGCATCCGAATTACTTCGGTGATGCCTGCGTCTGGTGGGGCCTGTACCTGATCGCCGCCCAGCAATGGCAAGGGGCGCTGACCATCCTGTCGACCGCGGCCATGACGTACACGCTCGCGAACGGCACCGGCAAGCCGACGCTCGAGAAAGGCATGAGCGAGCGGCGCCCCGGCTACACCGAGTACGTCCGGCGCACCAGCGGCTTCATTCCGCTGCCGCCGCGCAAGCTGCGCTGATCAGGCAGCGGTTCCGCTCAGCACCACGTCCGTCGGCCGAGCCGGTGCCTTGCGGCCGGACTCCAGGGAGACCGCCAGCCGGCGGATCTGTGAGCCGCTGTACGGCAGCTTCGTGGCCGCGAGCTGAAGGGGCGCGCTGCCGGCCACGTCGAAAGTAGCCACGGGCTTGGGCTGGCCATCGGAGGCCTGCACCCAGAGCACGTAGATGGAGCTGGCAGCGTCGTTGCTCCGGAGGCCGTCAGCGAGCAGGAAGACGTCCTGATCGGTCACGACGGCCTTGCCCACACCGGAGCCGGATCCCGCCGTCAGCGTGACTGCTTGTGCGGCCACACCGCTCGACGAGCCGTGGTGTGACGCCGCCAGTGTCACCGGGACGGCGACCGCCACTGCGATGGCGGCAGCCAGCGCACCGATGGCAGCCCGCTCGCGCAGGAAACGGCGCTGCCTCGGAACGACCCGAGCAGGTGCCGCAGGCGCGATCCTCGGCTCGGACGAGTACCCGACGGCGGGCGATGTCGGGCGCGCCATCGGATCCGGGGTCGCATCACGCGGCAGCCGGGGCAGCCGGGGCTCAGCCGTCGCAGCGGCGAGGATCCGCTCCCGCAGCCCCGCCGGAGGCGGCTCGACGTCGAGCAGCTCAGCGAACGCCGCGCCGAGAGACGCCGTATCGGCCACGATCCG
>DATAVO010000094.1:0-32612 GCA_036267695.1 Frankiaceae bacterium
GGCTGTCGGGCTGGGCCGGGGAGAGGGCCGCGGGGGCAATCCGGGTGCAGGGACGCGTCGCGGGGCAGCGCGAAATCGGATCAGCTCGGCGCGCAGCAGCGCAAAGTCGAGCAGTTCTGCCGGCTGCCGAACCGCTGGCCGACTCATGTCTCGCCCTTCCGATCGCCGCAGGTCAAGCGGAAGCCGCGTCGATAAGACTCGGCTGGCATGAATCCCCCGGGCAAGAAGACGAGCGACGTCCTGCGTTTGGCTCCGCAAGACCTTACGTGAGCGACACGACATACTGCGAGAGCCAGATTCCCCAACGCGTGTGCATATAACCCCGCTGAAACGTGGCACTTGCGATTCTTGTGTGTGACCTGGGCCTTCCGGGTGACCGGCATGGATCCCGCCGCGCGCTTCGGCCCGGGTTGCTTGGGGGGCGTTGTCCTGGACGTGTCGGACAGTAGATTTTCGCGGGGAGGGGGCTGAAGGTCGTCTGCGGCGACCCGGCGTCCCTGCTCTGACGAAGGCGGGGCTCTGAAGAAACTGGGGAGTTGGCGACGCGTGAGCGATCCGGTCGATCCCGCCGCGGGCGGCGATCAGGCGTCGAATGTCGCTGATCTCGTCCGCTCCGCGGCCCGGGGTCGTGGCGAGCATGCTGCCCTGGTCGGCGCCCATCGCAGTACGTCGTGGGCCGACCTCGACGGCGACGTCGACCGGATGGCGACAGCCCTGCGTGGGATGGGCCTGGTCATGGGCGATCGCATCGCCGTGGTGCTGGGCAATGTCGTCGAATTCGCCGTCACCTACTACGGGGCGCTGCGCGCCGGACTCGTCGTCGTACCGGTCAATCCGGCGTACACGGCGCGCGAGATGGCACACCTGCTCAGCGACAGCGGGGCCCGGCTGGCCGTCGTCGCGGGGCCTTATCTCGCGACGCTGCAGGAAGCTCGCCAGTCGGCGCCCGCGCTCGAGACCGTCGTGGCCGTTGGGCGTGAGGCTGCCGACGGGGTCCTGAAGTTTGCCGAAGTCCTCGCTGAGGCAGCGCCGGGGGCGGCCGCATCAGCCGGCGCGGGCGAGGATCTCGCCGTTCTGCTCTACACGTCGGGAACGACCGGCACTCCCAAGGGCGCCATGCTCACGCACCGGGCGTTGCTGGCCGACCTGCGCCATGTCGGCTCCATCGCGCCCCCGGTCGTGTCGTCCGACGACGTCGTGCTGCTCGTCCTTCCGCTCTTTCACGTCTTTGGGCTGAACAGCGGGCTCGGGATGGTGGCGGCGGCGGGGGCTACGGGCGTGCTCGTCGAGCGCTTCGATCCCAGCCAGACGCTCGAGGTGGTCATGCGCCGCGGCGTTTCGGTCGTGCTCGGTGCGCCGCCGGTCTTCGTCGCCTGGTCGATGCTCCCGCAGGTCAGCGACGCGTTCGCCGGGCTGCGGCTGGCAGTGTCCGGTGCGGCGCCGCTGGCACCTGACGTGGTGCGACGGCTGCTCGACCTGACCGGTCGCTACGTGTTCGAGGGCTACGGGCTCACCGAGGCCGCGCCGACGGTGACGAGCACGCTGATGAGCGAGGTGCCCAAGCCCGGTTCAGTGGGACGTCCGGTGCCGGGTGTGGAAGTGCGGCTGCTGGACTCGTCCGGCGCCGAGGTGGATGCCGACGACCCGGGCGAGATCGCCATCCGCGGCGCCAACCTGTTCAGCGGCTACTGGCCGGATGGTCATGACGGGCCCGACGCGGAGGGCTGGTGGCGCACGGCTGATCTGGCGATCGAACGCGACGGCGGCGATCTGCAACTGGTCGACCGGCGTCCCGAGCTGATCCTGGTCAGCGGTTTCAACGTCTACCCGCGTGAGGTCGAGGACGTCCTGCTGACCCATCCCGACATCGTCGAAGCCGCCGTCTTCGGCATCCCGCACCCCTACACCGGCGACGCGGTCAAGGCGCTGATCGTGCTGCGTCCGGGCGCCGTGCTCTCCGTCGACGACGTCATCGCCCACGCCGGCCGCTCGCTGGCCCGCTTCAAGAGCCCGACGGCGGTGGAGTTCGTCCCCGCCCTCCCGCACACGAGCGTCGGTCCGATGGGCAAGGTGGCGAAGGCCCGGCTGCGTGAGATGGGTCTGCACGATGTGTCGGGCGAGACGCCGGACGAGCCGGTCCCGGCGCCGGGAAGCTGAACGTGCCGGACTCCAGGCTCGTGCTGCTGAGCAGGAGCGGCTGCCACCTGTGCGAGGACGCCCGCGCCGTGCTGGCGTCGGTCGCCGGCCAGCTCGGAGTCGGATGGGTCGAGCGGGACGTCGACGCCAGCGAGGCCCTCGCCGACGAGTACGGCGACCGGGTGCCCGTCGTGCTGCTCGACGGCGCCGAGCATTGCTACTGGAGGGTGGACGAGAGCCGGCTGCGTGCCGCACTCGCTGGTCAGCGCCGCTGGTGAGAGGGGCCTGAGAGCCAATTTGTGAAAGCGTTCACGAGCTCTTATGGTGAGAGGGTCGTCAGGGCCGACAGGCTCTTGTTTGGGGCCGAGGAGCTGCATTGGTGCAGGCCAGCGTCCCGGTGCATCGGCTGCGCGCCGATCGGGCTGATCGCCCGGGGATCCCGGAAGCCACCGTCGCACGCCTTCCGCTGTACTTGCGCGTCCTGATCGACCTCGCCGACAGCGGCGTCACCTGCGTCTCTTCCGAAGATCTGGCGGCCGGCGCCGGGGTCACCAGTGCGAAGGTGCGCAAGGACCTCAGCCAGCTCGGTTCCTACGGCACCCGCGGCGTCGGTTACGAGGTCGACTGCCTCTGCGAGGAGATCAGCCGCGAGCTCGGGGTCACCCAGCATCGCGCGGTGGCCATCGTCGGGATCGGCAACCTCGGGCATGCCCTCGCCGGCTACGGTGGCTTCACCGCCCGGGGCTTCCGCATCGCCGGGCTTTTCGACGCCGATCCGCACCGTTCGGGAGAGCTCGTCGCCGGCCTGCGGGTGCGTCCGATGGACGATCTCGAGTCGGTCGTCGCCAGCGAACAGGTCAGCATCGGCGTCATCGCCACCCCGGCCTGCGCGGCCCAGCAGGTCTGTGACCGTCTGGTCGCCTGCGGGGTGACGAGCGTGCTGAACTTCGCTTCCACCGTGCTCTCGGTGCCGGCCGGGGTCGACGTGCGCAAGGTCGATCTTGCTGTCGAGCTGCAGATCCTCTCCTTCCACGAGACCCGCAAGTCCAGGGCCGCTATGAGTTCGGTCACCGCCGCGGCAGCAACGGCGGCCGTCTCGTGAGCTTGCTGGCGATCGGTCTCAATCACCGCAGCGCGTCTCCGGAGCTGCTGGAGCGCGCTGCTGTCAGCCCCGAAGACGTGCCCAAGGTGCTGCACGATTTACTCGCCGGCGAGCACATCAGCGAGGCCGTGCTGCTGACCACGTGCAACCGGGTCGAGGTGTACGCCGAGACGGCGACCTTCCACGGCGGGGTCACCGAGGTCGGCGAGGTGCTGGCCCGCACCGCGGGGCTGCCGTTCGAGGAGCTGCACCGCAGCCTGTACGTCCACCACGAGGCGCGCGCGGTGCAGCATCTGTTCTCGGTCGCCTGCGGGCTCGACTCCATGCTGGTCGGCGAAGCGCAGATCCTCGGGCAGGTCCGCCAGGCGTACAAGATCGGCCGCGACGAGGCCAGTGCCGGCCGCGGCCTGTCCGAGCTGATGCGCGAAGCGCTGCGAGTCGGCAAGCGGGCGCATGCCGAGACCGGAATCGACACCGCCGCTGCCTCGCTGGTCGGCGTCGGCCTGCGGGTCGCCGGCGACGCGCTTTTGGAGTCGCCGACCACGCTCGATCCGGCGACCGGTCCGCTGGAGGGCACGCGCGTGGTGCTCGTGGGCGCCGGCTCGACCGGTGCGCTGGCCGGCAGCCTGCTGCGCCGTGCGGGGGTCGGCCAGCTGGTCATCGCGAACCGCTCGCTCGAGCGCGCCCGGCGGCTGGCCGAGAAGCTCGATGGCCGAGCCGTTGGCCTCGATGCGCTCGACAACGAGCTGCGCGAGGCCGATCTCGTGGTGACGGCGACCGGTGCCACCCTGCCGGTGATCAGCGCCGCTGCCGTCTCTCGCAGTCTCGCTGAGCGGGGCGAGCGCGGGTTGGTGCTGCTCGACCTGGGCCTGCCGCGTGACATCGAGTTGGGGACCCGCGAACTCCCCGGTGTCAGCCTGATCGACCTGGAGACCCTGCGCTCGGCGCTGGCCGGCTCCGACGTCGTCACCGATGTGGATGCGGTACGCGCCCTCGTCGCCGAGGAAGTGGCGTCCTACCTCGATCGCCAGCGTGCGCTACGCGTCGCTCCGACGGTGGCGGCGCTGCGCGCCCGGGGGGCGGAGATGGTGGCGAGCGAGCTCGACCGGCTTTCCACCAGGCTGCCGACGCTTTCCGAGCGCGAGCGCACTGAGGTGGCCAGCACGGTGCGCCGGGTTGTCGAGAAGCTGCTGCACTCGCCGACGGTCCGGGTGAAGGAGCTGGCCGAAAGCCCCGGCGGCGACCGCTATGCCGAGGCACTCCACGAGCTCTTCGAGCTCGACCCTCGCAAGGCTCAGGCGGTGTCCTCGCCCGGGCTCGACGAACTGCCCGGCCCGACCCCCGGCTCCCTTCGGTGACCGCCGCCCTGCGGGTGGGAACCCGCCGGTCGGCACTCGCTCTGGCGCAGTCGGCGCAGACCGCCAAGCAGCTGTCGGAGGCCCTCGAGCGTCCCATCGAGCTGGTCGAGATCGTCACCGAAGGTGATCGTTCGGGCGCGGCGATCAGCCAGCTCGGCGGTACGGGAGTGTTCGTCACGGCGCTGCGTGAGGCCCTGCTCGACGGTCGTGTCGATGTCGCCGTCCACTCGCTGAAAGACTTGCCGACCGCTCCGGCACCGGGCATCGCGCTGGCGGCAGTGCCGCTGCGCGAGGATCCGCGTGACGCGCTCGTCTGCCCGGCCGGTTTTTCGCTCGGTGAGCTGCCGCCGGGTGCTCGGATCGGCACCGGTTCCGCCCGCCGCACCGCGCAGATGCACGCATTGGGCTACGGATTCGACCTCGTTCCTCTCCGCGGCAACGTCGACACCCGCATCCGCAAGGCGGCCGAGGGCGAGGTCGATGCCGTCATCCTGGCGCGCGCCGGTCTGGCCCGGCTCGACCGGCTGGCCGACATCACCGAGGTGCTCGACCCGCTGCAGATGCTGCCCGCGCCCGGGCAGGGGGCGCTGGCGGTCGAGTGCCGCGAGAGCGAGGACAAGCTGCGCCGTGAGATCGAAGCGGCGATGGAAGATCCACCGAGCCGGATGGCCGTCGTCGCCGAGCGGGCCCTGCTTGCCGCGCTCGAGGCCGGCTGCACGGCTCCCGTTGGCGCGCTCGCCGATACCGTCGAGCCTGATCCTGATGACGAACCCGATGCCGCGGTCAATGGCGTCGGTGAGATCTACCTCCGCGGGGTGGCTGCCGCGGTCGACGGATCGTCGATCCTTCGGCTGTCCGCCACCGGTTCCCCCCGCGATCCCGAGGCACTCGGGCGCCGGCTTGCTGCCGACCTGCTCGACGCCGGCGCCGCTGAATTGGTAAGGACACATACATGAGCCCCACCACGTCGTCACGGTCATCACGCTCGTCCCGGTCTGCGGCCGCGACGTCAACACCGGCGGCACCCACTCGCTCCTCCCGGTCTCGCCAGATCGCGCCGGTGATCCTGCTCGGTGCCGGCCCCGGCGATCCCGATCTGCTGACGGTCGGCGCGAACCGGGCGCTCGCCGCGGCCGACGTCGTCATCGCCGGTGAGGAGGTACCGGCCGGGCTGCTGCGCGACCTCGAGGCCGAGATCGTCTCGGTGACCCTGGATCAGGACGCGGCGAAGGAAATGGTGAGCCGCGCCCGCGCCGGCCATCGCGTCGTGCGCGTGCATTCGGGTGACCCGTTCGACTCGCCCCGAGCCGTGCGCGAGGCGACGGCGCTGCACCGGGCGAAGGTCACCTTCGAGATCGCGCCCGGCATCCCGGTCGCTTCCGGCGTCAGCACGTACGCGGGGATCTCGCTTGGGACGACGCGCACGGTCGCGGCCGTGGGCGACGGTGACGATCCCGACTGGGCAGCACTCGCGGGTCTGCCGGGAACGGTCGTCCTTTCACTCGCTGCGTTCGGTGAGGCGGGCAAGGCGGCCGCAGCGCTCATCGAGCACGGGCGCCGTGCGGATACGCCGATCGCGGTCGCCATCGACGGCACCACCAACAAGCAGACCACGGTCGTCAGCACGCTCGAGCAGGTCGAGGCAGAGTGCGCCGAACTCGCGACGGCGCGCAACCGTGCCGGGGCGCCGATCGACGGTCCAGCGGTCGCGATCGTCGGCGCCGCGGTCAAGGCGCGCGAAAAGCTTTCCTGGTGGGAGACCCGGGCGCTGTTCGGCTGGACGGTGCTCGTGCCGCGTACCCGCGAGCAGGCCGGAACCCTCTCGGAAATGCTGCGCGCGCATGGGGCGTCGCCGCTCGAGGTGCCGACCATCGCGGTCGAGCAGCCGCGTACCCCCGCTCCCATGGAGCGCGCGGTGAAAGGCCTGATCAGCGGGCGCTACCAGTGGATCGCGTTCACCTCCACCAATGCGGTCAAGGCCGTCCGCGAGCGGTTCGAGGAGTACGGGCTGGATGCGCGCGCTTTCGCCGGGGTCCGGGTGGCGGCGGTCGGCGAGGTGACGGCCGAGGCGCTGATCGCCTGGGGCATCACCCCCGAGCTGGTGCCCTCCGGTGCGCAGTCGAGCGAGGGCCTGCTGGCCGACTGGCCGCCGTATGACGACGTGCTCGACCCGATCGACCGCGTGCTGCTGCCGCGCGCTGACATCGCGACCGAGACCCTCGTCGCCGGATTGCAGGAGCTCGGCTGGCAGGTGGACGACGTCACGGCGTATCGCACCGTGCGCGCCGCGCCGCCGCCCGCGCCGATCCGCGAGGCGCTGAAGGGTGGCGGGGTCGACGCCGTGCTCTTCACCTCGTCCTCGACCGTCCGCAATCTGGTCGGCATCGCCGGCAAGCCGCACGAGTCGACCGTCATCGCCGTGATCGGTCCCGCGACCGCCCAGGCCGTCCGCGATCAGGGGCTGCGGGTCGACGTCGAGTCCAGCGAGCCCAGCGTGCCCGCACTCGTGGCGGCGCTGGCGGAATTCGCGCTGGCGAAGCGGGCGCAGGAGGCGGAGGATGCCGCGAACGGGGCGAAGGTCGTGACGCTTCCGAAGGGCCGGCGTAAGCGGTGAGCACTCGGGTAGGTGGCCTGCCGCCGTTCCCGGTCAGCCGCCCGCGCCGGCTGCGCCGGACACCCGCGCTGCGCCGGCTCACGGCGGCCGTCCGGATCGATCCGGCCGAACTCGTCCTGCCGATGTTCGTCAAGGAAGGCATCAGCGAGCCGGTACCGATCAGCTCGATGCCCGGCGTCGTTCAGCACACCCGCGAATCGCTGCGCAAAGCTGCCGTCGAGGCGGTCAGCGCCGGGGTCGGCGGGCTGATCCTCTTCGGTATCCCCGCCCACAAGGACGCGTGGGGCTCGTCCGCAGATGACCCGCAGGGCATCGTGCAGCTTGCCCTGCGCGACCTGGCCGCCGAGGTAGGCGATCAGGTCGTGCTGATGGCCGATCTGTGCCTGGACGAGTACACCGACCACGGTCATTGCGGCGTGTTCACCATGAACGGTGAGGTCGACAACGACGCCACGCTCGCGCGCTACGCATCGATCGCCGGAGCGCAGGCCGAAGCTGGGGTCCACGTCGTCGCCCCCAGCGGGATGATGGACGGCCAGGTCGGCGCGATCCGCGAAGGACTCGATGACGTCGGCGCTCGGGAGATCTCCATCCTGGCCTATTCGGCGAAGTACGCGAGCGCCTTCTACGGACCTTTTCGCGAGGCCGCCGAGTGCGCGCCGCAGTTCGGCGACCGGGCGTCCTACCAGCAGGATCCGGCGCGCTCGGTGGACGAGGCGCTGCGTGAGGTGGCGCTCGACCTGGCTGAGGGCGCTGACGCCGTCATGGTGAAGCCGGCGCTGGCGTATCTCGATGTGGTGCGGGCCGTACGCGAGACGATCGACGTGCCGCTCGCGGCCTACCAGGTGAGCGGGGAGTACGCGATGGTCGAGGCCGCGGCCGCGGCGGGCTGGCTCGACCGTGAGCGGACGATCCTGGAGACGCTGACCGCGATCCGTCGCGCCGGCGCCGACATCGTGCTCACCTACTGGGCGGTGGAGGTCGCCCGGCTGCTGAGCCGCTGATCATCGCCGGGTTGAGTGCCTCACAGCGCGCTCGGGGGGCAGACAGCGGGGCCGTTTGGGGCGATCCTTGAGTGATGCTGACGGTGCTGGCCCTGTGCCTGGCGCTGCTCGCCCCCACGGTGGTTCTCGGGGCGATCTTCGCCACGCCCAAGTGGGTCGCCGCCGCAGGTGAGGCCCGTCGGCGCCGACTGCGCCGCCTCGGCAAGTTGGTGACGCCCGCCGGTCCGCCGCTCGAGCGACTGGCCATTGACCTGCGCCGATTGCGCATCCAGCGGTCGGATCCGCACCGCTCGCGGGTGCAGCGCGAAGGCGCCCGTCTCGCGTACGAAGATGTCATCCGTCAGGCCGCCAGCGCCCTCGACGTCGCGCACGATCTCGACGGCACCAAGAACCGCTTCGGTCGTGAGGTGGAGCTGCTGCGAATCGAGCAGGCGCTGCTCGACGCCGGGTTCGTCCTGACCTGAGTCGGTGCGCCGTCGGTGCCGCCGTCGGCGCCGCCGTCGGTGGGTTAGCCGGTGCCGCCGCCGGTGCCGGTGCCGGTGCCATAGCTCGGTGGCGCCACCGTGTGGGCGTGCTCTGGCGCACTGAGGCGGTGGCGCCGCGGCTGACCGTCCGTGTCCGTTGGCTGGCGCCACCGTGTGGGCGTGCTCTGGCGCGCTGAGGCGGTGGCGCCGCGGGACGTGGGGGCGGCATTCGGCTTTCGGCGAAGGACCCGCCGCGAACGTGACCTTTTTCCTGCGCCAACCGTTCTACTGTCGTGCAGCCTGTGATCAGGCTTACAGCAGTCGAGCCGGGGAGGACCGATGTCGCGCCGTACGGACGCGTCCCTCCCAGCGACTCCGGCGACCCCAGCGACAGAAGCGGCGCTGCTCGAATCGCTGCCCTATGTGACGGCGGCGTTCGGCGGCGGCGGCCCTTTCGGGATCGCGTACGCCTTCGGTGTCGTCGATGAGTTGCGCGCCGCGGGTCTCTGCCTGGACGGCAGCGAACTGCTCGGCACCTCGGCAGGCTCTTGGGTCGCTTCCTGCATGGCCACCGGTACGCCCTTCGAGAGGCTCTGCGAACTGCCGCAGGTCCGCGTCCCCAACCTGCGCCCAGGTCGGCTGCAGGCCATCGCCGAGCAGGTGCTGGGCGACGCCCGATCACCGCTGGTGCGGGCGAGCGCCGTCCGCGTCTCCACCGGCCGCCGGGTGCTGCTCAGCGGCGCCGATTTCCGTCTCGCCGACCTCGTCGCGGCTTCTTCGGCCGTGCCGACGCTGTTCGCCCCGGCGCATCTGCTCGGCCGCCGCTACATCGATGGCGGGGTCCGGTCGATGGTGTCGGCCGACCTCGCTCCGGCCGCCCAGCACCTGCTGGTCGTGGCACCGCTCGCCGGTCCGATGTTCGGCCGCGCCGGCCGCGTCATGGAGTCGCTGCTCAATCGCGAGATCCGGCGCTGGGAGCGCAGCGCCGGCGGCCAGGTCCACCTGATCCGGCCTAACCGGGCGATCGCCGGGCTGGCCAAGAACCCACTCGACCTCTTCGACCAAGCCCTCGCCCGCTCCGTCTATCCGCTCGCGCGTGAACAGGCGCGTCAGCTGCTCGACAGCCGTGAGGGGCTTGCCTCCTTCGTCGGCGGCGATCTGCCGGCCGTCGCCTGACGCGTCAGGCCGGTTCACCTGAAAAGATCGATGGGTGACCGCTAGCGAGGAGCTCTTCGCCCGTGCCCAGCGGGTCGTCCCCGGCGGGGTGAATTCGCCGGTTCGGGCCTTCCGGGCGGTCGGTGGCACCCCACGCTTCATGGCATCCGGTGCGGGCGCGTACCTGACCGACGCTGATGGCAAGCAGTATGTCGACCTGGTGTGCTCGTGGGGCCCGATGATCCTGGGGCACGCGCATCCCGATGTCGTGAAGGCGCTGACTGATGCGGCCGCTCGCGGGACGTCGTTCGGGACGCCGACGCCCGGCGAGGTCGAGCTCGCGGAGCTGATCGTGCAGCGGGTGGGTCCTCCGCTGGAGTCGGTGCGGCTGGTCAATTCCGGCACCGAAGCGACGATGAGTGCCATCCGGCTGGCCCGCGGCGCCACCGGCCGCGCCAAGGTCGTCAAGTTCGCCGGCTGCTACCACGGCCACGTCGATGCGCTGCTCGCCGCTGCCGGCTCGGGCGTCGCCACGCTCGGCTTGCCCGACACCCCTGGGGTGACCGGCGCGACGGCCGCCGACACGATCGTCCTGCCGTACAACGACTTCACGATGGCCGAGATGGCGTTCGAGGAGTTCGGCAACGAGATCGCCTGCGTCATCACCGAAGCCGCCGCCGCCAACATGGGTGTCGTCGCCCCGCAGCCCGGCTTCGTCGAGGGCCTGCGCGCACTCTGTGATCGCCACGGCGCGCTGCTGATCAGCGACGAGGTCATGACGGGATTCCGGGTCAGTGCCCGCGGCTGGTACGGGCTGGCGACGGCGGGCGGCGGACCGGCCGTCGTCCCCGACCTGTTCACCTTCGGCAAAGTCATGGGCGGCGGCCTGCCCGCGGCGGCGTTCGGAGGCAGCCGGGAGCTGATGTCGCTGCTGGCCCCGCTCGGGCCGGTGTATCAGGCCGGCACGCTGTCCGGGAACCCGCTCGCGGTCGCGGCCGGCCTCGCCACCCTTCGCGCCTGCACCCCGGAGGTCTACGCGGCCGTCGATGCCAGCTCCGCCCGGGTCGCGCAACTCGCGTCGCAGGCGCTGAGCGAGCACGGTGTCGCCCATACCGTCGGCCGCGCCGGGAGCCTGTTCAGCGTCTTCTTCACGGGCGGGCACGTCACCGACTACGCGACGGCACAGCGCCAGAACGTCGCCCGGTACGCGGCGTTCTTCCACGCCATGCTCGACGCGGGCGTCTACCTTCCGCCGAGCGCGTACGAGGCCTGGTTCACTTCGGCGGCCCATGACGAGGAGGTGCTCGAACGCATTGCGGCCGCCCTCCCCGATGCGGCCAAGGCGGCCGCGGCCGTGCCCGAGCGGGTCGGCGACCTTCCGCACAGCGGCGCCTTTGACGCGGGCCAGCCGGCGTGAGCGTGCGCACGACCGTCCATCTGGTGCGCCACGGCGAGGTCTACAACCCGACCAAGGTGCTCTACGGCCGGCTCCCGGGATTCCGGCTGTCGGACGCCGGGCTCGCCCAGGCTGAGGTGACCGCCCGGTTCCTGCTAGGGCGCGACATCGTCAAGGTGATCTCCTCGCCGCTGGAACGCGCGCAGCAGACGGCGGCGCCCATAGCCCAGGAGTACGGGCTCGAGGTCTAGATCGACCCTCGGATCATTGAGAGCAGCAACTATTTCGAGGGTGGCGTGGTCGAGCCCGGACCCGGCATCCTGCGCCACCCGCAGCACTGGCACGCGCTTCGCAACCCGTTCAAGCCGTCGTGGGGAGAGCCCTACAAGACGGTCGCGGCCCGGGTCATGGCCGCCGTCCACGACGTCCGCGGCGCCGTCCGCGGCCACGAGGCGGTGCTGGTCAGCCACCAGCTGCCGGTCTTCGTCATCCGGCGCGCGGCGGAGGGTCGGCCGATGTGGCACCGCCCGGATCGCCGCCAATGTGCACTTGCCTCGGTGACCTCACTGGTGTTCGACGAGGCGCCGGGCGGCGACGAACTGGCTTACGTCCGCTACTGCGAGCCGAACGGCCCCGGAATCAACAAGCAGGGCTCGGTGGGCGCCTGACGCGCCGGCGGCTCCTGGCGGTCCATACTTGCTCGCGTGGCTGACCTGCCGCCTGGGGCGGCGCGGACCCAGCGCAAAGTGCGTCAGGCATCGGCAGCGCTGGCCCGCGAGGCGCTCGGGCGGATGGAAGCCGAGCTGCCCTTCTTTGTCGAACTCCCTGCGGATCAGCGCGCCGGCATCGGCCTCGTGGTGCAGGCGGGCCTGTCGGCGTTCAGTGCCTGGCTCGAGCAGGCCGACGCCGGGCCCGAGGTCGGAGCGGGCGTCTTCGCCGTCGCCCCTCGCGAGCTGGTGCGGGCGGTGAGCCTGCAGCACACCGTCGACATGGTGCGCCTCGCCGTCGACACCGTGGAGGAACGCGTCGCCACCCTCGCGGAGCCCGAAACGGTGCACTGGCTACGCGAGGCCGTGCTGCGCTACTCGCGCGAACTCGCCTTCGCCGCCGCCCAGGTCTACGCCGCTGCCGCGGAGGTGCGCGGCGCCTGGGACGCACGGCTCGAGGCGCTGGTGATCGATGGTCTGGTCCGCGGCTCCACCGGTGAAACCGGCTCGCCGCTCGGCGACTCCGTGCTCGGGCGGGCCGCGGCGCTCGGCTGGCGCAGCACCGAGCGGGTCGTGGCAATGGCCGGACGCGCGCCCGCCGGCGATCCCGAGCCCAGCCTCGTCGCATTGCATCGCGTGGCCCGCGACGTCGGGGCTGACCTGCTGGCCGGTGTCCACGGCAGGGCACTCGTCAGCCTCGTGGGCGCGGTCGGCGATCCGCGTCCGCTCCTGGGCGAACTGCTCGCCTGTTACGGGGAGGGCCCGGTCGTCGTCGGACCCGTCGTGCTCGGTTTGGCGCAAGCGACCGCTTCGGCTCAAGCGGCGCTCGGGGGCCTGCGGGTGGCAGCGGCCTGGCCCTCGGCTCCGCGTCCGGTGTCCGCGCGGGCGCTGCTCGGCGAGCGCGCTCTTGCGGGTGAACAGGCGGCCGCCGAAGAGTTGATCGAGACCGTCTACGAACCGCTGGTGGAGGCCGGCGGGGAGTTGCTCACCACAGTCGGCGCCTATATCGAAGGAGCGGGCAGCATCGACGGCGCGGCGCGGTTACTGTTCGTGCACGCCAATACGGTGCGGTATCGGCTGCGGCGCGTGGCAGAGCTCACGGGCCTGTCGGCGACCGACCCGAGAGACGGATTCCTTTTGCATGTCGCCCTTGTTCAGGGCCGGTTGCGGTCGGCGGCAGCCGTGTAAACGAAATCCGGGGATTGTGCGAAACCTACAAACGCGCGCCAGCGACTTGGTTCGAGCCGTCAACGCTGTTACCCGTCAGTCACCAGGAGGCTAGAAGTCGTGCTCGCCGTCGTTGCTCCCGGACAGGGATCCCAAACGCCCGGAATGTTGACCCCGTGGCTCGATCATCCCGTGGCCGCAGCCGTCCTGCGCGACGCGGCCGACGTGACCGGCCTGGACCTCATCCGGCTCGGTACGACCGGTACTGCCGAGGAGATCCGTGACACGGCCGTGGCCCAGCCGCTGCTGACGGCACTGGCGCTTGCGACGGCGGCCGCTCTCGAGCTCGGCCCGTCGGATGTCGACGTCGTGGCCGGTCACAGCATCGGTGAGCTGCCTGCCGCGGTGCTGGCCGGCGTCCTCAATCCGACCGATGCGCTGGTGCTCGCCCGCGAGCGCGGCGCGGCGATGGCCGCCGCCTGCGCTGCGTCACCGACCGGCATGACGGCTGTGCTCGGCGGCGATGCCGACGAGCTGGACGAGATCCTGGCGCGCCTCGGGCTCATTGCCGCCAACCGCAATGGCGCCGGCCAGATCGTCGTCGCCGGCCCGCTCTCGGCTCTTGCTCAGCTGGCCGAAGCACCTCCTGCCAAGGCGCGGCTTCGCCCGCTGCCGGTGGCCGGTGCCTTCCACACCTCGGCGATGGAGCCCGCTCGCGCCGCGCTGCTGTCCGCCGTCGTCGGCCTGAAGGTCAACGATCCGCAGCCGCGGCTGCTCTCCAACGCCGACGGCGCCGTCGTCTCCACGGGAGTCGAGAAGCTGGCCCGCCTCGTCGCTCAGGTGGCGGCGCCGGTGCGTTGGGACTTGTGCCAGCAGACCATGGCCGGCATGGGCGTCACCGCCCTGCTCGAGCTCGCGCCGGGAGGCACTCTCACCGGGCTCGCCAAGCGGACGCTGCCCGGCGTGGAGACGTTCGCGGTGAAGACGCCGGATGATCTCGCGGCCGCCCGTGGGCTGCTCGCGTCACGAAGCGGAGCGGCTCCCGAAGCGGCTCCTTCCTTCCGGTTGGTGGTCGCCCCGCAGGGCGGCACGTTCGACGCTATTGATCTCAATGAAGGCTCAGTGTTACCTGCCGGTGCCATGCTCGGCAGCGTGCGTAGCTCACGCGCTGAGCATCCGGTGACCCTGCCGGCCGGCGGCATCCTCGTCGAGTGGCTCGCGTCCGACGGCGATCCGGTGGCGGCCGGGCAGCCTTTGGTGCGGCTGAGCCCCTCCGGCAGTGACGGCCACGAGGCGCACGTTCCCCAGGCGGCCGGAGGAATGGCATGACGGAAAACCCGGCGATCCTCGGGCTCGGCGCCTACCGCCCGGCCGGACGGCTGACCAACGCTGATCTCGTGGCGCGCCTCGACACGAGCGACGAGTGGATCGTGCGCCGCACCGGAATCTCCGAGCGCCGGGTCGCCGGTCCTGACGACACGCTCGTGGCCATGGGCGTCGACGCCGGCGCAAAAGCTCTTGCGGCTGCCGGGGTTCAGGGCGGCGACGTCGATCTGGTGATCGCCGCCTCCTGCACGGCGCAGGCGCCGATCCCCGGCATCGGGCCACGGATCGCCGCGGGTGTGGGCGCGAGTGCGGCGGGTGCGTTCGACTTGAACGCGGGCTGCGCCGGCTTCTGCTACGCGCTCTCGATGGCGGCCGACGCCGTGCGCGCCGGTAACGCCAAGCGAGTGCTCGTGGTCGCCAGCGAGCGGCTGACCGACTGGGTCGACTCCGACGACCGCGGGATGGCGATCCTGTTCGGCGACGCCGCCGGCGCCGCTCTCGTCGGTGCACCGGACCCGGCCAGCGAGGCCGGCATCGGGCCGGTGGCGTGGGGCAGCGACGGTTCCGTCGCGAACGTCATCGAGATCCGCACGCGTCCCGACGGTCGCGAGTTCATGGAAATGGAAGGCTCGGCGGTCTTCCGCTGGGCGACCACCCAACTGGTGCCCGTAGCGCGTCGGGCCTGCGACCTGGCGGGCGTCGCACCCGAAGAGCTTTCCGCGATCGTGCTGCACCAGGCCAACCTGCGCATCACCGAGTCGATCGCGCGAAGCCTCGGCGCCCCGCAGGCGATCCTCGCCCGCGACATCGTCGACGCCGGGAACACCTCGGCCGCGTCGGTGCCGCTGGCGCTCTCGCGGCTCATCGACGAGGGCCAGGTCGGCAGCGGTGACCGGGTGCTTCTTTTCGCTTTCGGCGCGGGTCTCACCTACGCCGGCCAAGTCGTTCGGCTGCCCTGATCGCAGAGCCGCCGGCAAGAAACCCATCCACTGAGGAGGACGTAGTGACGCAGCAGGACATCCTGGCGGGTCTCGCCGAGATCGTGAACGAGATCGCCGGCATCGAGACCAGCGAGGTGGAGCTCGACAAGTCGTTCATCGACGACCTCGACCTCGACTCGCTGACCATGGTCGAGGTCGCCACCTCGGCGGAGGACAAGTTCGGCGTCCGGATCCCGGACGAGAACCTCAAGGACCTGAAGACGGTTCGTGACGCCGTGGACTTCATCGAGAAGGCCGGGGTCGCAGCCTGATGGCCGCCGCCGATTCCCGCACCGCGCCCCGCCCGGCCGGTGCCGGTGAGGAGATCGTGGTCACGGGCATCGGCGCGCTGACCCCTATCGGCTCGGACGCCCCGAGCATGTGGCAGGGCCTGCTGGCCGCGGCCAACGGCGCCCGGTCGCTTCCCGATTGGCCTGACGACGTGCCGGTCAAGTTCGCAGCGCAGCTGTCGGACGAGGCCGAAGCCAAGCTCAACGCGGAGATCCCGCCGCATCAGCGCCGCAAGCTCGACCGGGTCCAGCAGGTGGCGCTCGTCGCCGCCCGCGAGGCCTGGGCTGATGCCGGGACGCCGGAGATCGACCCCGAACGCCTCGGCGTCTGCGTCACCTCCGGCATCGGTGGGCTCACCACGATCCTGACCCAGCACGACACCATGCGCGAGCGTGGAGCCGCCCGGGTCAGCCCACACACGGTGCCGATGCTGATGCCGAACGGCCCGGGTGCCGCAGTGGGCCTGGAGCTGAAGGCGCGGGCCGGGGTGCACGTCCCCGTGTCGGCCTGTGCCTCCGGCTCGGAAGCCCTGGCGTTCGCGCTCGACATGATCCGGGCCGGCCGGGCTGACGTGGTCGTCGCGGGCGGGGCGGAAGCGGTCATCCATCCGTTGCCGATCGCCGCGTTCGCGTCGATGCGTGCGCTGTCGACCCGCAACGACGAGCCGAGCGCAGCCTCGCGTCCCTATGACAAGGCGCGCGACGGCTTCGTCATGGGTGAGGGCGCCGGCATCCTCGTGCTCGAGCGGGAATCCGACGCCCGGGCCCGCGGAGCCAAGATCTACGGCGTGCTCGCGGGCGCTGGTATGACGTCGGACGCCCACGACGTGGTGGCTCCCGAGCCGACTGGTGCTGGAGCTGCCCGGGCGCTTGCCGCTGCGCTCCGTGACGCCGGACTGGATCCCGCGGACATCGCTCACATCAACGCTCACGCCACGTCGACCCCGCAGGGCGACGTCGCTGAGGCGCTGGCGATGCGCCGGGCGCTGGGTTCCGCGATGGACGCGGTCGTCGTCTCGGCGACGAAGGGCTGCACCGGTCACCTGCTCGGCGCCGCCGGTGCCGTCGAGGCGATCGCCACGCTGCTCGCCTTGCGCGACCGGCTTGCCCCACCGACCCGCAACCTGGATGACCCCGACGACGCCGTCGACATCGATGTGGCCCGGCTCGATCCGCGGCCGTTGCGTTCTGGACCGCTTGCCGCGGCCTCGAACTCCTTCGGCTTCGGCGGGCACAACGTTTCTCTCGCCTTCCGGAGTGCTTGATATGACGGCTCTTGCCGCCTCGCCCCAGTCCCATCTCGCCGTTGCCCCGCGCGATCCCAGCGACGTCAGCGATCCCCGTGACCCGATGACGCGCATCGAGCGTCTCGGCGCCATCACCGAGGTGCTGAACGACGACGACGGCGTGATCGTGGCCGCGCTCGTCGCCGACGAGGTCCCGATGATCGCCTTCGCGACCGACCCGCGCCGCCAAGGCGGGGCGATGGGCACCAAGGGGTGCGAGGCGCTGTACCGGGCGTATGAGGTAGCCGTCCAGCGCGGCTGCCCGGTCGTCGGCATCTGGCACAGCGGCGGCGCCCGGCTCACCGAGGGCGTCGACTCGCTGCACGGAGTCGGTCGCGTCTTCGCGGCCATGACGCTGGCCAGCGGAAAGATCCCGCAGCTGTCCCTGGTGCTCGGCCCGGCGGCCGGCGGTGCTGCCTACGGCCCCGCGCTGACGGACGTCGTGATCATGGGTCCGGAAGGGCGCATCTTCGTCACGGGTCCCGACGTGGTCCGCAGCGTCACCGGCGAGGACGTCGACATGGCACGCCTCGGCGGCCCGGAGCCGCACGGTCGCAGTAGCGGCCTGGCGTCGGTCGTGGCCGCGACCGACGACGAGGCGTATGCCGCGACCCGCCGTATCGCGGCGCTGCTCACCGGCCCGAAGGTCAGCATCCCCGTCGCGGATCGTGAGCTCGCCGGCTTCCTGCCGGACCGGCCGGCTCGCGCGTATGACGTCAAGCCGCTCATCGCCGCGATCCTGGACGAGGCACCGACCGAGCTGCACGGCAAGTGGGCGCCCAACCTGGTGACCGCCCTCGGCACCATCGGCGGCCGCACGGTCGGCGTGCTCGCGAACAATCCGCTGCGCCTCGGCGGCTGCCTCGACGCGGCCGCCGGCGACAAGGCGGCGCGCTTCGTGCGGATGTGCGACGCGTTCGGCGTGCCGCTGCTCGTCGTGGTCGACGTGCCGGGCTACCTGCCCGGCACCGGTCAGGAGTGGAACGGCGTCGTGCGTCGTGGCGCGAAACTGCTGCACGCATTCGCCGCGGCTTCGGTTCCGCGGATCACGCTCGTCACGCGTAAGGCGTACGGCGGCGCATACATCGCCATGAACAGCCGCGCACTCGGCGCGACCCACGTGCTGGCCTGGCCCAACGCGCAGGTCGACGTCATGGGCGCGGTCGCTGCGGTCCGCATCCTGCACCGCCGCCAGATCGCGGCCGTGCCGGATGAGGAGAAGCCGTTGCTCGAGGCGCAACTCGCCGCGGAGCATCTGGCGGCGTCGGGTGGTCTCAGCCGGGCCATCGAAGGCGGGATGGTCGACGAGATCATCGAGCCTGACCTCACCCGCACCCGCCTTGCGGCGCTGCTGACCGAGCATCCCTCGGACCGCGGCACGCACGGAAACATCCCCCTCTGATGGGTTTGCTCGACAGCAAGCGGCTTCTCATCACCGGCGTCCTGACCGAGGCGTCGATCGCGTTCACGGTGGCGAAGCTCGCGCAGGAGCAGGGCGCGGAGGTCGTGCTGACCGGCTTCGGCCGGGGGCTGCGCATCACCGAACGGATCGCCAAGCGGCTTCCGGAAAAGGCGCCGGTCATCGAGCTCGACGTGACGAGTGAGGAACACCTGGCGGAGTTGCCTGAGCGGCTGAAGGAGCACGTCCAGGGCCTGGACGGGGTGCTGCACGCGATCGCCTTCGCACCCGAGACGTGCCTCGGCGGCAACTTCATGACCAGCCGCTGGGAGGACGTGGCGACCGCCGTGCAGGTGTCGGCGTTCTCGCTGGCCTCGCTCACCCGAGCGGTGCTGCCGATGCTGACGCCGGGCTCGGGTGTCGTCGGGCTGGACTTCGACGCGACGGTCGCCTGGCCCGCCTACGACTGGATGGGCGTCGCCAAGGCCGGGCTGGAGTCGACCGCGCGTTACCTCGCCCGCGACCTGGGGCCGCAGAAGATCCGGGTCAACCTTGTCGCTGCTGGCCCGCTGCGCACCATCGCCGCCAAGTCGATCGCCGGCTTCGACACGTTCGAAGAGGTCTGGGGCCAGCGCGCCCCGCTCGGCTGGGACGTCAGCGACAGCGACCCCGCCGCCCGGGCCTGCATCGCCCTGCTCTCGGACTGGTTTCCGGCCACCACCGGCGAGATCATCCACGCCGACGGGGGAGTGCACGCCGTCGGCGCCTGACGGTTATCCACAGGCCCCCCGAGGTCGGGCCGCTGGATCCGCCATGGTCGGTGCGTGCTCGAGCCCGATCCTGAACATGCCGTTGCCTACGGCATCTTCAGCGTTCGGCAAGCGCGCTCGGCCGGTTACAGCGACGCCCGGATTCGACGCAACGTCGAGCGCGGCCGGTGGCAGCGTTCGCGTCGCGGAGTTCTTGAGGTGGTCGGCCGCGAGCCGCAGGCCGGCGACCCGATCGTCCGTGAGTTGCTCACCGCCGGACCTCGGGCAGTGGTGGCGTTCGCTCCCGCGGCAGAAGTCCATGGGTGGGATCTTGGGCGGCTCCCTGACACGCCCCGGGTGATCTTGCCGCCGGGCGTTCACGGCCGGTGCGCCAATGTGAGGCACGCGCCGCTCGGGCCGGACGAGGTCGAGTCGCGCGGTGTGATCGTGGTCACGACCCCGTTGCGCACCGCCCTGGATCTGGCGTCGGTGCTGGCGCGCAACCTCGGAGTTGTCGCTCTGGATACCGCGCTGCGTCTCGGAGTTCCTTGGGACGAGCTCGCCCGGTGCTCAGGCGCTCGGAGAAGCGGGGTCCGCCGCGCTCGCGAGGCTCTTGAACTTGCCGATCCGCGAAGTGGCAGCGTTCCGGAAACGCAGGCCAGGCTGCTCTTTCACGACGCCGGTCTTCCGCCGCCCGTCTCGCAGCAGCGCCTTCACATCGGTGGAATGGACATGCGGGTGGACTTCGCCTGGGCGGCGGCGAAGGTCGTCGTCGAGATCGATGGCCGTCGGTGGCACATCGACGGCGCGGCGTTCCAGCTCGACCGCACTCGGCAGAACGCGCTGGTCCAAGCCGGATGGCTGGTCCTGAGATTCACGGTCGAGGACATCCGGCTTCGGCCCGAGTACGTCGTGGCGGAGGTCAGGCGGGCGCTCGACCGCTGAGTGCCCGTCGAAAAGGCCACAACTTTGCTGGCCAGCCTGGCGTTTCGCGACGACACGCCGCGCACCAACAGCGTCGCCATGAAAGTTGTGGCCTTTTTGACGAGCCATCTCTCTCTCAGGTCGCTGGGTCATACTGGCTCGTGCCCCATCGTCGACGCGGCTTGCTTGCTGCCGCCGGTGGATTGGCGCTGGCGGCGGGGCTCGTGTTCGGCCTCGTTGCTGGTTGTTCGGGGTCGGAGAACGCCGCGGGCGACAGCACGCGCTTCGTGCCGGTCAAGCCGGGCTACTCCGAGGTGCCGCTGACCAAGCGCAAGCCGGCGCCGGACCTTCGCGGAAGCACGCTGACCAACACGACGCTGGCGCTGAGTTCGCTGCGCGGCAAGGTCGTCGTCGTCAACTTCTGGGGTTCGTGGTGCGCGCCGTGCCGGGCTGAGTCGGCGGCGCTCGTGCAGGTGGCCGGGGCGACGGCGAGCAAGGGCGTCACGTTCGTGGGGGTCGACGAGCGCGACACCAAGACCAACGCGCTGTCCTTCGCCCGCGGCCATGGAGTCAAATACCCCAGTGTGTTCGACGAGGACGGCTCGTTCGCCGCGGCGTGGCCTGCCGCGTCCGGGCCGCCGTACACGTTCATCATCGACCGCCAAGGCCGGATCGCCGCCCGCTTCCTCGGCGGGGTCACCCCCGACGAACTGCAGTCGGCCGTGCTCAAGGTCTCGGCTGAGGCGTGAGCGCCGGCTCCTTCGTCATCGACGGCCCGCTGATCCTGGCGGTGCCGGTCGCGGCACTCGCCGGACTGGTGTCTTTCGCGTCGCCGTGCGTGCTCCCGCTGGTGCCGGGCTACCTCTCCTACGTCGCCGGCCTCACCGGTTCCGAGCTCGCTGAGCAGGACGGTCAGCCGGCCCAGGTCGAGGAGGTCGCCGAAGGCGACACCCTGGTCAAGGTCGAGGCACCTGCGGTGGTCCGCCGGCGGAGCCGCGTCGTCGCCGGGGCGCTGCTTTTCGTGCTCGGCTTCACGGTCGTCTTCATCGCGTACGGGGCTGCCTTCGGATCACTCGGGACGGCGCTGCGCCGCCACGAACGCGGCATCGAGCAGATCCTCGGCGTCGTCACCATCGTCATGGGACTGGCCTTCGCCGGCGTCTTCTCCCGGTTCATGGTCGCCAACCGGCAATGGAAGCCGCGCTGGATGCCGTCACGCGGCCTCGCGGGCGCGCCTTTGCTGGGCGCGCTGTTCGGGATCGGCTGGACCCCGTGCCTCGGCCCGACGCTCGCGGCTGTCCAGGGCCTCGCCCTGAACAGCGCGACGGCCGCACGCGGGGCGACGCTCTCGGCCGCGTACTGCCTCGGGCTCGGGATCCCCTTCGTTCTGGTCGCCGTCGGGATGCGTGCCGGGCTGGGGGCGCTAGCCGCCGTCCGCCGCCACACCCGGGTTGTGATGGTGATCGGCGGTCTGCTGCTGGTGGTGACGGGCCTGCTCGAGGTGACGGGCGCCTGGAATCACCTGGTCATCCAGCTCCGCGCGCACCTCCCCGGCTTCAGCGAGACCCCACTATGAGCGACGTGAGCTCGCTGACCCGGCTCGAGACTCCCGAGCTGCTCTCCACCCAGCCGGTGGACCCCAGCGAGCGTCCCTCTCCGGGTGGACGCCGCCGCCCGCTCGCCCCGTTCGTCCGCGCGTGGCGGCAGCTCACCAGCATGCGCACCGCGCTGCTGCTGCTCTTCCTGCTCGCACTGGCCGCCGTCCCCGGCTCGCTGCTGCCGCAGCGCAGCGTCGACCCCACGCTTGTCGACCTCTACATCGCTCATCACCCGAAGCTGGGGCCGTTCCTCGATCGGCTGTACGGGTTTGACGTCTTTGGCGCGCCTTGGTTCGCAGCCATCTACGCCCTGCTGTTCGTCTCGCTGATCGGGTGCCTGATCCCGCGTCTGCGCCTGCATGCACGCGCGCTGCTGAGGCGCCCGCCGAAGGCGCCGGCGCACCCTGCGCGGCTCTCATCGGGGATCAAGTTCGAGACGGCCGCGACGGCGGAGCAGGTGCTGGAGGCGGGACGCGCGGTGCTGCGCGGCCGGCACTTCCGGGTCGCGACCGACACCGGCTCGGTCAGTGCCGAGAAGGGCTACCTGCGCGAGACCGGCAACCTGCTCTTCCACGTCTCGCTCGTCATCCTGCTGGCCGGGATCGCGGTCGGCGGCCTGTTCGGCTACACCGGCAAGGTCGTGGTGACCGACGGCGAGGGCTTCACCAACACGCTCGTGCAGTACGACAGCTTCAACCATGGCGGCCTGGTCAAGACCGACCAGCTGGCCCCGTTCTCCTTCCAGCTGACCGACTTCCAGGCCGAGTACCAGCCCGATGCGACGCCCAAGACGTACCGCGCCTACGTGACGCTGACGACCGAGCCCGGTGCCAAGGCGACCAAGCACGTGATCCGCGTGAACGATCCGTTGAAGATCGGCGAGGCGAAGGTCTACCTGATCAACCACGGCTACTCGCCCCACGTCGTGCTGAAGGACAGGAACGGCAAGGCGGTCTACGACGCCTACGTGCCGTGCGTCGCCAATGACGTTAAGTACCTCACCTCGAACTGCGTCTTCAAGATCCCCGACACCGGGCTGCCTCCCTCCGGGCCGTTGAAGAAGCCGCAGCAGATCGGGGTCGAGGCCGGATTGGTGCCGACCTTCTCGTCGACGAATTTCCAGAGCTCGATCTTCCCGGCACTGCTGAAGCCGCGCCTGGCCGGCGTCCAGATCTACCTCGGCGATCTCGGGATCGACGCGGGCACGCCACAGAACGTCTACGTGCTCGACACCAGCAAGATGAAGCTGCTGAACCTCAAGGGACCCGGTGGCTCCAACCCGCCGCTGCTGAGCCCGTTCAACAAGAGCGCTGACAGCGTGACGGGGCTCCCCGGTGGGCTCACGCTCTCGGTCGACGGGATCCGCAGCTACGCGGTCTTCTCCGTGAAGTACGACCCAGGCAAGGGTCTCGTGCTCTGGGCCGCGATCGCGATGCTGACGGGTCTGATCGGCTCGCTGCTGATCCGTCGCCGCCGGGTGTGGATACGGGCCAACACCACACGAGATCCAGAGGAAGCGGGTCGTACTGTGGTGGAGATCGGCGGGCTCGCCCGCACCGGAAATCTGACCGCAGAATTTGACGATCTTGTCCGCCGGGTTCGCGACCGGCTGCCGGAGCAGGGGTAAGGGGCCAGATGGCTGGGCTGTCGAACGACTTGTTCGTCGTCACGGTGATGGCGTACGCGATCGGCATGGTGGCGTTCGCGTTCGACCTGGCGTTCCGGCGCGCCCCCACCCGGGTCATCCGGGCAGCGGTCACCTTGCCGAGCGAGCAGGCCGCCGAGCAGCGGGTGCTCGTCGGCGCCGGCCCTTCGGTCACCGCGCCGCCGGTGCCGCCCGCACCGCCGGTGCCGCCCGCACCGCCGAACTCGACCGGCACGCCCTCCGTCGAGATCGCGCTGGAGCCCGAGCGCGGCTACGGCCGGGCCGGACGCATCGCCGTCGGCGCCACGTTGTTCGGCTGGCTCGCTCACCTGGCCACCATCGTCACCCGTGGCTTCGCGGCCCACCGCGTGCCGTGGGGAAACATGTACGAGTTCTCGACCGTGGTGGCGTTCATCGTCGTGACGGCGTTCCTCGTGCTGCTCGCGCGCCAGAAGGCGCGCTGGCTCGGCGTCTTCGTCCTGGTGCCCGTCGTGCTGTACCTAGGTCTCGCGGGGACCGTGCTCTACGTCAAGGCCGGCCCGCTCGTCCCGGCGCTGAACTCGTACTGGCTGAAGATCCACGTGGTCGCCGCGATGAGCGCGACGGCGATGTTCTTCGTCAGCGGCATCGTCGCCTTGCTGTACCTGGCGAAGGTGCGGCGCCCGGCCGGCGCGCTGCTCTCACGGCTGCCCGACGCCGCCTCGCTGGACCGGCTCACGTATGGGCTGGTCGCCTTCGCGTTTCCGATCTGGACGTTCGCGATCATGGCTGGGGCGATCTGGGCCGAGGCCGCTTGGGGTCGTTACTGGGGCTGGGATCCCAAGGAGACCTGGTCGTTCATCACGTGGGTGATCTACGCGGCCTACCTGCACTCGCGGGCGACCGCGGGCTGGAAGGGCAAGCGGGCGGCCTGGTTCGCGGTCGCGGCCTTCAGCGCGTTGATCATCAATTACTACGTGGTCAACACCTTCATCGTCGGCCTGCACAGCTATGCCGGCCTGAAGTAGTCCGGCAGATCGGCCTGGCTCAGGTGATCTTCCAGGACGCGGCGATGAAGTCGCCCGCGGTTGCGGCGCGAGCGGCCGTCCCAGCGGTGATCGTGACGACGAAGATGTCCTTGCCCGCCGCCAGGTAGAACTGCCGGCCGAAGACCGTGCCGGCGCCGGTCGGGGTGATCGAGTAGTCGATCTGCTCTGCCGGCTCGCCGCCGATCTTGGTGTCGGTGAACCTGATGTTCTTGGCGCCGACGTTGGTCAGCGACGAACGCACCTGACCGACGAAGACCGAACTCTGGATCTGCGTGGGATCGGTGGGGGCCTCACCGGCCAGCTTGATGACCCCGACGTTGTCGGAGACCCCGCCGATCGGTGGGTGGAATGCGATCATGATCGTGTTGTTCTTCAGCCGCGTCTGCGCATCGCTGACCTGCGTGGCGACCCCGACGCCGGTGCCCAGAACGGCCGGGAAGCGGGCCGCGGCCTGCGCCGGAGTGGTAGCGACGACGTAGTCCACCGGCATCGTGAGCGACACGCCGGTCGACGCGTCATGGAAGTCGCGAAGACCCCCGGCAGCAGGCGCCGCGCTCGCGGTCGAGAAGGGGTTGTCCGAGGCGGGCGCCGCCGAGGTGTCGGTGGCCGAGGGGGAGGTGGATCCTGATGGCGACGCGGAGGCCGAGGGGCTCGCGATGCTGCCGCCGCCACTCGAGGAGCCGCAGCCGGCCGCGAGGGTGATCGCCAGCAAACCTCCGGCGACGGTCGCGGGTCGTCCGGGCCGAGCGCGTTCGCCGGTCGGCGATGCGGTCATGTGGGTTCAGCTCCTCGGGCACTCACGCTGCCGGATGACCCGGCCGACAATGAAGATTCGGTGTGATCTGGTGGCCAGTGTCTCTCAGCGGGCTGTCAGGGCGCAGCTCGGACGCGCGGCAGGGCACGCGGTTTCGGGCAGACTGCAGATGTGGCGAGCTACCCCGATCTGCGCGATTTCGTCACGCGGCTGGACCGCAGTCACGAGCTGCGGCGCATCACCGCAGAGGTGGATCCGCACCTCGAGGTCAGCGAGATCGTCCAACGCGTCGTCCGCGCGAGCGGCCCGGCGCTGCTCTTCGAGAACGTGCGCGGCTCCGACCTGCCGCTAGCGCTGAACCTGTTCGGCAGCGAACGCCGGATGGCCATGGCCCTCGGCGTCGAGCGGCTGGATGACATCGGTGATCAGATCGCCGGCCTCCTCAAGCCCGAGCTGCCGGTCGGCTTCGGCGGCTTGCGCGAGGCGTTCGGCAAGCTCGGCGCGCTGCGCTCGGCGCCGCCGAAGACAGTGGCCGAGGGCTCCTGCCAGGAGGTTGTCCTGCGCGGCGCCGAGGTCGACCTCGGGCTACTGCCGGGCATCCAGGCGTGGCCTGACGACGGTGGCATCTTTCTCAACCTCGGGCTCACGCATACCAAGCACCCCGAGACCGGTGCGCGCAACCTCGGAATGTACCGGCTGCAGCAGCACGATTCCCGCACGGTGGGCTTGCATTGGCAGATCCACAAGGACTCCAACGCCCACCATGCTGTCGCCGAGCGGCGCGGTGAGCGGCTGCCGGTCGCGATCGCGTTCGGCTGCGAACCTGCCGTCACGTACGCCGCGAGCGCACCGTTACCGGCCGAGATCGACGAGTATCTGTTCGCCGGTTTCCTGGCTGGCCGCCGGATCGAGCTGGTGGATTGTCTGACGGTGCCGCTGAAGGTGCCGGCTCACGCGAGTGTCGTTCTCGAAGGCTGGCTCGAGCCCGGCGCGCGTCATCCGGAGGGCCCGTTCGGTGACCACACCGGCTTCTACACGCCCGTCGAGCCCTTCCCGGCGCTGACCGTCGAGTGCATGACGATGCAGGCGCCCTCGTCGAAGCCGATCTTCCAGACGATCGTGGTCGGCCGGCCGCCCCAGGAGGACGCCTGGATCGGCAAGGCGACCGAGCGGATCTTCCTGCCGCTGATCCGCATGACCCTGCCCGAGCTCGTCGACTACGACCTGCCGGTCGCCGGCGGCTTCCACAACTGCGTGATTGCCTCTATCGACAAGCGCTTCCCCAAGCACGCCCAGAAGGTGATGAACGCGATCTGGGGTGCCGGGCTGATGTCGCTCGCGAAACTGATCATCGTGGTCGACTCCGACTGCGACGTGCACGATTACACCGAGGTCGCCTGGCGCGCCTTCGGCAACGTCGACTACGCCCATGACCTGCTGGCCACCTCGGGGCCGGTCGATCATCTCGACCACGGCTCCTACCAGCAGTTCTGGGGAGGCAAGATCGGTATCGACGCGACGCGCAAGTGGCCCGAGGAGGGTTACACGCGCGGCTGGCCGCCCGAGGCGGTCATGTCGCCGGAGGTGTTGCAGAACGTCGACCGGCGCTGGAAGGAGTACGGGCTTTGACCACCGCCGTCCCGCCGGCGCCGCCTTTGGGGGTGCCCGGGCAAAATCCGGCGCGCGCCTTCTTGCGGCTAGTGATGATCGAGCACTCGGTGTTCGCGCTGCCGTTCGCCTACCTGGCGGCGCTGTACGCCGGCTTCAGCGTCAACAAGTCGGTGCATTGGCGCGCGATCATCCTGGTGACCATCGCCATGGTGGCGGCGCGCACGTTCGCCATGGCGGTGAACCGCATCGTCGACCGGACTCTCGATGCGCGTAACCCCCGCACTGCCAAGCGTGAACTCGTCACCGGCACGGTCTCGGTGCGTACGGCGGCCGTCGGGGCCGGGGTCGCGCTCGCCATCTTTCTGGCCGCCGCCGGGCTGCTCTCGCTCTTGTGCCTCGCATTGGCGCCGATCGCGCTCGTCCTGTTCGTCGTCTATCCGTACGGCAAGCGCTTCACCTGGCTGTGCCACGCGCTGCTGGGGCTGGCGCAGGCCGTCGGGCCGATTGGCGCCTGGATCGGCGTGACCGGTCACTGGTCCTGGACGCCGGTGCTGCTCGGCCTGGCGGTCGGGCTGTGGATCGGCGGGTTCGACCTCATCTACGCGCTGCAAGACATCGATTCCGACCGGGCCCAGGGCGTCCACTCGCTCCCCGCTCGCTTCGGGCCGGTGATCGCCCTGCGCACCGCGGCGGCCGCTCACGTCGTGACCCTTGGCCTGTTCGCCGCGTTCGGCGCGGTCGTGCATGCCGGGGCGTGGTGGTGGGTGGGCGTGGTTTTCGTCGCGGTCGCCTTCGGCTACGAGCACAGCTTGGTCAAGCCGAACGATCTGTCGAAGGTGAACCGGGCGTTCTTCACCGCCAACGGCGTCGTCGGCATCGCGCTCTTCGCATTCGGCCTCATCGACCTGCTCGCCCGGGGGCTCGGCGCTTGATGTCGCCGCTCGACCGTGCCCTCGACCATGCCCTCGACCGGGCGCTCGGCGAGGGCCTCGGCGAGCAGGTGGGGGTCGGGCCGCATCCGCAGCCCTGGCCCGATGATCCGCGGCTGGATCCCGAACTGCTGGCCGGCGGCGATCGGCGCAATGTCGTCGACCGCTACCGCTATTGGACGATGGAGGCGATCGTCGCCGATCTCGACAGCCGGCGGATGCCCTTTCACGTCGCGGTCGAGAACTGGCAGCACGACCTCAACATCGGGACCGTGGTGCGCAACGCCAACGCGTTCCTGGCCGAGGCCGTGCACATCGTTGGGCTGCGGCGGTGGAATCGCCGGGGCGCCATGGTCACGGACCGCTACCAGCACGTCCTGCATCACGAAACGGTGGACGAACTCGCGGTCTGGGCGCAGGCCGCCGAAATGCCGCTGATAGGCATCGACCTCCTGCCCGGGAGCGAACCGCTGCCGGCGTGGCCGCTTCCCCGCCGGTGCCTGCTGCTCTTCGGGCAGGAGGGTCCGGGGCTGTCGGAGGCAGCCCGGGAACGGTGCTCCGTGGTGCTCCACATCCCGCAATTCGGCTCCACCCGATCGATCAACGCCGGGGTCGCCAGCGGCATCGCGATGTACGAATATTGCCGTCGTTACGCAGCTTTCACCACATCCGAACGGCCCATCGGAGCTCAAGACTGAGTAGCCTTGTCCCGACACCACAAGAGCTTGCCGATCCGATCCATGGCCCCCGGACCCAAAAAAGTGGCTTCGAGCCACCTCACGCCGTGAGGCGACCTGGCGGGTCGGCGCACAGGGCCCCGAGCATTCGTGCTCGGGGCTTCTGTGTGCGCGGGATCGCTGAGTCGGGTGCTATTCCACTCGGCTGAAGTGCCGGCGCAGCGCCCGGGCGGCGCTACGCATGAGCAGCACGGTGCCGCACAGCAGGCCCGTGAAGCCGAGAATCCACAGGGTTGTGCGGACCTTGTCGTCCGACGTGGCCGAGGCGGCCGCCAGCAGCACTGCCGACCCGATGACACCGAACCCGCCGACGACGGCAACGACCGCGCGATCGACCCACTCGTCGACCACCAGGCGGTCACCCCCGGCATAGCGTTCGCTACGGGTGACGAGCCGGCCGGCGCGCAGCTGGTTGGCCAGCGCCTCGGCGTGCTCCGGGAGGGTGCGTAGTGACGGGAGCTGGCGCAGCGCCTCCTTCTGCAGCAGTTCCTGGGGCGTTCCGAACGCGTCGCGATGCTCGCCCAAGGCAAGTTCCTGGGCCGCGTCGTTGAGGTTGAGCTCGGGCGCCAGCAGCCGGACCGTCCCCTCGAGGGTGAAGAGCGCGCGCGCCAGCAGCGTGATCGAAGACGGCGGCCGTAGGTCGTGCTTCTGCATGACCGAAAGGACCCCGCCGATCAAGCGCGGATCGATGCCCCCGGCGGCGTCGAGCGCGCCCAGCTGAGCAGAGATGTCGGCTTCCAGCGAGCGCAGATCGACGAGCGCGTCACCGCCGGCCAGATCCCGCGCCGAGCGGGCGAGCATCCCGGGCTCGTCAGCGGCGACCCCGATCGCGATCCCGCGCAGGCCCTCACGGGCGCGCCCGTCGAGGCGCCCGACCGAGCCGAAGTCGAGCATCCAGATCGTTCCGGTCTTGTCGATCAGCAGGTTGCCGGGGTGCGGATCGGCATGGAAAACGCCGTCCTGAAGTACCTGCCCGAGGAACGACGACAGGACCCGGCGACCCAGCTCGGCCCGTTCGACCGGAATGCCGTCGAGCGCGCCCGGATCACCGATCGAGTGGCCGACGACCTCCTCCATCACGAGTACCCGGGTCGTGGAAAGTTCCGTGTGGACCTTGGGGACGGAGACCCCCACGTCGCAGGCCCGCCGCTCCCGCAGTCCCATGCCGGCGGAGGCCTCGAGCTCATAGTCGAGCTCCTCCTCCAGCCCCGCGATCAGCTCCTCGGCGAGGGCGCGGATCCCGATCTCGCGGGCGGCGGCCACCCGGCGCTCGAGCTGGCGCGAGATGAGGCGCAGGACGGAGGCGTCGCGGGCGACGATGTCACCGATGCCGGGCCGCTGCACCTTCACCACGACCCGCGTCCCGTCCAGGAGCACGGCGCGGTGCGTCTGCCCGATGGAGGCGGCGGCGAGCGGGGTCCACTCGAACGAGGCGAACGCCTTCTCCACCGGCTCGCCCAACTCGTCCTCCAGCACCGCGCGGACCTGCTCCGCGGGCACCGCCCGCACGTCGGCGCGCAAGCCTGCCAGCTGGGCGATCAGCGCGTCGGGAAGGATGTCGCTGCGGGTCGACGCGATCTGGCCGAGCTTCACCAGCATCCCGCCGGAGTCCTCGATGACGGTGCGCAAGCGTAGCGAGGTGTCGGCCGATTCTAGCGCGGCTTTGGTGGCGTAGCGCGGCCGCAGGAGGTTGGCCCGGCGCGCGTGACCGATCACCTCACGCACCCGCCCATAGGGCGCGAGCGCGGCGCGGACCGTACGAATCGGGTGCAGCCAGGCGCGCTTACGCGATCGGCGATTGCTCGGCTGCTTGCGGAACACCAGGTCCATCGCGATCGCCACCGGCATCGCCGCCAGGGCGCCGAAGAAGATGACGACGCCGCCGATCCAGATGAAGTTCGCGAACGTGTCGATGTTGATGGTGCGCCCGCCGTCGGGGGTCTTCTTGCCGATGGTGACGGCGGCGGCAACGAGTCCGATGGCCCAGCCGATAGTGCCGACTAGCACCCCGCGGATACGTCCGAGTTTGATGCCGAGCACCCGGCCGCTGAGTTTGCCGACGGAGACGATGAAAAAGACGAGCAAGACCAGGCTGAGGAAAATATCCATGACCGCCACTCCGTTCGACTGCTGCCGAGAGCGCGATCATCCACTACCCGGTGCCCGGCGATGGGGGTCCCGGTGAGCGCCGCCGTACGGTGGCCACGTGTCCGAGCAGTCATATCAGGACTTTTTCCTCGCCATCGCCGGGGCGACCGGCGCGCTGATAGGCCTGCTGTTCGTCGCTGTGTCGGTCTCCGCTGAGCGAGCAACTTCCCCCGAGACGCGGGCCGACTACGGTTCACGAGCGGCGACGGCCCTGCTGCTGTTCACCAACGTCCTGGTGCTGTCGTTGGCAGGCCTGGTGCCCGGGGTGAGCCTGGGCTGGTGGGCGGTCGTTGCGGGGATCACGGTCTTCGTCTTCGGGGCAGCGACGGCACGGCTGGTGATTTCTTCGGGCCGCCGGTTTTGGACCCAGTGGCGCTCGATCATCCTGGTCGTCGGGCTGCTCGCGATCGCCGTCGTCGAGGTCCACGCCGGTATTGACATCGTTCAGAATCCGGGCAGTCGCAATGGTCTGGAGACGCTGGACTATCTCCTCATCGCCGAGGTCGCAGCAGGCATTGCGCGGGCGTGGGAGCTGGTGGGCCTGCGGGATACGGGCATCATCGCGTCGTTGACGACCCTTGCCCGGGGCGACGCCCGTACGCAAGTGGAGTCTGCGGTGGATCCGGACTCGAGCCAAGAGAAGGCCTAGTCAGCGGAAGGTCTAGTCGGGAGCCTTGGTGCTCTTGCGGCTGTTGCGCTCCGCGAGGCGCGGGTAACGCTCGCGGTGATCGGGCTCGGCATCGGCGAGGGCGGCGCGCAGTAGCTGCAAGGCGTTGCGTGAGAGCGCTTCCGCTTCCTGCTCGTCCAGCCCCAGATCGGCGCCGACGGCTCCCGGGCCCTCGCCGTAGCCGTACGTCGTCATGACGGCCGCGCGCTCGGCAGACGGCAGCTGGGCGAGCGCTCCTTCGAGACGGTCCAGCAGCTCCGCGTCGGGGGTTCCGGCGTCGACCGCGGCCACGTCTTCGAGCAGCACCGCGGCAAGCGGGCGCAGCCGCGGTGGGCGCTCGCGCGCCGGCGGTCGCCCGCGCCCAGGTCCGGATGTCACCCTTTCATGGTGCCCGCTCCCGCCCGTTCTGGCGAAACCAACGCCCAGCCGCCTGCGATTCCGGCGGCCATCTGGGTCGTCGCCGGTGCTCCCGGATCGGGTAAGTCGACCGTCGCCGGCCTGCTGCTTGCCGTTGTCCGCGACGCCGGCCGCCCGGTGCCGGCGCTACTCGACAAGGACACCCTCTACGGCGAT
The DNA here is from genome assembly GCA_036267695.1 of Frankiaceae bacterium. GTDB lineage: Bacteria > Actinomycetota > Actinomycetes > Frankiales > Frankiaceae > DATAZK01. The sequence continues at coordinate 31,748 of DATAVO010000094.1, forward strand.
TTCGTCGCGGCGACGCTGGCCGCGGCAGGGCGCGCCCCCGATGAGCGGGAGGGCGAGTGGTACGACGCGCACGTGAAGCGCTACGAGTACGCCGGGATGACGGCGACGGCCCGGGAGATCACTGCCGGCGGCTGTCCGGTCCTGCTCAGCGCCCCCTTCACGCAGCAGATACGGGACCGGCAGGCGTGGGACCGCTGGAAGACGGAGCTGGGCGGCGGCCCGGTCGAACTGGTTTACGTGAGGTCCGATGCGGCGACGCTGGCGACCCGGCTGGCCGCGCGGGACTCGTCACGCGACGGCGGGAAACGCACCGAATTCGCGGCGTTTCTCGAACGCATGAAGCCTGACGTCAGCCCTCCGGTGCCGCACCGCGAGATCGACAATCGCGGCGGCGCACCGGATCTGCGCGATCAGGTGACCCGGCTGCTCAGCTGACCGCGGTCAGAGCGCCTGGATCGGCCGGTTCGCAACCCCGTGTCGACTCCGGGCTGACCGTTGATGATCACCTGCGCGGTCCACTGTGGAACTCGGGCGGCGAAACGAGCATGGTCGGATCGAGCGAGGCGAGGCACGCGTCCACCGCCTGGGCGACCTCGGTGAAGAGATCGGCGTAGGTGCGGTTGCTGCCCCAAGCCTTGCCGCCGGGGGCACGCCAGCGGTCGAACAGATGCACCGCCACCGTCGTCGACTCCGCCTCGCCGGTCAGCTCGAATCGGTGTTCCCGCAGGGTTTTCGTGAGGGCGGTCCGCACGGTCGCCACTGGGGCAGCGACCGTGCGAACCAGCTCCATTCGAGCGAGCGGCATGGCGGTGGCCGCACTCAGGATTCGTCGAACGACGCGTCTGCGTCGGCCTGGTCCGCCCAG
>DATAVO010000095.1:0-24428 GCA_036267695.1 Frankiaceae bacterium
CGAGGGCCTCATCGGCCTCGCCGATCGGTATCGGATTCTCATCCATCCCGAAGTAGGCAAAGGGCGACGGGCCGAGTACAGCCCGACCGCTACCCGACTTCACGGGCAGATACATCAGCACAGCCAAATCGCTGTCGTGGATCATCAGCCCGAGGTCCACGTCGCCTGTCGACGTCATCGGAAACTCGTCTCGTTCCCATTCGCCATCCGTGTAGGCGAATCCCGCTGTGAACCCCACGCGCCTGACCTCCAATCCCCGTATCCAGAAGCCCTATGGTCGTCGATTGCAGTCGAAGGCCAAATAGCCCTAATGGCATAAATCCCTCATACGTCCCGGCCGATGTTGAAGGTGAGTGTCGACGACCGGCCTATGCCACACCCGGAGGTAACCCGTGATCGAGCTACGCGCCGCGTGCGTGTGCCCCTCGCGAATTGACGCCGAAGAGATGGCTGCTAGCTACCTACGCGGCTTCCATCTCAATGTCGTTCGGCTGCAGTCCCAGGACGGCGGCTTGCGGTGGCTGCTCTCGGGTGCGGCGGTGTGCAATTCGCTGAGTTCTCTCCTAGAGCTCACGGACTGGAAGGGAGCACCCGCGCTGGCGATCGTCGGCGCCGGCGAAGAATGGGCAGCGGTCGGCGATCCCGAGCGATTGCCCGAGTCGGTGCGCGGCACCTTCGACAAGGTACTCAATACCGCCGCCGGACTCGTCAGCGTCGACGCGGCGACCGTCACAGGACTCTGGCGCGAGGGGATCGAGAGCGAAAAGCAGCGTCGGAACTTCATGCTCGGCCCGACCCCCTACAAGCCTGATTGGGCGAAGTACGGCCTGAAACGCAAGACGCTAAAGAGCTCGCTGCGCGGGCTCCGCGAAGTCACCAGCGTCGGCTATCGCGGCGGTTTTCGTCGCTGCCATGAGGAGCTGATGCAGCTCGTCCTCGGCTACGACAAGGCATGGTCGCTCGCAGTCTGGGATCAAGACATCGGCGGCCTACCGATCGAGACTTTCGGTTCCGCCTCGTCCGAACAGGACGCAGGCCGCACGTACTTGAGGGAACGATGCTTCACACCCCTTTACCAGCGGGCGGTCGTCGACGGTCCGGCCGCGGCAGCGCTGGTCCACCACGAACTAACCGGGGACTACGTCCTGCTGGCCTGCACCGGCGGCGGCGCTCGCGGCCTATGGGTATGCCGACCAGAACTGGTCCACGATCGCCTGTTGGTCAGCCCCGGCTGCGCTTCCTGGCTCTTTCAACCGAAAGCCAAGAAGTTGGGACTCATCGGAGAGGCGGTGCCCATGTACGCCACAAACTTCGCGTTCCCTTGGGCAAGCTGGGATGACTTTCTCCGGCTTGCCGGTGCCGATGTGGCCCAAGATCCGGCGCTCGATTGGCACCCACTCAGTGTCCCGTCGGGAACGTCATTGCCTGATGTGGTCACGCTCGCCCGCGACACGATGAGCCTGCGCGGCTAGCCTTGCCCCGCGCCGAATGGCGCCGGCAGTTATCGCGACTTCCAGCGCTGTGCCATCTCGAGAGTGGGACTGGAGATCGCAAGCGTCAGATCAGCGCAGCTAGTTGCGCCGCGTTCACCTGTGCGTAGTCGCGGTAGCAGTTGTTCATGAGGACATGCGTCTCCGGCGCCTGGTTCGACAGATCACGGATCTTTGGAGCCCATTCCTTGAGCTCCTTCTCGGAGTACTGGTAGCCGAAGCGCTGGTAGATGTTGCCGCTGTTCCAGCCCTCGTTGTTGTGCCCGTGGAAACGCACGACCGCGAGGTCGGCCGTCGCTGCGACGACCGGCGGGATCGACGACGTGAAGCCCTGTGGCATGTCGACGCAGACGTAGGAAATCCCGTAACCACGAAGGAAATCGAGCGTCTGCTCCTGACGGTCCGGGTCCATCCAGGTGTGGTTGCGGAACTCGACGCTCACCCGATAGGGCTTGCAGCGCTCGGCGCAGTCGAGGATGTACTGCCGGTTGTTCTTGCCGCCTGGAAACCATTGCGGGAACTGCAAAAGGATCGCACCGAGCTTGCCCGCATCGTGCAGCGGCTGCAACGCCCCGAGGAAGCGCTCCCACACGTCGTCGACCGTCTTGGCGGGCAGATCCTTGAGGTAGACGCGAGCCTTCGCGTCGTCGGGTCGGAGCGCCTTCGGCAGCGCAGTCGTCTTCGTCGGATGCTGCGTCAGGAGCGAAAAAGCCTTGATGTCGAAGGTGAATTTCTCCGGCGTGCGATCGGCCCACAGCGCGCTGTTGCGTTCGCTGGGCAGCGAGTAGTACGTCGCGTCGACCTCGACCACGTGAAAATGTTCGGCGTAGTAGGCCAGCCGGTCCTGGGGCGTCGTCACATCGGGCGGGTACCACCCGGATTCGAGCAAGGTCTTGTCGGTCCACGACGCGGTCCCGATGCGTAGGTCCTCCATGCTCTCCAGGGTGACAGGCGTTACCGTCGGCCGGTGGCAAAGCCCCCGGTGCCGTCGGTGACAGGCGGCCCCTTCGAGGCATTCACCTCGCGCGATCTTGCCTATGCGCAGGACGACGGCATGCCCTTCCCGGGATGGGCGCCGCCGCTGCTGACCGACGACGAGGCCCAGACTGGCTACGAAGCGGGGGAACGCATCGCGGTCATCGCCGGCGACCCGGCCGATCCCGTCGCGGGCCTCGTCCTCGACAAGCGGAACTCGAGGCTCACGCTGCGCACCGCCGAACCACCGATGCAGCTCTCGTACGCAGGCGCTGATCTCGCCCTCGCCGAGGCGCTCTGGAGCGTAGGCGACCACCAGTGCTGGGCACGGCGGTCATCAGCGAAGCAGCTGCGTGTCTCACGGCGAACGGCGGGCGCGGTCGTCTGGACCGAGGAGTTCCTGGCCCATGCGCCGGACGGTGAGTCCGAGACCGTCAGCTGGCCCGAGTTCGGCAGCTGGTCCGCGCTTGCCGACGCCCGGCCGGCCCCGTGGGTGGGGGAGGGCACGCTCGACCTCGTTGACGCCGATGGCTGGATCCTCGACGCCTGGGAAGGCGTCGATCTCCTGAGCGTGTGGCGCGATCTCGGGAGGCGCTACGACGCCCCGCGTGCGTTCGGGCTGCCCGCCGAAACGGCCGTCAAGCTCGCGGAGCCGCTCGGCTGGACGGCTGCCGGACGCAAGTGGCGCAAGACCGACGACCTCGATCTGCCCGGTGGCAGCCATGCCGTCGTCGTCACCGATGCCATTTTCTCGGCGGGCGCCGGCGCCAGCGGCGAAATCGTCACCACCGTCACCGCGGGCGAGGTCGAGGTCGTGCTGGATCTCCCGTCGGCGACGGCACGGTCGGAGATGAGACGCGGCCAGCGTCCCGGCTCCTATCCGCGACCCTCGACCGGCGCCCAGGTCGCCGTCATGGCCATCCTGGAGGCCGGAGGAGCCGCCCACGATGCGGTCGTCGGCGCGATCCGCGATGGCCTGCTTCCCTCCGAATGGGCAAGCATCTTCGGCTGAGCGCGCTGAACGTTCGGTAACGCTGCTGATCATCCGGAGCCCGCTCGTCTACCGTGAAGCCGTGAGCGACGAACATCACGCGCACGGCGCCGAGGGCGGCAGTCACAGCCATGGCGTCTCTGCGGATGCCGACAGTCGCTACCTGCGGATCGCGCTCGTCCTGCTCGCGACATTTCTCGTCATCGAGGTGACGGTCGCATTCCTCGCCAATTCCCTGGCGCTGCTGTCCGACGCCGGCCACATGCTGTCCGACATCGGCGCCTTGGGCGCCTCGCTCTGGGCGATCCGGCTGGCCGCCAGGCCCGCGACCGGTTCGTGGACGTGGGGCTGGAAGCGCGCCGAGATCCTTTCGGCGGCAGGCAATGGCATCACGCTGATGGTCGTCGCCGCGCTCGTGGCGTTCGAGGCGGTCCGGCGCCTGATCCACCCGCACAGCGTGACAGGAGGCGCCGTCCTGGCAGTGGCCATCGTCGGCGTCATCGTCAACGTGGCAGCCACCATGGCGCTGGCAAAAGCCAATCGTTCGAGCCTGAACGTCGAAGGCGCCTACAAGCACATCGTGACCGACCTCTACGGCTTTATCGGCACCATCGCGGCCGCGATCATCATCTTGTCGACCGGCTGGGACCGCGCCGACCCCATCGCCTCGCTGCTCGTCGTCGGGCTCATGCTGCACGCGGCCTTCGGTCTCCTGCGCGACTCAGGACGGATCCTGCTGGAAGCCGCCCCCGGCCATCTCGACCTCGATGACATCCGCACCCACCTGCTCGCCACCGAGCACGTCCTCGACGTCCACGACCTCCACGTCTGGACCGTCACCTCAGACCTCCCGGCGCTGTCGGCACACGTGGTTCTTGACGACGGCTGCTTCAACGACGGCCACGCGCCGCAGTTGCTCGACGAGCTCCAGGAATGCCTCGTCGGCCATTTCGACGTCGAGCACTCGACGTTCCAATTCGAGCCGCGCAGCCACGGCCGTCACGAGGTCGGCGCCCACTAGACCAAGATCAGTCGTCAGGGGCGCTGCGGGTGAGCGCGACGAGCTGGCGCAGGCAGTGGTCGCGCAGCGGAGCGGGAAAGTCGTCGGCCAGCCGGTTGTAGACCACCCGCCCTTCCTTGCGCGTGACGACGAGGCCTGCGGTGCGCAGCAGCCGGAGCGCGTACGACACCGCGTCCTCGCTCACCCCGAGCGCCAGCGCGAGATCGCCCACGCAGAGCTCCTCGACCACGTCGAGCGCGTAGATCAGCCGGATCCGGACCGGGTCGGCCATCAGGCTGAGCAGGCTGGTCAGCCGGCTCGCATCCTCCAGCGATGGCAGCCGGTTCTGGGCATGCGCGACGCGTGCCGGGTCGATCGGATGGTCGTGGTCAGTGATGGACATGACTGCCTCGAGTGTGGGTCAGACGCTCCAGCGGCTGGGCCATGAAAGCGTCGCGGCAGCCGTCGCAGCAGAACCAGAACTGGGCACCTTCGCGCATCGCGGTCGCATCCGCGTTCGCCTTCTCCACCTGCATCCCGCAGTTCGGGTCTTTGGCGTACGGGCTCGACCCATCGGCCGTGTCGCGCGTGCGATACAGCCAGTAGATGACGGCGAAGGCGACGAGCGCGATCAGGTTCAGCACGGTGGTGTAGTTCCACTCGAAACCGGTCCGGGCGACCACCTCGGGACGCGGCGGCTCGGGGATGGCGACGGCCTTGAACAGGTACTCGACCGCCAGGCCCCCGACGCTCATCACCGCCCACAAAATCCCCAGCAGCCGCAGGGTGATCGCACCGCCGAAGTACTTGCGGTAGATGAGCAGCAGCGGCAGCGTGATCAAGTCGGCGAAGACGAAGCTGACGACCCCGCCGAAGCTGCTCCCGCCATGCCACAGGGCTGCGGCGAGCGGCACGTTGCCGATGCTGCAGACGAAGCTGATGATCGCCAGGAACGGCCCCAGGACGACGTTCTGCAGGCTCGACCAGAAGCCATGGCCGGTCAGGAAGATCGACTGCCAGAAGCTTCCGGGCACCAGCGCCGACAGGAAACCGGCGATGACGAAGCCGATCACTAACTCGCGCTTGAGCATGCCCAGATCGCTGATCGTGTAGCCGGAGGCGTCCGACCATCCGCGACGCGAGCGCAGCCGGCGCCGCAGCGGCTCGGTTTCCCTTCCTTCATTGGTGTTTTCGGTTCCATCATTCAGCCGATCCCGGGCGGCGACGATCCAGCGCTCAGGAATAAGCCGCGGCAGCACCAGGCCGAGCAGCGCGATCATGATCGCCCCGCCGACGAATTCGGCGAGCGCGAACTGCCACCCGATCAGCAGCCACAGCACGATGCCGAGCTCCACCACCAGATTCGTGCTGGCGACCATGAAGACGATCGACGACGTGAAGTCGGCCCCCCGCGAGAACAGGCTCTTGGCGAGGGCCGAGGAGGCATACGAACACGACGAGCTGACGATCCCGAAAAAGGACGCCTTGGCCAGCGTCGCCGGGCGATGGTCGCCGAGCGCCCGCCGCATCTCGCGTCGCGACGCGAACGCCTGCACCGCACCGGAAAGCGCAAACCCGAGCACGAGCGCCCACAGCGTCTCCCAGAACATGAAGAACGCCTCATCGAGCCCGTGCCAAACCCCGGGAAAGAAGTCCATCGACCTACCTCCGCGAAGGACTATACATCCGTACATCCGTACGGATATTCCACCAACGCCGGACCCCGAGCCGGTATTCCCGGTCGAAGCGGCTCAGGCGCGTGCCGGGTCGGGCGCCCACGCGACGTACGGACTCCCGGCGCGCTCGGCTGCCTGCCTGGCGGAGTGGAGCTGGTACGGGGTGATGCCCCCATCCTCCCAGGAGCCACGGGAGCCGGCGGCCACCGCGTCAGCGCTCTTGGCGGGGAGCTCGAAATCGTCACGTAGCTGCGCCACCGGTCGATCCGCTAGCGCGAACCAGTCGACGCCGAGGAAGTCCTGACTGCCCCGCACGAGCGCGCCCCGGCGCATCGCATCAGCCAGCCGCACAGCCATGCCGGCATCACGCAGATGCCCTGGGCTGGCCTCGAAAAGCCCAGCGCCTGACGCGAGATTCCCCGTCTCGAAGAGCGAAACAATCATGGCCAGCAGGCTGAATCCGCGCGGGTCATCGTTGGCGCGCGCGATGAACGCGAAGACCTCGAGCTCGTTCTCCAGCGTCGTGCCGTAGCCCGCGAGGACATGCACCCAGTCGTGCTGAGCCAGTAGCGGGGGAGCGGAGCCCGGCAGCCCGGGATACACGAAGCCTCGGTCACGATAGAAGTCGGCGACGCCGCGGCCGAGCGTCCCGACCGGTAGCCCTTCGAGCCCGGTCCACTTGCCGGCGAGCACCGGGTCTTCGGTGACGGCCGCCCACGCTTGGGAGAGCGCATCAGCATGCACGGCCCTGAGCCGATCAGGGTCGACGGCCGCCAGATAGCCGTTGCGCGCGAAGTCAGCGGCGGCCACGTCCAGCGCGCCAGCCGCGTAGGCCTCGGCCACCGAAATCATCTCGTCGTCGACGCAGAGTTCAGCGGCAAACTCACGCACCCGCGCGGCCACTGCCGGCGGAAGCGGCTCGAGGATCAGCTCGCCGAGGATCATGTTCTGCACGATGCGGGTGCGGAACGCGAGATTGCGCGTCGCGAGGGAGCGGGCAAAGTCAGCGGCACCGACCGGCGGCAAATCACGCGTCTCGACCGCGAAGCCGGTCATCGCCCGCACCAGCGCCGTCATGAGCAGCTGCTGCAGGCTCGTCAGCCCGCCCGCCGGAGCGATCGCGCTCGTCATCCCGCGCGCCAGCATCGCAACCTCATCGGCTCCGGGCGCCGTCAGCAATTCCTCGGTGGGCGACGGAAGAGCGATCGGCATCAGTTTGCCGTCGGTTGACGCCGCAGGCCGTCGAAGATCATCTCCAGCACCCGCTCCAGCTGGCCCGGCTCGACGAACGTCACCATCGTCATGCCGCTGATCATGCGCAGGACGTCGTCGAACGTCGCGTCGGCGCGAGCGACACCGGCATCTTGGGCCCGCTTCAGCATGGGCTCGCCGGTCTTGTTGATCTCCTGCCGGCAGGTGAGGAACAGCGGCGAGGGCCCGCCGCCCGACGCGGTCAGCTCCTCAGCGATGGCCCGCTTCGTCGCGGCGTACCTCACCACCCGGCGCAGCCAGGTCACCAGGGCATCCCAGGCAGACAGCGCGGTCAGCCCCTCGGCGGACTCGCAAAGCGTCACGACTTCGTTGACGTACACCGCTTCGAACAGGTCCTGGCGGGTGGGGAAGTGGCGGTAGAGCGTGCCGATACCGACGCCGGCCCGGCGCGCGATGTCCTCCAGCGACGTCGAAACGCCACCCTCGCCGAAGCCCTCGCGGGCGGCCTCGAGCAGCAGCTGGTAATTGCGCTGCGCATCGGCTCGCTTCGGCCGCCGAGCAAGAACCTCGGGAACCGTCCCCGCGCTCGTCATCGAACCCGGACCTCATTTCGCTTGCTACCGGAGGTACCCCTCCGTATAGTTACGGAGGGAGGCCTCCACTTTAGTACTTCCAACGCTCCGTGCGAAGGGTTCCTTACCCCATGTCCTCACGCTTGTCCTTACTGCCTTCAAAGAATCGCACGTCACGCCGCGTCAGCAGGGCGCCCCACACGCCCGGTTCGCCGCTTGTCGTCTTGATCCTGATCCTGACCTGCCAGCTGATGATCATTCTCGACGCGTCGGTGGTCATCACGGCACTGCCGAACATCCACCATGCCCTGCACTTCTCGGCCACCGGGCTGAGCTGGGTGCAGAACGCTTACACGCTCAGCTTCGGGGGGCTGCTCCTGCTCGGCGCCCGGGCCGGCGACATCTTGGGTCGCAGGCGCGTCTTCGTCGCCGGCATCGCCGTGTTCACCCTCGCGTCGCTCATGGGCGGGCTGGCCCAGTCCGCGAGCTGGCTGCTCATCTCCCGCGCGGTGCAGGGAACGGCCGCCGCCATCGCGGCACCGTCCACTCTTGCCCTGCTCATGATGACGTTCACCAGCGGCCGGGAGCGGGCCCGCGCGGTCGGCTTCTACAGCTCCGTTTCCGGTGCCGGCAGCAGCGTCGGACTAGTGCTCGGCGGGCTGCTCACCAACCTGCTCTCGTGGCGCTGGGGCTTCTTCATCAACGTCCCCGTCGGTATCGCACTGGTCGCCCTCGCGCCGCGCTACCTGCCCGAGACCGAGCCGCGCCCCGGCCGGTTCGATCTCACCGGCGCGATCACGTCCACCCTCGGCATGACAGCGATCGTCTACGCGTTCGTACGGGCCGCTTCCGACGGTTGGGCTGACCGCGGCACCATCGCATCCTTCGTCGCCGGTGCCGCTCTGCTCGGTGCCTTCCTGATGACCGAGATGCGCGCCGAACAGCCGATCACCCCTTTGCGGCTGTTCGCCGACCGTTCGCGCGCCGGCTCCTACCTCGCCCGGCTGCTGATCCTGGGCGGAATGTTCTCGTTCTTCTTCTTCATTTCCCAGTATTTGCAGGGGGTTCGGGACTACTCGCCACTGAAGGCCGGGGTCGCCTTCCTGCCCATGACCGTCCTGATGTTCACCATGGTCCAGGTGGTACCGAAGCTCAGCATTCGGCTCAGCAACATTCAACTGATGGCCGGGGGAGTGGGGCTTGCCGTCACCGGCATGACCTGGCTCAGCCGGCTCGATGCGCACACCCAGTACTTCCCGCAGATCGCCCTGCCGATGATGCTGCTCGGCAGCGGTATCGGGGTGGCGCTCATCCCGCTGACGGCGGCCTCCATCGACGGCGTCAGCGAGCGGGACGCCGGCGCGGCATCGGGACTGGTGAACGTGGCCCAGCAGATCGGTGCCTCGGTCGGGCTCGCCGTGATGGTGACCATCTTCGGGGCAGCAAGCCGCTCCTCGGCCCGCCACCCGCTGGCGGATGTGACGGCACAGACCTCGGCGCAGCACGGCCTCGCCCACGCCGTCGGCAGCGCGCTCACCGGCTCATCGGTGTTCCTGGCGGTCGCGTTCACGGTCATCGTGGTCCTGGTGCGCCGCCGGCCGAACCCACCGGTCGCGCTTGCCGAGCCCGAGGCCGTGCTCGACTACGCGACCAGCGATGCTGCTGCCTGAGCACCGATCGGACCAGGGAGGGCGGAGATGTCGGTTACCCGGCTGCGAGACATTCCCGGAATCGGGGTCGACAGGGTCGGCGATGCCGCTGACGCGACGGGAGATTCCCGCTTCCTTCGGCTGGAGAATCTCGACACCGATCTCCGCCCTCCTGCGGTCGCCATCGAGGCGACCCGGCTGGCGGTCGACGATGACAGCGCCAACAGCTACCTCCCGTTTCAGGGCCGTCTCGGCCTCCGGGAAGCGGCCGCCGCGCACGTCAGCGCCATCGCCGGCGTCACCTACCATCCGCGCGCCAGTTGCGTGAGCACGGCTGGTGGGCTGAACGGCATCCTGAACGTGCTACTGGCGACGGTCGAGCCGGGCCAGGAGGTCGTGATTGCCGATCCGATCTACGCCGGGCTGCTCAACCGGATCCGGCTCGCCGGGGGAGTGCCGCGCCACGTCGCCGCCAAGGCGACTGCCGATGGATGGGCCACGGACCCGCAGGAGCTTGCCGATGCCGTCGGCCCGCAGACGGCGGCAGTGCTCCTCATGGGACCGGCAATGCCCACCGGCGCGTTGCTCGACGCCACCCACTTCGCGGCGCTCGCCGAACCCGTGCAGCGGCACGACGCGTGGGTCATCTACGACGCCGCGATGGAACGCATCCGCTTCGACGGAATCCCACCGGCCCATCCTGCTTCGGAGCCGGGGCTACGCGACCGCACCATCACGGTCGGTTCGGCCTCCAAGGAACTGCGCATGATCGGCTGGCGGGTCGGCTGGGTCGTGGGCCCGCCGGCCATCATGGCCGACGTCGGGCTGGTCGGCATGACCAACGTGGTGTGCCAGGTGGGCATCGCCCAGCAGGCCGTCGCCGCCGCATTGTCGGCAACCGACGCGGCCGCTGACGTCGCCGCCGCCACGGCAGTCTGGCAGCAGCGTTGCGAGCTGATTCTTCAGCAATTGCAGGCCTATCCGTGCATCCGCCCGGACGGCGGGTGGTCGCTGCTGATCGACACCATGGCCATGGGTCTCACGCCGGGGGAGGCCTCCGCGCAGCTCTTCAACCGGGCGCAGGTCGCCGCCACACCGATGGACGGCTGGGGTCCGAGCGGGGAGCGCTACTTGCGGCTGGTCTTCGCCAACGAGCCGGTGGAACGGCTCACGGATCTGGGGGAACGATTCCGCACTGCCTTCGGCTGATCAGAAGCCCGACTCCGGGGGATCGCCACGCAAGTAGGAGACGAGCAACGCGTTGAGGACATCAGGACTTTCCAGCGGCAGCATGTGGGTGCCGGGAAGGACCGCGAGTCGGCCTTTCGCCAGGGTGTCGGCGACCGCCTGGCTGTGCTCGACTGTCACCTCGTCGCGGTCACCCTGCAGCACGAGCGTCGGGGTTTCGACGCCGCGCAGGCTCTCCAGATCGAGCTCGGGCTCGGTCAGGAACATCTGGACCATTTTCGCGTGCACGACCGGGAAATGATCAGCGCCATCGGGGGATTCGGCCGCGTACATCTGGCGGAGGAAGCCCGTCACCTCCGTATCGAGCTTGAGCAGCTCATCGGTCAGCGGGTTCTCGATCTTGCCACTGGAGTTGTAGTACTGGCCGATCAAGACCATGCGACGGACCAGCTCGGGCCGGCGCAGCGCCACCAGCAGCGCGACGACGGCCCCGTCACTCCAGCCGACGAGATGGGCGGGCGCCTGCACCGCCGTCTCGAGGTAGGCGATCGTATCGTCAGCCATCAGCGAGTACGTGATCGGGCCCTCGACGTCGCGGGTGTGCCCGTGGGCACGGCGCTCGGGCACGTACACCCGGTAACCGGCGGCCGCGAGCACCGGCGTCTGCCCGTAGAACGACGACGCCGAGGCAAATCCGCCGTGCAGGAGCACCAGCGGATCGCCATCGCCGGCCACCTCATGCCAGACCTGCGTCCCGGCAACGTCGATGTAACCCATGCTCTGCTCCTCACGGGGTCGTCCATCAGTTATCCCTCATCGAACAACACCGCCATTTCGGGACGCTCGAATCCCATCGCAGCCAGGAGTTCGACGACCTCGACGCGACCCTGACCTGCGGCCCACGGCGATCGTTGCAACGCCGATCCGAATCGCGGCGCGGGTGTCCGAATTGTCGCCGAGCACCTAGCAATGGCTGCCGAAACTCTCGTTGATCAACCATTGCTAGGTGCTCGAGCGTCGTACGGGCGCAATTGCCATCGTGGGGCGGTGGCTGGGTTCGGCAGCCGCTGGCTCTGGCGTGGTGGCCTGGCTAGGGGATGCCCCTTCCCAGTTGGCTTTACATAATGTCGATTATCGGCGTAAGGGCATATCAGCTGGTCGTGGCCGAGAGGAGCTGCACTACCACTGCTTGGATGGCCGGGCTCGCGTCAGCACTACGTCGCCATGCCGCGTGTACGTCGCGTCGGGGCTGGCGTCGCAGCGGCCGCGAGATCAAACGTTTCCCGAGCGCCGGACGCGCCAGCCTGGGAATCAGCGCGATGACGCCATCGGACGCGACCAACGACAGCTGGGTGGAGAAATCGTCCACCCGGTGACGCACGTCGGGCTCTTGCGGCGCATCAGCGAACAGCCGCCGGAACCAGAGCTGGCAGACGGTGCCCGGTGGACTCGTCACCCACGAGCAGCCCGCCAGATCGCTTCTGTTCAGCGGCCGGTCGAGCCGCGCCAGCGGATGGCTGCGGCCCATGACGACATCGCCTACGTCGGTGTGCACGAGTCGCTGGGTCATCGCTGGCGGCAAGGGAACCGGGAGCCCGTCAGCGTCGTGCACCAGAGCGAGGTCCGCCGTACCCGTCTCGACGCTGTGCAGCGCCTCCTGCGGATCCTGCTCGGCGATGTGGACCCGTAGCCCCGGATAACGCGCCGACAGTCCCCGCATCGCCGGCGCGAGCAGTCCGCGGATTCCTGTAGAGAATGCCGCGAGCCGAAGCTCGCCCCGAGGCCCGCCGTGAGCCACCGATCGGCCCGCTTCGGCGCAACGCTCGAGGGCCTGGAACACTTCGGGCGTCGACTCGACCAAAGCCTTGCCCGCAGGAGTCAGCACGACCCCGCGCCCGGCAGCCGCCAGCACCGGGACTCCGACCTGCCGTTCCAACCGCTTGATCTGCTGCGATACCGCCGATGCCGTGTACCCGAGGTCATCGGCGGCCCGCGCGAGCGTGCCGAGCGTCGCCACCGACTCCAGCGCTCGCAGCGCCGCTACATCTATCATGCCGACACCCGAATCATGAAGCCAGGCTACGCAATATCAGAAAGAAACCTTCGCTGGACCGCAGGTACTCCATCGCGCAGCCTGGAGGCATGAACCGCAATTCCACTGCCCAGCAGTTGTTCGGCTCGAACATCGTCGCCATGGTCACACCGATGGAAACTGACGGCTGCGTCAGCGATTTCGGAGTCGCCAACCTCGTCGAGCATCTGCTGACGACGGGCTGCGAAGGCATCGCAGTCGGGGGAACGACCGGGGAGTCGCCAACCCTGACACTGGAAGAGGCGGCCCACCTCGTCCGCACCGTTGCGGCCCAGACGCGCGGCCGGGCAAAGGTGATCGCCGGCGTCGGCACCTACGACACGGCCGCCAGCATGCAACGTGCGCGTGACGCCCGGGACGCCGGCGCTGACGCTTTGTTGCTCGTCTGCCCGTACTACTCCAGGCCGACGCAGGCCGGGGTGATCGCCCACTTCCTCCAGGTCGCTGACGCCACCGAACTCCCCCTCATGCTCTACGACGTTCCGGCTCGCACCGGCCTTGCGCTCGCGAAAACTACACTGATGGAACTCGCGACCCATCCCCGCATCCGGGCGGTCAAGGATGCCAAGGGAGACCTTTTCGAAGCTATGTCCGTCATGGCCACGACGTCACTCGTGTACTACTGCGGCAGCGACGAACTCAACCTGCCCTACCTCGCGTGCGGTGCGGTCGGTGTGGTCAGCGTCGTGGCCAATGTGGCGGCCGATCGCATCACCTCGTTGATAGCTGCGGTCCGCGACGAAAACCTCGATGCAGCAAGGGAAATTCAAAACTCGCTACTCCCCCTTACCGACGTGATCATGAATTCTTCGCAGGGCGCCATCATGGCCAAAGCCGCCCTGGCCGAACTCGGCATCATTCCGCATCCGGCCGTCCGACTGCCGCTCCTTGAAGCGTCCCCCGCCGACTTCGAACGGCTACGTGAGGCGCTCGGACTCGTCAGCTGCTGATGTACCGCGCGAGGTGCTCCCCCGTCAACGTGCTGCGCGACCCGACGAGCTCCGCGGGCGTGCCTTCGAAGACGATCCGCCCACCGTCGTGTCCCGCTCCGGGACCCAGATCGATGATCCAGTCAGCGTGAGCCATGACCGCCTGGTGATGCTCGACCACGATGACCGACTTGCCGGAATCGACCAGCCGATCCAGCAGGCCGAGCAGCTGCTCGACGTCAGCCAGGTGCAAGCCTGCTGTCGGCTCGTCGAGGATGAAGATTCCACCCTTCTCCCCCAGGTGCGTCGCGAGTTTGATGCGCTGTCGCTCACCGCCCGACAGCGTGGTCAGCGGCTGGCCGAGCGTGAGGTAACCGAGGCCGACGTCAGCCAACCGTCCGAGGATCTTGTGCGCCGCCGGTAACGCGCTCGCGCCGTCGCCGAAGAACGCCTCGGCCTCGGCGACCGACATAGCCAGTACCTCGCTGATGTCCCTGCCACCAAAGCGATATTCGAGTACCGACGCGTCGAACCGCTTGCCGTCGCACACCTCGCAAGGCACCGCAACCCCCGCCATCATCGCCAGATCGGTGTAGATGACGCCGTTGCCGTTGCAGTTCGGGCAGGCGCCTTCGGAGTTGGCACTGAACAGCGCCGGCTTGACACCGTTCGCTTTCGCGAAGGCCTTACGGATCGGCTCGAGCAGGCCGGTGTACGTCGCCGGATTGCTGCGCCGCGAGCCGCGGATGGCACCCTGATCGACCGTCACCACACCGTCGCGATCGGAGACCGAGCCGCAGATCAGCGAACTCTTGCCCGACCCCGCAACGCCGGTGATGACCGTGAGCACTCCGAGCGGGATGTCGACATCGACGTCCCGCAGGTTGTGCATGTCGGCGCCGCGAACTTCCAGCGTCTCCGCGGATTTGCGCACCTCGTCCTTCAGCGACGCGCGGTCATCGAGGTGGCGGCCGGTGATGGTGCCGCTCTTGCGCAGACCCTGGACGGTGCCCTCGAACATCACCTGGCCGCCGTCGGTCCCCGCCTTCGGCCCGAGGTCGACGACGTGGTCGCCGATCGCGATCGTCTCGGGCTTGTGCTCGACGACCAGCACGGTGTTGCCCTTGTCCCGCAATTGCAGCAGAAGTTCGTTCATGCGCTGGATGTCGTGCGGGTGCAGGCCGATCGTCGGCTCGTCGAAGACGTAGGTCACGTCCGTCAAGGACGAGCCGAGATGGCGGATCATCTTGGTGCGCTGGGCCTCTCCCCCGGACAGCGTGCCCGACGTCCGCTCCAGCGACAGGTATCCCAGCCCGATTTCCACGAACGAGTCGAGCGTGTGCCGCAGCGCCTCGAGCAGCGGCGCGACCGACGACTCCTCGAGCTTGCGCACCCACACGGCCAGATCGCTGATCTGCATGGCACACGCGTCGGCGATGTTGATGCCCTTGATCTTCGACGAACGCGCCTCGGTGCTGAGCCGGGTGCCCGCGCACTCGGGACAGGTGGTGAACGTGACCGCCCGCTCGACGAACGCGCGGATATGCGGCTGCAGCGCGTCGACGTCCTTGGAGAGCATCGACTTCTGGATGCGCGGGATCAGCCCCTCGTAGGTGAGGTTGATGCCGTCGACCTTGATCTTCGTCGGCTCCTTGTAGAGCAGATCGTTGAGCTCACGCTTGGTGAACTGCTTGATGGGCTTCGCAGCGTCGAAAAACCCGCAGCCACCGAAGATCCGGCCGGACCAGCCGTCCATGCTGTATCCCGGAATCTTCAGCGCGCCATCGACCAGCGACAGGCTCTCGTCATAGAGCTGGGCGAGGTCGATGTCATTCACCGCGCCGCGCCCCTCGCACCGCGAGCACATGCCGCCGAGAACGCTGAAAGTACGGCGCTCCTTCACGGTGCGGCCGGCGCGCTCGAAGGTGACGGCGCCCCCTCCGGAGATGGAGGCGACGTTGAACGAGTAGGCCTGCGGCGAGCCGATATGCGGCTTGCCGAGCCGGCTGAAGAGGATCCGCAGCATGGCGTTGGCATCCGTCGCCGTGCCGACGGTGGAGCGCGGATCGGTGCCCATCCGCTCTTGGTCGACGATGATCGCCGTCGTCAGCCCGTCGAGCACGTCGACCTCAGGGCGAGCCAACGTCGGCATGAAGCCCTGGACGAATGCGCTATAGGTCTCGTTGATCAGGCGCTGCGATTCGGCGGCGATCGTCCCGAACACCAGCGAGCTCTTGCCCGATCCGGAGACCCCGGTGAACACCGTGAGCCTGCGCTTGGGGAGCTCGACGCTGACGTCCTTGAGATTGTTGACGCGAGCGCCGTGCACCCGGATCAGGTCGTGGCTGTCGGCGGCCCGGACCGCTGGGGACTTCATCGTCAGGTGCTCAGCTCGTCTGGTTGATCCGGATCAGATTCCCCGAGGGATCGCGGACGGCGCAGTCGCGAATCCCGTACGGCTGGTCGGTCGGCTCCTGTACGATCTCCGCGCCACCGGCTTGCAACCTTTCGAACTCGCCGTCGAGGTCGGCGGTGGCCATCGTCAGAATCCCGTAGGTGCCCTTGGCCATCATCTCCTGGATGACGCGCTTCTCGTCCTCGGTGATCCCGGGATCGGCGCCCGGCGGGTAAAGCACGATCGACACGCCCGGCTGGCCGGCCGGACCGACGGTGATCCAGTGCATGCCGTTGTAGCCGACGTCGTTGCGCACCTCGAAGCCCAAGGTGTCGCGATAGAAGGCGATTGTCGCCGCTGGGTCATTCTGCGGCAGGAAGGACGCAGCGATAGCAAGATCTGAGGTAGTTCCCATGGCGCTCAGGCTAGGTGCGCCGGGCGACCCGATGCTTCTTGATTCCTGATCGGTCTGGTCACCTGCTTGGCCGCGCACGAGGGAATCCCGTCGATAGCGCGGCCCGGGTTCTGCGCCTCACGCCGGTAGACGCTCGGCGGCACCCCGACGAGTTCGGTGAAGCGCGTGCTGAAAGTACCGAGGGACGAGCAGCCGACGGCGAAACACACATCGGTGACGCTGAGGTCGCCGCGCCGCAGCAGGGCCATCGCGCGCTCGATGCGACGCGTCATCAGGTAGCCGTAGGGGGATTCGCCGTACGCCCGCCGGAACTCGCGGCTGAGGTGGCCCGCCGACATGTGCACCCCGCGGGCCAGCGCCTCGACGTCCAGCGGCTGGGCGTACTCGCGGTCCATCCGGTCGCGAACCCGGCGCAGGAGGGCGAGGTCGCGCAGATGCGAGGTCTCGGCTGAACTGCTGGACATCTGCAAAAGCGTGCCATACCGGCGCCGCGGCGCGGGTCAGGTGGCAGGCTCTGGCCATGATGGATCACACCGGCATGCAGGTCACCGACATGGCGGCCACTGCCCACTTCTACGACACCGTGCTCGCCACGATGGGCGGAAAGCGGCTGCTGGACTTCGGGGTCGCGATTGGCTACGGCGGCGCCGACGGCCATCCGGACTTCTGGATCAGCCAACAGGAATCCGGCGAGGGATTCCGGGAATCGCATCTGGCCTTCACCGCCGCGAACCGCGCGACTGTCGACGCGTTCTTCGCCGCCGCGACGGGCCTCGGCGCCGAGGTGCTGCACGAGCCGCGGGAGTGGCCGGAGTACCACCCGGGCTACTACGGCGCCTTCGTCCGCGACCCGGACGGCAACAACGTCGAGGCGGTCAGCCACCAGCCCGAGTAGCGGTTCGAGCCGGATCGCGCTCTAGCGGACGCGGGCCACCAGGTAGTGCTTGTCCCAGATCAGCGAGAGCCGAACGTGATCACCCGTGTGGGGCGCATGCCAGATGAAACCGAAACCGGCATAGATCCCGACATGCCCCAGCTTGTCTAGGAAGATCAGGTCACCGGGACGCATCTGCGCGCGTGAGATGTGCACGGCTGACGCGTACTGCGTGTAGGTCGTGCGCGGCAGCATGACGCCGAGCCGCTTGTACACGTACTGCACGAGCCCGGAGCAGTCGAACGAGTTGGGACCCGCGGCTGCCCAGCGGTAGGGCTTGCCGCGCTGCGCCGCCGCCAGGAATACGGCCTGCGTCTGCACCGAGGACACGACCGTGTACGCGGGAGGTGCCGGACGCCCCGCGCCCACCGATCGGATCGGCGTACTGACGCCTGGAGCGCCGCCGAGTGCCGCCCAGGTGCGCGCCCCGACGACGCCGTCGGCGGTCAGATGGTGGCGACGCTGGAAGGTGATGACCGCCCGGCGGGTCTGGGGTCCAAAGGCGCCGTCGGCGGGGATGCGCAGATCGTGCTGCAGGACCACCACCGCGGAGCCGCGGGCACCCTGGCGCAGGACGATCGAGGCGGCATCTGCACCGGCGACCGGGAGCGCGACGAGCAGCAGCACCGCTGCCAGCAAGGCGGTCAAAAGTCCCCCGGCAACTGCCCGGATTCGAGTTCGCACTCCGCCCCCGGTCCCCTGTGCGACACACACGCAGCGGTGCGGCACACCAGCGTATGGCGGGGCCTTTCGTCAGGCGCCTGCCCTTAGTCCTTCGGGGCTTGGGCCTCCAGGGTCAACCCCGCGGGGGCCGGGCCACCCGATCGGAGCAATCGCCGCCTTCGGTACCACAGCACGAAATGGGCGCTCACAAAGACAACCACGGAGGTCAGGGCCATGCCGGCAACGCCGTCGATGACGAAGTGGGTTCCGGTCACGATGACAGTGAAGTAGACAGCCAGCGGATAGAGACCGATCGCGAGCCGCCGGCGCCAGGACCTGGCAGGCAGGGTGAAGAAGAGCGCGAGCGCGACCCAGGTGGCCCAACCGAGATGCAGGCTCGGCATCGGCGCGAACGGATCAGAGATGTGCTCGACGACGCCGTGGTTGTAGTTCCACAGGCCACCGATCTTCGACAGGGTGTCGACGGTGATCGTGTGACCTGACGCGTCCTTCAACGTGCGCGGCGGCTCGGCGGGGTACAGCGCGAAGATCCCCACCGCGACCATGGTCAGGACGAAGAGCATGGTGCGCCAGAAGCGGTAGAACTGTGGCCGCTTGAAGAGCATCCACAGCAGCACGCCGATCGTCACGACGAAATGGGCGCCGCCGTAGAAACCGCCGACGACCTGCAGGAAGCCCTTGTAGGGGAGCAGGTTGTGCTGGAGGCCCTTCTCCCAGTCGATGTGCAGCCATTTTTCGAAGTTGAAGAGGTCCTTGCCGTTGCTGGTCGCCAGCGCCCGCTGCGCCTTGGGATGCAGGCCATGCAGTTCGCGAGCCTCGGCATAGAGGTAGTACCCGAGGGCGCCGAGCATGATCTCGAACCACCAGTGGATCTTGCGGACCGGCTTGCCGCCCCCGGCCAGCTGCGCCTGAGCGACGAGCCCGGTGACCTGGGACTCGGCGACTTTCGGCTGCTCCCCCGCCGGCTCGGTCACGATCAGCGGCTGCATCGACGATGTTGCAGGGGCTGAAAGGTCATCCTGGGTCGGGTGGCTACCGGTTTCGGTCGTTGCCACATGCGAAACGTTACCCACCGCTTGCTGGGAGTTCGCTCAATGGCGCGCGGTTGTCATCCCCTTGTGACCATCAGGGCCGCTCCCCCGCTTACCGCGGCACCACCCGCGATCAGAGCACCCATCAGGCCGGGAAGGGGCCGGATGTGCTGGGAACGCACTGCTAGCAGGATCGCCGCCAGGTCACCGACATCGCTGGCGCACCCCGCCACCTGACATCCGCGACTTCCAGCGACAGAACCGGCACCTAGGGCAAAATCACGTCCCGCGAAAAAACGGGCAATCCAGGCAGTTCGCTCGGCCGTAATCGAGTCGACGCCAAGGGTGCGCGCGAGCAAGGTTGGCCTGGCCAGCACAACTGCTCCGACCAACGCGCGTGCCGC
The DNA here is from genome assembly GCA_036267695.1 of Frankiaceae bacterium. Lineage (GTDB taxonomy): Bacteria > Actinomycetota > Actinomycetes > Frankiales > Frankiaceae > DATAZK01. The sequence continues at coordinate 19,638 of DATAVO010000095.1, forward strand.
ACCCAGCGGAACGGCGATCCGGGTGCGAGTCTGGTCAAAAGGCAATGGAAATCTTGTGGACGGGCTCAATATCACACCTTTGTTACGACGACCATAGGACGGGAACGTCTCGAGGGTTGCTGGCGTTGACTTGTACGAAGCAGATCACGCGTTGTCTTCTCATCGCGTGAACGACGAAGGGACCATCGATGGGCGAGCGGGTCTTGCGCGGAAGCCGACTCGGCACCGTGTCGTACGAGACCGACCGGGGCGCCGAAATGGCGGCTCGCCAGTCGGTGACGTACGACTGTGGGAGCGGACACCGCTTCAGCATGCCTTTTGCAGCCGAAGCTGACGTTCCGGCTGTCTGGGAGTGCAAGGTCTGCGGCCGTGAGGCACTCCTGGTGGACGGGGAGCGTCCTGAGCCGAAGAAGACCAAGCCGGCGCGTACTCACTGGGACATGCTCATGGAGCGACGCACCACAGAAGATCTCGAAGAGGTGCTGGCCGAGCGGCTGGCTGTGCTTCGCGAGAAGCAGAGTGCTGCCCGCAAGAGCGCCTGACCTCTTTCACGGCTCCTAGAGCCGCCTGGCACTACCTTCCCCCGTCGTCCCTCGGGACGGCGGGGGATTTTTCGTGTCCGGGGCGTCCGGCAGCGACTTCTCGACAGCCTTCTCAGAGGTGTCTCGGGGGGTCTTCTCGGCGGTCTTGCCGGCCACCTGGTGCGCAGCAGAGTCCGCAGGCAACGTCCCCTGCCGGCGACCGCGGGGGCCGGTGCGAAGCCCCCACCACGTCACTCGCCAGAGCGCCTCGGTGACGATCGCGTTGCTCATCTTCGACTCGCCGATCTCCCGCTCGACGAAGGTGATCGGCACCTCGACGACCCGATAGCCGGCCCGCCAGGCCTGCCAGACCAGGTCGACCTGAAAGCAGTAGCCCTGCGAGGAGACCTCTTCGAGCGGAAGGCTGCGCAGAACCGCGCTCCGGTAGGCGCGAAACCCGCCGGTCGCGTCACGCAGCGGGAGTCCGAGCGCGATCCGCACGTACGCGTTTCCGCCGCGGGAGAGCAGCAGCCGGCGGTTCGGCCAGTTGCGGACGACGCCGCCGTCGACGTATCTGGATCCGAGGACCACGTCGGCGCGCGTGCCCGACTTCTGCGCCATGAGCGGCGCGAGCAGCCTGGGCAGCTCCTCCGGCTGATGTGATCCGTCGGCGTCCATCTCGACGAGAACGTCGAAGCCGCGCTCCAGACCCCAGCCGAAACCCTTCACGTACGCCGTGCCAAGTCCGGACTTCCCGGCGCGGTGCAGGACGTGCAGCTTCGGATCTTCGGCAGCAGCCTCATCGGCGATCTTGCCGGTGCCGTCGGGACTCCCGTCGTCGATCACGAGGATGTCGACGTCAGGGCATGCCGCCCGGAGCCGGCCCAGGGTCGACGGGAGGTTGTCGCGCTCGTTGTAGGTCGGGATGCAGACCAGCACCCGCTCAGTGCTCACTGCTGAGGCCTGTCCCTTCGTAGCCGACCGACCACACGGTAGCCGCGCGTCCTGCGCCACTGAACGGCAGACAGCAGCCCGAGCGTGCCGAGCGCCACCAGCACCAGCTCCGTCCAGCCGCCGAGCCGGTCGGCCAGCGTCAGCGAGCTGCGCAGCGGCACCGAGGCGACGAGCGACTGCGCCGTGAAAAGGCTGCTGCGCTGGAGCAGCGAACCGTTGGGGCTGATGATCGCGGAGAGGCCGCTGGTCGCTGCGACGACGACGGTGCGGCCGTGCTCGACCGCGCGGATCCGGCCCATGGCGAGCTGCTGGTAGGTCTCGCCGGACCGGCCGAAGCTCGCATTGTTCGTCTGCACGACGATGAGCTGCGCGCCCTTGTCGACCACCGAACGCACCAGACCGTCGTAGGCCACCTCGAAGCAGATCACGTCGCCGAGGCGATAGGACTGCTTCGGGCCCTGGATCGTGAAGAGGCCGGCGGTCTTGCCGGCGACGAAGTCGTTCGGCTGGTCATGGGCGTAGCGGGTGACGATCTTCTGGATGATCGACCGGCCGGGCAGGTATTCGGCGAACGGGACCGGGTGACGCTTGATGTACATCTGGCCCAGATAGCCCGTGGGTCCCCACAGCAGCCCGGTGTTGCGCACGTGACCGGCACCGGGACCGTCGAGCACGGCGCCGACCAGGATCGGTCGTCCGATCGCGGCTGAGGCGGTGTCCAGCAGCTGCGCCGCCGTCGCGTCCTGGAACGGATCCAGGTCGGAGGAGTTCTCCGGCCAGAGCACCAGATCGGGGGCCGGCACCTTCCCGGCTTTCACCTGGGCGGCCAGCCGCTCGGTCTCGGCCACGTGGTTACGCGTGACGGCGCGCTTCTGGCCGAGCGCGTCCAGCCCGGTACGGGGGACGTTGCCCTGGATGGCGGCGACGACGGCGTTGCCGCGCTGAGCGGCGGTCGGACGCGGGATCAGCAGCGGGCCGAATGTGATCGCCAGCAGCCCGGCAAGCGCCGCTCCCGCGGTGAAGCCGGCCCGCGGGCCGGCCGCTGCGCCCCGCAGCGTACGGACAGCGACGACCAGCAACCCGCCGCCGAGCGCCACAGCGAAGGTCAGCAGCGGCGCTCCACCCCACGCCGCCAGAGCCGTCAGCGGGCTGTCGCTCTGGCTGAACGCCAGCCGCCCCCACGGGAACCCGCCGAAAGGCACCCGGTCGCGAATGGCCTCCTCGACCATCCATGCCCCGGCGATCCACAGCGGCGCGAACCGGCGACGCTGAGCGAGCACGCACAGCGGCCCGATGATGGCGAGCAGCAGGCTCTGGCTGACCGTGAGGATGATCCACGCGTCGACCCCGGCGACCTTGCTCCACACGAGGAGCGGCAGCAGAAAGCCCAGCGCGTAAGCGATTCCGAGGCCGTAGGCCGTCTTGCAGCGACGATCACGGACCAGGATCGCGAGCCCGGCCACGCCGAGGAAAGCCAGCGGCCAGAATCCCCAAGGAGGGAACGCGAAGCACGTGATCAGTCCGACGAGCGCGGCGGCAAGCGCCCGGCGGGTCGGTACGAAGCGGCGAAAGCCTCGGCGCCGCGGCGCAGCGGGACCGCCTTGGCCGCCGGGAGCGGCATCCCCCGGGTCCGCGTCGGACTCGGCGAGCGTGCGCGCGCCTTGCGGCGGCGCGGTGCTCGCGGTCGTGACGGTCACCGGTACATCCTGCCGGACGAGTGACGCTTCAGTGGCCATCAGGCCACCACAAAGCGTCCTCACATCGTGGGGGGTATCGGGCCCGAGTCACCCTTCGGACCGGCCGCCGGCCCGCTGGCAGCAGGCAGACAGCCGTTGTCTACTGGATGACTCGGGCCCCTCCCCCGGATGCGTGGAAGGTCAGGCCGACCCGGCCGTTCCCTTTCCGCGCATACCGGAGACGTCGGCTGGCCCCGGATTCAGGTCCCCGTCCCCCCGGCTCCGGCTGGCGGATGCCCGACCTCGCGTAGGTCGACTCCGTGCCGATCGGGACGGAGGCCCGTGAATGGCCTCCGGCCGACGTGGTGAGCATGGAGCGGAACTGTATCGGCGGTCGCACTCTGCGTGTCAACTCTCGCGTTGACCTGCGTTTGCCAAGCGCTAGCGCAGCATGCGGGCGGTTTTCCGGCCGTTCATGTGCGGGACATTCGTTAGTTGTTGTGCGTTGGCACGGCGTGTCTTGTGCGCCACTCCGTTCGTGTCGCGCCCCGCCCCTTATCCCACGGTCATCGTATGGCAGCAAAACGCCTGCAAACCAATGGTTTTTCAGGTCCCGCTGCTTCTGCGCGCAGGCGTCGAAGGCCTCGTTTTTTCACAACGGCGACAGCGATATAGCGCGACGTCCAGACGGCCTGAACCGGCGGTTGACGGTCGACCTCTCCTCGAGGGTGAGGCGTCCGCAGGCAGGATGCGTGCCATGGCAGCAGCGGGGAGAGCGGATGACTCGCGCAAGTGGTGGGAACACGCCGTCTTCTACGAGGTGTACATCCGCAGCTTCGCCGACGGGGACGGCGACGGCGTCGGCGATCTGATCGGGCTCCGCGAGCGGCTCCCCTATCTCGCCGAGCTCGGAGTCGACGCGCTCTGGCTGACCCCCTTCTACCTCTCGCCGATGGCGGACGGCGGCTACGACGTCGCCGATCCGTGCGAGGTCGATCCGCTCTTCGGCGATCTGGACGCCTTCGATGCCCTCCTTGCCGAGGCACACGGGCTCGGCCTGAGAGTCACGATCGACATCGTTCCGAACCACTCGAGCGATCGGCATCGCGACTTCGAGGCGGCGCTCTACGCGCGACCGGGCAGCCCGGAACGTGAGCGCTACGTCTTTCGCAAGGGCACGCCGGACGGCGGGCCGCCGAACAACTGGCGCAGCGTCTTCGGCGGGCAAGCCTGGACCCGCGAGTTGCGCAACGGTGAATGGTTCCTGCACCTTTTCGCGCCGGAGCAGCCGGACCTGAACTGGCGCAACCCGGCTACCGGCGACGAGTACGAGCGCATCTTGCGCTTCTGGCTCGACCGCGGGGTCGACGGATTCCGGATCGACGTCGCCCACGGGCTCGTCAAGGACAAGGACCTGCGCGACAACCCTCAGCCGGATCGTCATGGTGCGTTCGGCATCGGCGAGGAGGAACGCTTCGCCTACGACCAGCCAGAGGTGCACGACATCTACCAGCGCTGGCGGCGGGTCCTCGACAGCTATCAGGGCGACCGGATGGCGACGGGCGAGGTGTGGATCCGCGACGCCGAGGCCCTTGCCCGCTACGTGCGTCCGGACGAGCTGGACCTTGCCTTCAACTTCC
>DATAVO010000096.1:0-25674 GCA_036267695.1 Frankiaceae bacterium
GGGCGTACGGGTTCTTCAGCGCGTTCAGCCGGTCCTTGACAGCGACCATCGGGCCGATCTCGGACGGGGCGCCCGTGCGGTACATGTACGACCGCATGTACGGGGCGAACGCGCCGCCGGCGCCGAGTGAGAAGCCGCGACCGGAACCGAGCGCGAACTGCGCGTTGCCCTCGGACTGCTTCTGGTACGCGACCGCCAGCACGCGCTTGTGCCGTCCGGTCTCGACGTGGTGGGCCGCGACGATGCCGGTCGTACCGCCGACGGAACCGGCGGTGTGGACGCGGAACATCGGCTTACCGGTGGCGCCGAGCGCGTCGGACAGGTACAGCTCCGGCTTCATGACGCCCTCGAAGAGGTCGGGCGCCTTGCCGACGACGACCGCGTCGATGTCCGACCAGTCCATGTGAGCGTCTTCGAGCGCGCGGGACGCTGCCTCGCGGACCAGGCCGCCGAGAGAGACGTCCCAGCGACGGGTCTTGTGCTGCGTCTGGCCGACGCCGACGATTGCGCAGGGCTGGTGAGCCATCAGTTCTTGCCACCTTCAAGGACGCAGACCAGATTCTGCTGCAGGCACGGACCGGACGAGGAATGCGCGAGCGTGCGGGACTTCCCGTTGTCGCGAATCTGCCCTGCGGCTTCGGCGATCCGCACCAGGCCGGTGGCCATGATGGGGTTCGACGACTGCGGGCCGCCCGAGGGATTGATGAGGGTGTCGCTGCCGAGCCCGAGCGCCGAGGCCAGCAGCGGCTCCTCGTGCGTGAACGCCGACTGGATCTCGGCGACCTCGATCGGTCCCTCTTCGACGCCCGCTGCCTTGGCCGCAAGCGTCGTCGAGTTCGACGTCGTGAGGTCACGCATGCCCGGGTAGTGCAGCTCGCTGTAGTGCGCGAAACCCCTTATCCAGACGGGGTTTTCGCACAGCTCGCGGGCCTTGTCGGCACGGGCGATGATCAGCGCGCAGGCGCCGTCGGTGATCGGCGGGAGGTCGTGGCGGCGCAGCGGCGCACGCACGTAGTCCTCCGCCAGGAGCGCGTCGATGTCGTAGTCGCCGGTCACCTGGTTGTAGGCGCGGGACTTGCCGGCGGCCCGGTTGCGCACTGCCACCTCGGCCATTTGTCGCTCGGTCACGATGCCGCCCTCGACGAGCGCGCGGGCCTGCAGCCCGGCGAAGGTGACGGCGTCGGTGCCGAGCGGCGCGAGGTAATACGGGTCCATCTCCATGGAGTAGATGAGCGCCGGGTCAGCGGTGGATGACCGCCCCGAGCCCATCGCCAGCGCAGTGTCGATGTCTTCCATCTGCAGCCGCAGCCAGGCCTCGTACAGCGCCCAGGCGCCGTCCATCTCGACGTGACTGTCGCGCTTGGGCGGCCAGGCGCCGACGGCGTCGATGTTCTGCACGAACGAGAACGCCTGCCCGGCCACGTAGTCGCAGCTGCCGGCGCAGGTGAAGTCGACGTCGGCCCGGGTGATGCCGGCGTCCTTGACGGCGCCGCTCACGACGTCGTTGAGCATCTGTGCTTCGGTCTTGTCGGTGTTGCGCACCATCGGCGAGATGCTCCAGCCGATGATCGCGATGTCATCGGGTGCGGTGATCACTATCGGCCGTCCTCAGTTCAACTTGTTGGCGAGATCGGGGTCGGTGGAGTCTGGTGCTCCCGTCGGCTGGAAGCCGATGAGTCCACCCTCCGCGCGCGGGTTGTCATGGCTGGCGGTGCCCGCCACGTCCCAGATCGCCTTCACCCGCAGACCGATGCGGATCTGGTCGTTCGGCACGTCAATCAGCGTCTGGTAGCCGAGCACCACGTCGGTGTCGTCGAGCCACACGTGCGCCCGCGAGAACGGCTCGGTCGCGGTCTGCCCCGGGTACTGCGTCGGGGTGATGATCGTGAAGTTCGTGACCACGCCGGTCTGCGGCAGGTCGACCTCGTGCTCGGTCGTGAGCTCGATCGCATCGATCGGGCAGAACCCGCGGCCACCGGTGTACGTGCGGCTGCAGATCGGGCAGCGCAGGCCGAGGAACCGGCCCTCCTTGCCGGCCGCTTCGGCGCGCTCGACGTTCGGCGTGACGGGGATGCGGTACGCGATCTCCGCGTCGTACTCCATCATCGTGACCGGCTCGGTCGCGCCGGGCCCGGCATTGGTCTGCGCGCTCTCGCCGGGCACGAACGCGTCGATGTCGGTGATATGGCCGATGCGCTCGGCCTTCCACCGCGGCGCGACGCGCATGCCGGTCGACATCGCGTCGATCGAACCGGCGTCGACGGCGTGCATCAGCGAGGTGTCGGCGCCGTCGAGCTTGATGAGCGCGAAGGCGAACGGCGTGTCCAGCGGGTGCTGCGACGTCGGCTTCGCGACCCACGTCCAGTCGACGACCGTGCCGGCCGGGCCGACATCGACGAAGTCATGGGCGAGCTCGGCGCCGGTGGTGGGATCCCACTCGAGCGGTGGGACCAGAACCGATGAACCATTACGAATACCGATGATCCGCTGCTCGGTGAGCGCGGTCATGAACGCACCGAGCACCGGACCGAGCGAGCGTCGGTACGGGAACTTGATGGTCATCTCTGTTACGTGAACCAAGACTGACTCCCTAGGGCGGGATGGGCTGCCTTGGAAACCTACAACCCTCGTCCCGGTGGTCGCTCGGCAGGCTCCCACCAGCCCCCCGCCAGCCAGTGGCCGCTTGCCTCGCGAGCTCATGGCACCATCAGGCCGTGAATGCTCCCCTGTCCGGATTTCGGATCGTTGACCTGACCGTCGACCGCGGCGAGCTCTGCGCCCGGCTTCTCGGTGACCTCGGCGCCGAGGTCATCAAGGTCGAGCCGCCGTCCGGCTCCAGCGCTCGCAGGCTCGCGCCACTGCACGGCGACACCAGCTTGTTCTTCGCGGTGCGCAACGCCGGCAAGAAGAGTGTCGTGCTCGACCTCGATACGCCCGAGGGGCTCGATCGCCTGCACGACCTGCTGGCGCACAGCGACGCGGTCATCTCCTCCAGCGAGAAGGGCGCCGGGCTCGACGCGTACGAGATCGCCGCGCGCCATCCGCACCTCGTGGTCACCTCCATCACGGCCTACGGTCTCACCGGTCCGTGGTCGGGCCGGCTCGCGACCGACGGTGTGCTGACCGCGACAGGGACCATCGCGTTCAAAGCCGGCACCCCGGAAAAGGACCCGCTGCTGCCGCCCGCGTGCTTCGCCGACGACGGCACTGGCACCACCTTCGCCTTCGCGACGCTCGCGGCCTTGTGGCAGCGCGGCGAAGGCGATGCCGCCGGTGCGGGCCAGGTCCTCGACTGCTCTGTCAACGAGGCCATCGCCAACATGGGCGACTGGTCGATGTCGAACAACTACATCCGCCGGGCCGCCGGCGATGACGGCCCGGAGATCCGTACCGGAGCCGGCCCCGTCTGGCCCTCGCTCAAGTGCGCCGACGGCTACGTCCGCGTGGTGATCCTCGCCCCGCGGCAGTGGCGGGCGATGCGGGCCTGGCTCGGCGAGCCGGACTACCTGCAGGACCCCGCCCTCGACACGCTTCCCGGCCGCCTCGGAATCCAGGCTGTCGTCATCAACCCGCTCATCGAAGAGCTCTTCGACGGCCGGACGATGGACGACATCGCCACCGAGGCGCAGCAGCGCGGAATCGTCTGCACGCCGCTTGCCACGGCGTCCGACGTCTTGCGCAACGAGCACTTCAAGCAGCGCGGCTCACTCATCGACGTCGACCTCGGCGGCGGCCTCAGAGGCCCTATCCCCTCAGGGTTTTTCGAGCTGGACGGGCAGCGCGCCGGCCCGGTCGTCGGCCCCCCGGCAGTCGGCCAGCACACCGACGAGGTCTTCGCCGACCTCGGCGCAGCGCGCACGTCGACGAATGACGCCGCGGTCGGCGCACCGCTCGAAGGGCTACGCGTCGCCGACTTCGGGATCGGCGGGGTCGGCGTCGAGGTCGGCCGGATGCTGGCCGAGTACGGCGCCGAGGTGCTGAAGGTCGAGAGCCGCAGCTATCCCGACTTCATCCGGCTCGCTACGGGCGGGGAGATGTCGCCGTCGTTCGCCTCCTCCAGCCGCTCCAAGCTCGGCTTCGGCGCCAACGCCAAGACGACGGACGGCAATCGCGTCCTCAAGCAGCTGATCGCCAAGTGTGACGCGGTCGTGGAGAACAACTCCACCGGCGTCATGGATCAGCTCGGGCTGGGCTACGAGACGCTGCGCGAGGTGAACCCGGGGCTCGTCATGCTGTCGAGCCAGCTGATGGGATCGCGCGGCCCGTGGGCCGATTTCCGCGGCTACGGCCCGAGCACCCGGGCCGCAGGCGGCATCGAAATGCTCTGGAACTACGACGATCAGGACGAGCCGGCCGGCGGCATGTCCATCTTCCCCGACCACCTCTGCGGGCGGCTCGGCGCACTCGGCATCATGGCCGGCTTGCTCGGGCGCCGCCGCGGTGATGGCACCGGCGCCCACGTCGAGCTCGCTCAGGTCGAGGCCACTCTCGGCATCGTCGGCGATCTGCTCACCAAGGAGGCGCTCGAGCCCGGCACCGTGCGCGCGACCGGCAACCGGCGCGATCGCGGGACACCCTGGGGCCTTTTCCGCTGCGAGGGCGACGAGCAGTGGGTGGCGATCACCTGCCGCGACGACGCCGACTGGACCGCCATCGTCGACGTCATGGGCTCCCCCGCCTGGGCGAAGGATCCCGGATTGGCGACGGCTGCGGCCCGTGCGCAACGCATCGATGAGGTCGAGCAGGGCATCCGCGAATGGACGGCAGCGAACAAGCGCGAGGACGTCGCGAGCCGGCTGCAGGCAGCAGGCGTCCCGGCCGGAGAGATGCTCACCGCGCTGGAATCCATCACCAACGAGCACTACCTCGCCCGCGGTTTCAAGCAGGTGCGCGACCAGCCAGGCGTCGTCGGCGAGAAGATGGCGTTCGACGGTCCCGGCTTCTACGGCACGCGAATGGCGCCGGTCTACATCGCCAAAGCCCCCTGGGTCGGCGAACACACCCGCGAGGTCTGTCGCGATCTGCTCGGCATGGACGAGGCGGAGATCGAGCGGCTCGTCGCGGAGTCCGCGCTCGAAGTCACACCCCCGCCGACGGCCGCTTCGTGAAAGAGTCGCTCGTCCCGGGCCTGACGAACCGGATGAGCTTCGAGGTGACCGCCGACCGCACGACCGACCATGCGGTGCATGCGGTTCTCGCGACCCCGTCGATGATCGGGCTCATCGAGTGGGCGTGCTTCGGCGTGACGGCCGAGCACGTCGACTCCGGCGAGACGACCGTCGGTACGCATGTGTGCGTCAGCCATGAATCGGCCGTGGCCAAAGGCGAAAGCATCGACATCAGCGCCGAACTGCTGACCATCGAGGGGCGCAAGCTGACATTCGGGGTCGAGGTCACCGGACCCCGTGGACGCGTCAGCGAAGGCACCCACCAGCGCGCGGTCATCAGGATGCCGGGCTAGCGCCGGTGGGCTAAGCAGCGATCCGCTCGCGCAAGAAGGCGTGCAGCCGGTCGCGGGCTGTCTTCCCGAGGACCGTCGGCGACCCCTCGATCCCATGCGGACCCTGCGGGTACACCGCGAGTTCGACCGGCGAGCCGGCCGCTTCCATCCGCGCGGCCGCGAACAGCGAGTCGTCCAGCAGCCAGTCCGCGGTGCCGACCGTGAACAACGCCGGCGGCAGGTCGTGCAGGGGAGCCCACAGCGGGGAGACCGCGGGATCGCGGCACTCCTCGATGCTGCGGCCCGGCAGGTAGTGCTGGCGGTTGACGCCGTCGCCAGTCGCGTACGGGACCTTGCCGACCATCTCCTTCGTGCTCGGCGTGCCGCCCCAGTCATAGACGCCGTAGCAGAGATCGACGCCCGCGAACGGTGGCCGCCCGCCGAGCCGATCGCGTAGCCGCACCATCGTCAGCAGCGCCAGGTAGGCGCCCGCCGACTCTCCCCCGACGAGCAGCCGGTCGGTGCCGAACTCTGCACTCGCGTTGGCGGTGAGCCAGAGCGCCGCCGCCTCTGCGTCGTCGGGACCGGCCGGGAACGGATGCTCGGGCGCGAGCCGATAGTCGACGCTGACGACCGCGACATGGCACGCCTCGGCGATCTGCCAGTTGCGCGCGTCCATGCTCAGGGCGGAGCCCAGCGCCATCCCGCCGCCGTGGTAGTGCAGGTAGACCCCGTTCACCACCCCGTTTTCCGCCGATGGCGTCATGACGCGGATCGGGATCGGGCCGGCAGGACCGGGAATCTCACGTACGACAGGGAAGTCGAACGTCTGGAAGCCGAACAGGCCGCCGGGCTTCATCGCGTCACGGATCCAGGCGAGGCCCTCGGGCGTGCTCGTGTCGACCGAGCCCAGCGCTGACGTCGCTTCCATCACCGATGAGTTGAACGTGCGCTGCTCGTCGACGTACTCCAGAAGCGCGGGATCGAAAAGCACCATGCGGGTCACCCAACCACTTCCAGGAGTACGCGTCATGCTGGCGCGACGCCAGCGGACGATCGGCGCGGCGAAAACTCTGCTTCAGCCCCGCAAGTGCCAAACTTTGCCGAAGATGGGCAGCTGACGGCCCAGCCCAATACTGGGAATGCGGGGGAATCGTGTCACCGGAAGAGCTCGAAGAGCGCCTGATTACGCGGCGAACGCTACTGGCTGGAAGCGCCGGGCTGGTGGGTGCCGGTGTGCTGACCGCCTGCGGCTCGTCGACGTCTTCGAAGACTCCTGCACAGCACCCGACCACGAAGGCGGCGGGTTCTGATCTCGGTGCGGTTGAACACGTTGTATTTCTCATGCAGGAGAACCGTTCGTTCGACCACTATTTCGGCACGTACCCGGGCGTGCGCGGCTTCAGCGACCGGCCCAAGCAAGGCCTCGGGAACTTCGCGCAGGACTGGCCGGGAGGCGCCAGCACGACTCTGCTGCCCTACAACCTGGCTTCGGCAACGGCCCAGCTGTGCTCGGGCAACTCCAGCATCCCCATTCATGACTGGAAGCCCCAGCACGACAGTTGGGCCAAGGGGACCAACGACGCGTTTGTGAAGACGCATGCACTCACGCAGAACGACGGACCGGTCAATGCGCCGCTGGTCATGGGATATTTCACGCGCAAACAGCTCGATTTCTACTACGCACTGGCCGACCGCTACACCATCCTGGACCACTACTTCTGCTCGGTCATCGGGCCCACAATGCCCAACCGGATCTCGTTCATGTCGGGCATGGTCGACCCGACCGGAGCCCATGGCGGCCCGGTACTCGAGACGCCGGGCTTCAACAGTTCCAAGGACGCGGTGGCCTCGGTCCAGTGGGACACCATCCCCGAGGTACTCGAGGACAAGGGCATCAGCTGGAAGATCTATCAGCAGCCGGGAACGTCGGTCGGCAAGAACATCGACGTATCGCTCGCCGACGGGTTCAACGTGATGCTGTACTTCAAGCAGTTCGTCAACAAGCCGAATTCGCCTTTGTATCAAAAGGCTTTCCTGCCCAGCTGGCCGAACGACTTCGAGGCGGACTGCAAGACGGGCAACCTTCCCGCCGTGAGCTGGCTCCTGCCGCCGCTGGGCTGGTCGGAGCACCCGAACAGCTCCCCGGTCGCCGGCCAGTACTTCGCCCACCAGGTCATCTCCGCGATTCAGGCCAACCCCGACCTCTGGTCGAAGACGGTCATCGTGCTCAACTACGACGAGAATGGCGGCTTCTTCGACCACGTCGCGCCGCCGACGCCGCCCGCGGGTACCGCGGGTGAATTCGTGACCACGTCGCCGCTTCCGAGCGACTCGGGTGGCACCGCGGGTCCGGTCGGTCTGGGCTTCCGCGTACCCGCGATCATCATCTCCCCGTGGAGCGCGGGTGGCTACGTCGATTCGACGGTGTTCGACCACAACTCCGCCGGCATGCTCCTGGAGCAGCGGTTCGGCATCGTCGCCCCGAACGTCAGCGCCTGGCGGCGAAAGACGGTCGGCGATCTGACATCGACGCTCGGCTTCTCCAAGCCGGACACAGCGGTGCCGTCGCTGCCGGCGACCCCGCTCAACCTGCAGATGGGCTGCCCGACCCTCACCAATCCCCTCCCGTTCGTCACGACACCGGAAAAGATCACCGTCCCGGCGCAGCAGTCGATGCCTTCTCAGGAGCCCGGGACGGCCCGTCGGCGCGGCTAGGTCTAGGTTCGCGCCATGCAATGGACGATCGGCGGCGTTCGCGTCACGAAGGTGGTCGAGCACGAAATTCCCATCCCGCTCAACGGGCTCCTGGTCGATGTTCCGGAGGAGGCCGTCGCCCGCCACGGATGGCTGAAGCCCGACTTCCTCGACGACGCCGGGCTCGCCCGCCTGTCCATCCACGGGCTCGTCATCGACACCGGCGAGCGTCGCATCCTCGTCGACACATGCGTCGGAAATCTGCGCGAGGGCCTGGTCTTTCCGCCGGCCGAAAGCCCCTTCATCGACGGGCTCGCGGCTGCCGGCTACGCGATAGAAGACATCGATACGGTCGTCTGCACCCACCTGCATTTCGACCACGTCGGCTGGAACACCCGGCTGCAGGACGGCAAGTGGGTGGTGACGTTCACCAACGCGCGCTACCTGATCGGCCGCGTGGAGTGGGAACACTGGTCGGTCACCGACGGCGATTACAGCAACGTCGGCGACACAGTGCGTCCGGTCGTCGAATCAGGCGCGGCCGATCTGGTCGAGGTCGACCACCAGATCTGCTCGCAGGTACGGCTCGTCCCCACCCCCGGCCACACCCCCGGCCATGTCAGCGTCGTCATCGAGAGCGACGGGCAGCGCGCCGTCATCACCGGCGACATGGCGCATCACCCGATCCAGTTCGCCGAGCCTGACATCGCGGCGCCCGCCGACAGTGACTCCCCCACCGCCGCCAAGACGCGTCGCCTCTTCCTGGCCGAACGCGAGCAGGACCGGGCACTCGTCATCGGCACGCACTTCGGCGGACCGACCGCCGGACGCATCGTCGCCGACGGTGAGAGCTGGCGGCTGGAGGCCGAGCCGGGCGCCTGACCCGCCCTACTTGGGCTGAAGCCGGGCGCCGCCGTCGATGCGGATCGTCTCCGCGTTCAGGTAGCTGTTGGTGATGAGCTCCAGCGCGAGCGAGGCGAACTCGTCAGCGGTGCCGAGCCGGTCGGGGAAGAGCACGTCGCGCTTCAGCTTGTCCTTGAACGCTTCTGACGCCTCGCCGGTGCCGTAGATCGGGGTGTCGATGAGACCTGGCGCGATCGTATTGACCCGCACGCCGATGACCGAGAGGTCGCGCGCGACCGGAACGGTGAGACCGACCACGCCGCCCTTCGACGCCGAATACGCCGCCTGCCCGATCTGGCCCTCGAAGGCCGCCAGCGAGGCGGTGTTGAGGATCGAACCGCGCTCGTTGTCGGCCTGCGGCTCATTGCCGGCCATCGCACTCGCGGCCAGCCGGATGCAGTTGAACGTGCCGATCAGGTTGATCCCGATCACCTTGGTGAACAGGTCGAGGTCGAACGCGGTCTCGTACGACGGCTGCCGGCCGACGGTGCGCATCGCGCTGCCGATGCCCGCACAGTTCACCAGCACCCGTAGCGCACCGATCTCCTTCGCCTCCTCCACCGCAGCGATGACGGTCGCGGTGTCGGTGACGTCGGTGTGGGTGTAGGCGCCGCCGATCTCCTCGGCCAGCGCCACCCCGCGCTCGTCCTGCAGATCGGCGATCACCACCTTCGCGCCTCGCTGGGCCAGCAGCCTGGCCGTCGCTTCACCCAGCCCCGAAGCCCCGCCCGTCACGATTGCCGATGCGCCAACGATGTCCACTCAGGTCCCCTTCGAGATAAGCCGGGACCCGACGCTACCCCGCCTTGGACAGGGCCTTCCTCGCCTCGAACCAGCCGGTCATCATCGCCTGGAAGTGCTTGGGGTCGTAGATGTCCTCTTCGTAGGACCAGAGGTTGTCGCCGGCGTACTTCAGCAGCGTGAAGTTGTACGCCTGGTGGATGCTGCCGTCGCCCGGGTCGGCCATGCGGTTCCACACCTGGCAGGTGATCCACCCTCGGGCGTCGTCGATCATGTACCACTCGATCGGGAAGAATTTCATCTGGTCGACCGGCGGCGCGGTCATCGTCTCGACGATCCACTTGCGGATCGCCTCGCGCCCGCCCATGCGCCCGTAGTTCGACTCGATGTACGTGGCGTCCTCGGTGAACAGATCAGCCCACGGATTCCAGTCCCCCGAACTGCCTGCTTTCAGCGCAACCGCCTGAAAGTTGGCGAAAGCACTCTCGAGTTCGTCCCGCGTCCAACGTCCCATGGTTCTCCTCTGACGAATGCCCCCGACTGGCTCCGCGCAAGGTATCTCCCGCTCCACCTGTCTCGCCTCCCGGGTGCCTGGGCGCCGACCCGCGCCGCCCGTCTGTCAGAGTCGGGCCGGTCGAAAGCTTCTGCCCGCGAAAGGACTCAGCCGATGACCGGCCCACTGTTCGACGGCAACTTCGAGGGCAAGATCGCGCTCGTCACGGGAGGCGCGAGCGGCATCGGCCGCGGCATCGCGCTCGAACTCGCCCGCCGCGGCGCCGACGTGGTGCTCGCCGACATCCACGAGACCCGGCTCGCCGAGGTGGTCGATGAGGTGAAGGCGCTCGGCCGCGAGGCCCTCGGGGTCAGGTGCGACGTCTCGAAAGATGCCGATGTGGAGAGCTTGCGTGACCAGGCCTTCGAACGGTTCGGGCGCATCGACATCCTCTGCAACAACGCGGGTGTGGCGGTGATGGGTCCGCCCGAGCGGATCGAGATGGCCGACTGGGAATGGATCCTGCACATCAACGTGCTCGGTCTCGTCCGCGGCGTGCGCGCATTCGTGCCCGCCATGCTCGAGCGCGGCACCGGCTACGTCGTCAACACCGCATCGATCGCCGGAACTTGGGCCTACACGTGGGACAACGCCCCGTACATCACCTCGAAGTTCGCCGCCTTCGGCTTCACCGAGTCTTTGGCCAGATCCCTGCGGCCACAGGGCATTGGGGTCTCAGTGCTGTGCCCGGGACTCATCACGACCAACCTCGCCGAGTCGGTACGCATGTCGGGCGTCCCGGAAGAGCGCCGCGGCGAATGGCTCTACCTGCCGCCGGAGATGCTCGATCCCAAGGACCCCGAGGACGTCGGCGTCATGGTGTGCGACGCGGTGGTCGCCGGCAAGTTCGCCATCTTCACCCACGACGTCGACGAGAAGCGATTCCGTGAGTGGCGCACGGATATCGACACGTCGCTCGAGGAGGTCATCGCGAACTCACCGAAGCCGCCGCGTTTGTCGGACTGAGCCGCACCGCGATCTCGTCGTAGCCGCGCAACACCCTGGTGCCGCGGCGCACGGGTATGCCCACGATCGACAGCTGCGGGAAGCGTTCAAAGAGCGTCCGCAGTCCGATCTCACCTTCGAGGCGGGCGAGCGCGGCGCCGAGGCAGTAGTGCACGCCGGCCGAAAACGCCAGGTGTTCACGGGCATTTGCGCGGGTGACATCGAAGCGGTGCGGATCGTCGAACACGGCCGGATCGCGATTGGCGCCGCCGATCAGCGCGACGACGAGCTGGCCCGACCCCAGGGCCGAACCTGCCAGCCGGGTCGGCGCCATCGCGACGCGAGCGGTGCGCTGCACCGGGGAGTCGTAGCGCAGCACTTCCTCGACGGCGTTGGGCCAGAGGGACGCGTCGGCGCGCAAGATGTCGAGCTGCTCAGGGTGGGCGACGAGCTGCACCGTGCCGTTGCCGATGAGATTGACGGTGGTTTCGAAGCCGGCGCCGAGCAGCAGCATCGCCGTGGCGGCGAGCTCGTCCTCCGACAGCCGGCCGTCCTGATCGTCCTTCACCGCCACCAGCTGGCTGAGCAGATCGTCGCCGGGATGGGTGCGGAGCTCGGCGAAGTGGCCGAGCATCCAGCTACGCATCGCGGCCAGGTCGCGTTCGGAGCGCCGGAATTCCGCGTAGCTGATGCCGATGTCGAGCGTGACCGCTGCCCCGTTGCCCCATGCCAGGAACTGCTCGCGCATCGCCATCGGAACGCCGAGGATCTCCGCGATGACGGTGACGGGAAGCTGGGCCGCGTAACGCTCGACCAGCTCGACGCTGCCGGACGTGTCGGCCGCCAGCTCGTCGAGCAGCTCCCCCGCCAATACCTCGATCCGCGGACGGAGCGCTTCCATCGCTCGCGCCGTGAACACGCGCGAGACGAGCCGGCGGTAGCGCGTATGCACCGGAGGGTCGACGGCCAGCATCGACGGCGGATCCACCGGGGTCGGGACGGCACCGCGGGACGCCGCCTGCAGCAGCAGCCCGATCGGCTTGGGCAGTGACTCCGGACGCAGCCCGACCCCGAAGGCGTCGCTGCGCAGCAGGTTGGCGCAGACACTGTGGCTCGCGGTCACGAGCCCGAAGGGGCCCTTGCTCACCAGCCCGCGCTCGCGGATCGCGTCATAGGTCTGGAACGGGTCGGCGCGCAGGGCCGCATCCGTCATCAGCCGCGCATCCAGGCTGCCGCGCCGGGCCTCGCGGCGAAGCAGTACTCCGGCCAAGCCGTGGCGAGCCAACCAGCGGACCCGCGAGAGGACGCTCATGCCTGAAGTCTGCCAAGAAGGAGGGGTGGCCTACATTCGCGTGCCATGACACAAGTAGGTATGTGCCCGGCGTCGCTGATGGCTGACTTCATGAGCCCGACGGGCGACGACGTGCGCGCCGCGGTGGACGCGTCGCTGCGAGCCGGCGCCTCGGCGTCGTCCACCTGGACCCTGCATTTCGACGCGCTCGGCGGGCTCGAGGCCGCTGCAAGCTGGCTGAACGCGTCGGGCCTACGCACCGAGGTGGTGGAAGCCGCCTCGAATTGGGCGAACACCGATCAGGCCGCGGCGGAGAGTGAAGGCAAGCAGATCGCCGAGGCCGCCGCCGCCGTCGGCGCGAAGATCGTGATGGCCATCTGCCTCGAGGAGACCCTCGACGATCTGGACCGGGCGCGTGACAACCTCGCGGTGCTGGTCGCCCATGCCCGGGACGCCGGCGCCCGCACCTGCGTCGAATTCCTTCCCTGGACCGGGATCGCGGACCTCGCGACGGCCTGGTCGCTGGTCGAACCGCTCGGCCCCGATGCCGGAATCCTGCTCGACGCCTGGCATTGGCAGCGCCAGCCGGGTGGCCCGAATCTGCCGTTGCTGGCGAGCATTCCGGGCGATCGCATCGGCTATGTCCAGATGTGCGATGCCGCCCCGGGCGACGCCACCGACATGATGGAGGCGATGGCCGGACGCCTGCTCCCGGGAGACGGGGTGGTCGATTTTCCCCCACTCGTGCAGACCCTGCGCCAGATCGACGCGCGCCCGTTCTTCGCCACGGAGGTCTTCAACCCCGGGCTGCTCGCCGAGCTCGGCATCAACGACTTCGCCCGCGGATCCATCGCGCACGCGAAGCAGATGCTCGACGGCAACCGATCGGCGTGAGCGCCCGACCGGCCGTCAACCCCGAACCCGCCCATGCCGCCGGGGTCGCGTTGCCGTGGGACGCCGAGATCGAGGACCCGGTCGCCGCGCTGGCGCTGGCCCGCGAGACCTACGGCGACACGTTTCTGGTCGACAGTGGCCCCGACCGTTACCTGTTCACCTTCTCCCCGGCCGGCGTCGCCGCCTTCTACGGGCTGCCGGAAGCCGCGGCGAGCAAAGGGGTCGCCGACTGGCGGATGCTGCGCCGCAAGCTCCCGGACGAGGTCTTCGGCGGGCGCCGTACCCTTCCGCACGACCTGTTCGGCCGTGACGATCGCATCGCGCAGCTGGCGAGCGTCGAACGCGCCCTCGACCTCACCGTGAGCGAGCTCGGCGACACCGGCACGTTCGACGTCTTCGCCTTCACCCGCCGGCTCGGACATCGGGTCGGGCTGGCGACCTGGGGTGGCCCAGGCTCTGACCGCGGCCCCAACTTCGAGCGCCTGGTGGCCGCGTTCGACGTGCTCGACGGCGCGGAAGCTTTCGTCCATCCAGACGCCATGGCCGCGGTCACCGCATCCGGAAAGGCTGCCGAGATCGCCGCGCTCCAGGTGGTGGCCGAGGTGGTCGGGGAGGCTCTCAACAGCCGCGACGGCGAGGGCGAGCACCCGCTCTTCGCTCGGATCGCCGAGCAGTGGGCCGGCGAGCCGGAAGAGGCCCGCCGCGTCGGCGTCGGCTACGACGTCGCCCTGCTGCACATCGCCTCGATGTCGAACCTTTTCGCCGCGCTCGGCTGGGCGATCGTCGATCTGCTGGAGCATCCCGAGGAGCGCGACCGGATCGTCGGCCTCGACAGCGAGCGGGCCGAGCAGTGCGTGCTGGAATCCACCCGCCTCGCGCAGCGATCCATCATGAGCCGCTTCGTGCTGCAGCCCGTGAGCCTGGACGTCGGCGACTCGACCCTCGACGTCGAGCCCGGAGTCACGATCGCGACCCTGCTGCCCTTGACGAACACCACCGCCGGGCCCGGGCTGGAGCGCTGGGACCCCGACCATTGGCGACGCCTGCGGCTCGTGGGCGCCGAGACGCTCCCCGCGCCGGAGCTGGTGACGGCGTTCGGCCACGGGCGTCACACATGCCCAGCCCAGCCGTTCTCGCTGTCGGCCATGATCGCCATCGTCACCAGGCTTTTCAGTACCTACCGCGTAACGCCCGTCGATGCCGGCCGCCCGCGCCCGGTGCCGGCGCAGATCGGCGGCGTCGCGCGTGCCGCAGACCCGTTCCGAGTGACGTACGTGGCACAGCATGACAGCATGTAGGAGCGCCCGGCCCGGGCGCGATCAGAGTCTGACGCAGGAGTAACCGTGCTGGTTTACGACAAACTGTTCATCGGCGGAGAGCTCGTCGCCCCTCTTGGTAATGGGACCATCGAGGTGATCAACGCGTCGACCGAGGAGGTCGCCGGCCGCGCCCCCGAAGCCACCACCGGTGACATCGACCGCGCCGTCGCCGCCGCCCGCGAGGCTTTTGATTCCGGCCCCTGGGGCAAGACCTCGCCGCTCGAGCGGGCCGAGCTGCTGCAGCAGCTGTCCAAGGGCATCCAGGCGCGCTACCAGGAGTTCGCCGAGATCATCTCGACCGAGACCGGCTGCCCGGTGTCGAGCTCGGTGATGATGCAGGTCTTCGCCGCCACCATGGTCATGGACTACTACGGCGGCATGGGCGCCGACTTCCCGTTCGAGGAGGAGCGCAAGGGCGTCATGGGCCCGGTGCTCGTCCGTCGTGAGGCGGTCGGCGTCGTCGGCGCCATCGTCCCCTGGAACGTGCCGCTCTTCGTCACCGCGCTGAAGCTGGCCCCCGCGCTGATCGCCGGCTGCACCGTCGTGCTCAAGCCCTCCCCCGAGACCGCGCTGGACTCCTACCTGCTCGCCGAGGTCGCCACCGAGATCGGCCTGCCGGCAGGTGTGCTGAACATCGTCACGGCCGGTCGCGAGACCAGCGAGCACCTGGTCACCCACCCGGGCGTCGACAAGATCTCTTTCACCGGATCGGGCCTCGCGGGTCGTCACATCGCCGCCCTGTGCGCGCAGGACCTGCGCCGCGTCACCCTCGAGCTCGGCGGCAAGTCCGCTGCCGTGGTCCTCGAAGATGCCGACCTCGACACCAGCCTCGGCCACATCGTCTCCAACGGGCTGATGAACAACGGCCAGGCCTGCATCGCGCAGACCCGGATCCTCGCTCCGAAGGCGCGCTACGCCGAGGTCGTCGACGCGCTGGCCGCCAAGGTCGGCGCGCTGAAGGTCGGCAGCGCCCTCGACGCCACCACCGAGATCGGCCCGCTGGTCGCGGGCCGCCAGCGTGACCGGGTGCTCGGCTACATCGAGAAGGGCAAGGCCGCCGGCGCCCGCGTCGTGACGGGTGGCGATCGCCCGGCCGACCAGGACCGCGGCTGGTTCGTCTCGCCGACGGTGTTCGCCGATGTCGACAACCACATGATCATCGCGGAAGAGGAGATCTTCGGCCCGGTGCTCTCGGTCATCCAATACGACGGTCCCGACGACGCCGTGCGTATCGCCAACGACACCACGTACGGCCTGTCCGGCGCGGTCTACGGCGAGGACGTGGGTCAGGCCACTGACGTCGCCCGTCGCCTTCGTACCGGCACCGTCGCCGTGAACAACATGTCGCCGATGGACTTTGCCGCACCGTTCGGCGGATTCAAGCAGTCCGGTCTCGGCCGCGAGCTCGGCCCCGAGGGCCTGCAGGCGTACCTGGAGTACAAGACGATCACGCTACCGAACTCAGGGCCCGCCGTCGGCGCCTGAGCCCCGGGAACGTGCTCCTCGGGACCTCGATCAGTGCCGGTGTTGCGACCGTCACGATCGATCATCCGCCGACCAACCTGGTCGACGGCGCGTTCATCACCGCGCTGATCGAGGTCCTGGAGCGCACCGAGCCTGACCCTTCCGTCCGCGTCCTGCTGTTTCGCAGCGCCGACCCGGACTTCTTCCTGATGCACGGCGACGTCGAGCAGATCCTCGCGATCCCGGCGGGTCAGTACGCGCCGGTGACCGAGCCGAACGTGGCCGCGGCGGTCTTCCAGCGATTGTCGGCCGGGCCGCTGGTGACGATCGGCCTCCTCGACGGCGCGGCCCGCGGCGGCGGATGCGAATTCCTCTCGGCGCTCGACCTTCGGCTGGGGTCGCCGCGCAGCGTCGTCGGCCAGCCCGAGGTCGCCATGGGCATCCTTCCCGGCGCGGGCGGAACGGTTCGCTGGCCTCGTCTCGTGGGCCGGGCGAAGGCGTTGGACATCATCCTGAGCGGACGCGACGTCGAGGCCCAGGAATTGCTCGAGATCGGCTGGCTCGACCGGCTCTTCCCGAGGGCCGATCTCGATGCGACCGGGGTAGTGTTCGCGCGGCGGATCGCCGCGATGCCGCTGGAATCGATTGCCGCGGTCAAGCGGGTCGTCGACGTCTCGCTGTCGGCCGTGGAACCAGCGCTGGTAGCGGAGTCGGACGCGCTCGCACACCTGCTCTCCCAAGGGGTTCAGCAGGTACCCATGCGCGCCTTCCTGGCGGCGGGCGGGCAGACCCGGCAGGGCGAGATCCAGCGCATGCCCGAGATCCTCGAAGCGATGTTGGACCGGCCACATCGGGACTGAAGGCCCGGTCTGCATGGGAGTTCGAGGTGGACGAGGTGGATCGCTCGGCCTGGCGCCATGGGCCTCCGGCGAGCACGAGCTCGTCCTGGAGATCGCCACCACGATCGTCACCGGATACCAGATCGCGCGCGGCGCCGATGCACCAGGTGGGGTCCGCTAGCGCCACCCACCGGCCGCTATGTTGCGGTCATGCAGACCCTCGACGGCCGGCGCATCGTCGTCACCGGCGCCTCGCCTTCCGCAGTCTCGATAGCCGACGCCCTCGCTGCCGCCGGCGGTCAGGTGCGGCGGATCGCTGACGGCTTCGACACCGAAGCTGCCGTCGCGCAGTCGCTGGCCGCGGCCGAGGGCGCGCTCGGCGGGATCGACCAAGTCGTGCACGCCTGGATGCCGGACTCGGTGCTTCGCGGCGCGTCGTTCATGTCGCTGGATGAGCTGGCGTGGGCCGGTGGCTGCGAGGTCGCCCTGTCGGGCGCCTGGTGGCTGGCACGGCAGGCCATCCCGCTCTTGCTCAAGACGAAGGGTTGCTTGCTCTTCCTCGTGCCGACGATCGGGATGTCGGGGGCAGCGGACTACTCGATGCTCGCGTCGGTGGCCGAGGGAATCCGGGTACTGGCCAAAGGCTGCGGGCGCCAGCTCGGCACCGACGGCGTCACGGTCAATACGATCGCCACCGCAAATGCGCTCTGGATGCCACCTGACGATGCGAAGACCGTCACCGGCGCGACCACGCTGTCCACCCCCGCCTTCGGAAGGCCCGGCGATCCCGTCGACGACCTGGCGCCACTCGTCGCGCTGATCGGGCAGGCCGACGCGCACTTCGTCACAGCGGGCACGCTCGTGGCCGACGGCGGCGTCTGGATGGGACTGTGATGAGCGAGCTACTTTCGGGACGCACCGTGATCGTCACCGGTGCCGGAGGCGGGGTCGGCGCCGGTATCGCGCTTTCGTGCGCCGAGCACGGGGCCAACGTCGTCATCGCAGCACGGCGCACCGAGACCGGTGACGTCATCGCCAAGCAGATCGAGGAGCGCGGCGGGGCTGCACTGTCGATCCGGTGCGACGTCGGTGATGCCGGCGATGTCGACGCGGCCGTCGCCGCAACGCTCGCGCGCTTCGGCGGGTTGGACTGCATGGTGCACAACGCGCTGGCACCGGTCGGCCCGCCGCGCGGTATCCGCGACGTTCCCGACGACGTCTGGGAGGCGATGCTCTCCACGGCGGTGCGCGGCTCGTACCTGTGCGCCCGTGCCGCTTTCCCGCAGCTACGCGATCGGCAGGGTTCGCTGATCCTGCTGACCTCTGCGGCCGGCGTCGAGGGCAGCCCCTACCTGCCCGCGTACGGAATGGTGAAAGCCGCCCAGCGCGGCCTGCTCAAGAGCCTGGCGCGCGAATGGGGTCCGCTCGGGATCAGGGTGAACGGCATCGGGCCGGTCGCCATGACGCCGGCGATGGAGGTCGTCGCCAAGACCAGCCCGGTCTTCACCGATGGGTTGCTGGTCAACCGCACCCCGCTGCGCCGGATCGGCGAGCCGGAAGCCGACATCGGACCAGTCGCGGTGTTCCTCGCCAGCGACCTCTCGCGTTACGTCACCGGCCAGACGCTCATGGTCGACGGCGGCGGTTTCATGGCCTTCTAGGCGGCGTGTTGCATGAGGACTTCGACGGCGTAGTGCAGGTCGAGCTTGTCGCCGGCGCGAGGCGGCAGGGTGGCGGCGCCGATGACACCGTCGGGATCGAGTTGTTCGGCGGGCTGCCAGGGCCATCCGTGCCGATGCGGTACGGCCTGGCCGGCGGCGGAACTGACGGTCAACGCCCTGCTCATCGGATGCAGGGTCAGCCGGAAACCCTCGGCGTGCACGACAGTGTGATGTCGCGAGCACAGCAGCACCAGATTCGCCAGGTCAGTAGGGCCCCCGTCGATCCAATGAATGACGTGGTGGGCGTGCAGTTTGCGCCGCCGGGTGCAGGCCGGGAAACGGCAACGTTGCCCATCGACCGCGCCGAGCAGATCCCGCAGCGCCTGGCTGGCATGACGGTCGGCACGGCCGGAGTCATGAGCAGTCAGATCGTCGAGCCTGATGGGGCGCACTGCCGTCCCGGCCGGCAGCGTCGTGATCAACGATCCCGGTGGCAGGAACTCACCGTCCGGTAGTCGCGCCCATCCCGAGATCGGATCGATCTGCACGGTCAGCTGCGAGCGGTCGCGACGCGACCGGACCGGGTACGCGACGGCCCGTTCAGCCAGATACGTCTGGCACAGGCGCAGCACCCCATCACCCCGGGTCGCCCGCTGCGGCACGTCAGATCTTTCCGCGGAAAGATCCGGTGCGCCTTCAGCGGCAAGATCCAGATCGGTGCGGACGGCGTCGATCGCCGCGAGCAGCACCACCCCATCAGCCGCACCCGCCCGGATGGTGATGCACAACTCGCCGTCATCGTCATAGTGGGTGAAGACCCGCACCCGGTCGGGCTCGGGCTCTTTGTTTTCGGCCGCAGCAGCCTCGGCCGCCTTGCGCTGCTGGTGGAGCTTTCGGGCCCGGCGCAGGCCGCCGACCAGCCGCTCCAATTGACCGCCGGTGGCATGACGGGCCATCCCGATAAGGGACTCCTCATCCTCCGCCGTCGCGACCCGGCTGATCGCCCGCACCTGAGTGAACGACAGCTCTCCCCTGGCGAAGGCAGCGAAGGTGGCGGGCAGGTGCCGCAAAGCCCGGGCCACCCGTACCCGCTCACCCGCCGCGTTCTGGCCCATCCCGAGCCGCCACGACAGCCAATGCGCACACGACAAGATCCCGTACACCGCCCACCCGCGACGTTCGTCGAACTCGCCGACGTACGCCATCAGTCGCGCTTCACCCGCCGCCACCCGACCCGCCCACGTCGTCAGCGCGTCTTCGACCTCTTCCGTCGTGAGCTCCGCCAACGCGTCGGGAGTAAGCAGCGGTTCGATGGGTGTCCCGGGCAGAACGGAAATCGGATTCATACCGAAACGCTACCGACGACCACCGACAGAAAGGTTGCCTGATGACCACGTCCGGGCCGGGTTGATCACGGCCTGTAATGCTCTTCCTGAGGCTGAATACGAGCCTCCAACACGGCCGACAACGCGCGGTATCCCGGCACTACCGGGCGTTTCAACGTTGCGTCGGCCCAGCCGGATCGGCGCTCACCGAAATGCCATCCTGGACGCGTGACCCCCGAGGATTTCGTGCGCATCTTGAAGGTCTCCCGCGATCGTGTGGTCGCAAGCGCTGTCGAGACGCTGCGACAGCCTCCGGGACGATCTCCGCACGAAGCCTCCCTACGTGCGTCACACTGGTTCAACGATGTGCCAGAGCGTGACCAAGCGTTCGTGGCCTGGTGCATAAGCCTCGGGGCCTACTCCGCCATCTTCTCCCTGCTCGCAACCCTGGACAGGGTGAGCTTCGTTGATCCTTCGCCACATGAGGAACTTCGACTCGTACATGTGAGCGCCGACGGACAGGAAACGCTGTTGAACGACTTCCAAGGGGAAGAGTTGCACGCCCTGTGGACGAACGAGGTCTTCCCTTTCGCGGATGAACTGCCTGAGCGGTAAGACGCCCCCGACTCGGGATTGTCCGTCGGTCGGCGACCTCGCATAGGTGCCGCTACCGGGCGCTTGGCCTGTTCTCGACGAGCATGGAGGACCAAGGGTGGACTACGTCATCAACGGGTAGGTCGTCGCAGTGGAGAACGCCCCGTCCGAGATGCCGCTGGAGTTGGCCGCGCGGTAGAAGCTGTCAGCGACGATCCGTGTCGAGGCTCCAGAGCGAACAGCTTCGTCGCCGACGTTGAGCGGTGCGTAGCTGGACCGGTCAAGCGCGCAGAGGCCGCTCCCACGCTCTTTGCCGGCGTGACCCAAGCTCTGGCCGTACCCAGGCGCCTCATATCGCTGCAGAATCCATGCCGTTCTGACGCCTGCTGGCAAGACCGGACGTGCAGCATTCGATAACGGCGTTCTACACTCCCCTGGACCGCAAGGAGGAGGCCCCCATGAGCACCCTGAACTTCTCGTACTTCGACTGCGACAACCACTACTACGAGGCGAAAGACGCGTTCACGCGGCACATCGAGCCGCAGTACGCCAAGCGCACAATGCAGTGGGCCACCATCAACGGCAAGGAGCGCTTGCTGGTCGGCGGTGCCATCAACCACTTCATCCCCAACCCGCAGTTCGACCCGGTCTCCAAGCCCGGCGCGCTCGACGAGTACTTCCGTGGGCGCAACCCCAAGGGCCAGGACACGCGGGAGCTGTTCGGCGAGCTCGACCCGATCCAGCCCGCCTATCGCAACCGTGACGCGCGTATCGCGCTGATGGATTCGCAGGGCATGGGCGGCGCCATCTTCCTGCCGACCCTCGGTGTCGGCATGGAGCAGGCGCTCATCGACGACGTGCCGGCGGTGCTCGCCGCGTTCCGCTCGTTCAACCGCTGGATGAACGATGACTGGGGCTTCGCCTACCAGGAGCGCATCTTCGCCGCCCCGTACATCACGCTTGTCGACCCGCAGAACGCGGTGAATGAGCTGCAGTACGCGCTGGACAACGACGCCCGCTTCGTGGTGATGGTGCCCGGCCCGGTCATGACCCCTTCCGGCGGCCGCTCCCCCGCCGACCCGATGTTCGACGCGTTCTGGCAGCTGGCGAATGACTCCGGCATCACGGTGCTGTACCACGGTGGTGACAGCCGCTACAGCAACTACCTCGTCGACTGGGGCGAGGGCGGCCACACCGAGTCGTTCAGGGCCAATGCGTTCCGCGGGATCGCCTCGCCCAACGCGACCCAGGACACCCTGGGAAATCTGCTGGCACACGGGCACTTCCACAAGTTCCCCAACCTGCGAGTCGGCGTCATCGAGACCGGCTCCGACTGGGTCTTCCACCTCTACGACAAGCTCAAGAAGTCCTACGGCCAGGTGCCTTACATGTACCCGGAGGACCCGCGCGAGACCTTCAAGCGCCACGTGTGGGTGTCGCCGTTCTACGAGGACGACCTGGCCGGCCTGAAGGACCTCGTGGGCGTCGACCGGATGCTGATGGGCTCGGACTACCCGCACGCAGAGGGGCTGGAAGACCCGGGCAGCTACATCAAGGACCTGAAGAACTTCAACTTCACCGACGACGAAGCTCGCCTGGTGATGCGCGACAACGGGCTGTTCCTGGCTAGCCGCCGCCCTGCCTGACCCGGGTGAGGAACTCCCCCACCCGGTCGTAGACCTGCCGGCTTTCGCGTGCCCAGGGCAGCAGGAACGGGAAGACGTGGAACATGCCCTCGGCTTCGTACGCTTCGCAGAAGTTGCCAGCCTCGGTGAGCTTGTCGACGAACGTACGGATGGCGTCGCGGAAGATCTCGTCGCGCCCGTACGCGACGAAGGTCGGCGGCCATTCTGAGAGGTCCTGACCGAGGATCGAGACACCGGCGTCGTCGGGGTCGACGCCGTGCAGGTAGGGATTGCTGGGCACGTTCCACGGCAAGATGTCCAGCTGCGCATTCTCAGCGACAGAAGGCTCTTTCAGCGCCAGGCTGACTTCTGGAGAGAAGAGCACCACCGCGGCCGGACGCATGATTCCCTGCATTGCTTCCGCGTTCAGCACGCTACCCGCGAGCCCGCCGCCGCCGGAGTCGCCGGCGATGAAGAGCGGCAGGTGCGAGTCGTCGAGGTCGTGGATCTCGTGCAGATCGGTGATGACGGAGAGGATGTCGTTTGTGGCTGCGGGATAGGGGAATTCGGGGGCGAGGCGGTAGTCGGCGGCGAACACCTCACACCCGGTGACGCGGGCGAGATGCGACATGAAGAGCGCGTACATCGTCGGCGAGGTTCCGATGTAGCCGCCGCCGTGCAGGTACACCATCCGGGCGACGGGTTCGGTATCGCGAGGGCGGAACCAGATGCCCGGAACCCCGCCGATCTCCTCGCGGGTCATGCCGACGCCTTGCGCCGACACGAACGGCGGGAGCACGGCGCGGCTGATGTCGTCGAGCATCACCTCGAGCGAGCGGAACTCGTCGATCGGCAGCGAGGTGACGTATCCGATCAGTGAGCGCAGGAACTCACGGGTCGACGCGACGGCGACGTTGCGCAGCGGGTTACGCGGTCCGCGCCACGGTGCGCGCAGCGGGATACGCGCGATCGCCGCGACGAACGCGCCGCCGAGCCCGACGACATCCACGGCCGTGATGGCGCGGCTGGCCGTCGCTACCCCGGGCCGGCGTCCCATCACCATCTACGGCCTCCAGTGCGCCGGGCGACGTAGGGATCCAGGCAGCCGGGTGGCGCCGTCGCCGTCCATCGAATCGACTTGCGATTGGCTGAGGAACAGGGTCTGGCTGAGGTCGGCGCCCGCGACGTTGGCCGCCCGCATGTCGGCACCCGTCACGTCAGCCAGCCTCAGGCGCTCGCCGCGCAGGTCGGCTCCGAGCAGGGACGCGCCGCGCAGGTTGGCGCCTCCTTCCGGGGTTCGGGCCAGCTCGCTCGCCCCTCGCAGCACACCGTTGACCGCGTCACGATGGGCCGCAATATCCAACGACTGCAGGGTATTCGCGTCGCTCTCGGTGAGTCGCGCGGTGCGCTGCTGGGCATCGGTGATGTCGACGCGCAGCGGGGCCGACGTCTGCAGCGCCCCTGCTTCTGCCAACAGCCAGAGCAGTTCGTGCAGCTGGCGCATCACGGCGAACGCGTCGAACATCGACTGGGCCGTCTTGGGCTGCTCCCGCCATGAGACGCCGCCGAAGGTGTGTTGCGCGATGTGCTGCCCGGCGCCGAAGCAGTCGTAGACGACGCAGCCCGGAAAGCCTTGCGGGCGCAGCGCGGCGTGGATGCTGCAGCCGAAGTCTTCCTGCAGGTTTCGGCACGGCTTTCCCGCCGGCTTGTTGAACGCGAAGTCCGCCGATTTCGCGAAGCCGGGAGCAACGCAGCACAGGCCGAAGCAACGCGAGCAGTCGGCGCGCAGCTCCATCACGCCCTGAAACCTACGCAGGTCAGGCGGGTTTGGCCTTCTTCTCCGGGTTGACCCAGTCGGCGGGCGGCCAGCCGGGCAGCAGACCGCGACGCTTGGTCTCGCGCTGCGCGAGCACGATCTGCCCGCGCAGCTCTTCCGATTCCGGGCTGGTGGCGAGCCAGGCGATGGCCACGCCGATGACCGGTGGGGTGGCGACGGCGAAGTGAGCGGTGAATTCCCCGCCGGTGCCGCGCGCTTCTGCCGTTTCCGTCACCACATAGCCGGGGTCGATGCTGAACGCCCGGATGCCCTGGTCCCCGTGCTCGACCTCGAGCATCGGCGCAACCCGAGCGAAGGCGGCCTTGGACATCGCGTAGACCATGCCCCAGCCGCCATTGCCGATCTTGCCGGGCGGGTCGCGATAGGCCGTCGCGGAGATCATGTTCATGATCGTGCCGCCGCCGCGCTCGATCATCAGCGGGAGCACCTCGCGGACGAGTACGAGCTGGCCGAAGACGTTGCCCTCGAAGATCTTTCGCATGTCGGAAAAGTCCACGTCCAAGAACGGGACCATCGTTCCGGTGCCCTGATAGATGCCGTTGTTGACGAGTACGTCGACCCCGCCGAAATGCTCGACGGTGGCCGCGACCCCGTCGACGAGCGACTGGTGGTCGAGCACGTCCATACGCACGCTGAACGCCTGTGCGCCCTCCGCCTCGATCTCGGCGACGGTGGTGTCGAGCGAGCCCGGCAGGACGGTGCCGTCGACGTGGCGGCCTTCGCCTTCGTGGATCGTCCGCGCCGATACCGCGACGTCGTAGCCAGCTTTGGCGAGGTTCACCGCCGCGGACTTCCCGATGCCACGCGATGCGCCCGTCACCAATGCCACTGGACGTTTTAGAGCCATGGCCGGAACCTACCCCGCCTCCCGTTTTCCGCCAGGCACACGATCCGGTTCCCAGGGAACGCAGATCCCCACGTTCACTACTCCCTGATGTCTGCAGTCGCAGAGGTCGTCCGCACCTTGGTATAGCGTTCCCCGGATTCCAGGTTCAGCGGGAACGCCGGTGATCTTGATTCGTCCAGAGCGATAGCGCGATCCGACCGGAGGAAACCTTGCCTGACGAAACCTCCCAACCGCCGGCAGGCTCAAAGCCCTTCACCCGTGGGTCAACTGTCCTCGAGTTGTCGTCCACGCTGCCCGGTCGCGCCTTCAAGGCGCTGGTCCTACGGAAGCTTCCGAAGGCGAACAGCGAAAAGGAACGTCAGGAGCTGGAGGAGCTCACCGTCGGCCTTCCCCTTGAGACGCTTGTCGAGATGTCAGAGGGAAAGCTCACCTGGGGAGTGGTCGATTCGGTGATCGACCTGGCGAACAAGAAACCCCAGCGCGTCGCCACCCGCACGGCTGGAGCCGGCTACAAGGCGGCCAGTGCCGGCTATAAGGCCGCGAGCCGCCGCGTCGGCCGACGGCCGTAGCACCCGGGGAGAAGACGGCCAGCACAATTCACTCCCCCAGCAAGATAGGTTCATGCAACCCGCTGCCCCGTCCTCGCCACCGGTCATCGAGTGGCGCGGCGACCGGCTCGTGGTGCTCGACCAGACCCGG
>DATAVO010000097.1:0-2506 GCA_036267695.1 Frankiaceae bacterium
GGCGGTTGAGGACGTTCTTCTGCAGCAGGCTGAAGAAGGACTCCATCGCGGCGTTGTCCGCGCAGGCCCCGACCCGGCCCATCGACCCGACAAGACCTGCTTCCCGCAGTGCCTGGACGAAGACGTGGGAGCGGAACTGACTGCCCCGGTCCGAATGCACCACCGTGCCGACGACCCCGCGGAGCGTAAGAGCGTTGCGCAGCGCGTTCACTGCCAGCTCCGCGGTCATCCGCCCGGCCATCGAGTACCCGACGATCCGCTTGGAGCAAGCGTCCTTGACCGCGCAGAGGTAGAGCTTGCCCTCGGCGGTGGGATGCTCGGAGATGTCGGTCAGCCACAGCACATTCGGTGCCGGTGCAGTGAACTCGCGCAGCACGAGGTCGTCATGCACCGGCGGCCCGGGCTTGCGGCTCAATCCCCGCTTGCGGGAGTGCACCGACCACAGCCGCTGCAGGCTGCAGAGCCGACTGACCCGATTCCGGCTGGCAACTACGCCGGCCTTGGCGAGCTCGTCGGCGATGAACCGGTAGCCGAACTCCGGGTCGTCGTGATGGATGTCGATGGCGGCGTTGATCAGATGCGCATCGTCCCAATCCCGTTGCGTGACAGGGCATTTGCGCCAGGCGTAGAACGCCTGCTTGGAGAAACCGAGCACCCGGCAGGTCACCGTGACAGGGATGTTGTCAGCGGCGAGGTCAAGGACCAGCGGGTACATCTGTAATAGGCATGGCTGGCCCGTGGCTGGCTGAGAGGCTGAGCCTCGGCCTGCGCGTGTGACTCCGGGTATATCCGACCCGCTGCCAGTCGGTGGTGTCTTGAAAATGACATGTCCGCGTGCCAGGTCGACGTTCGGCCCTGCCGCGCAGATGCCTTGATTAGAAGCTTGTCCACCCGCCGGTGACGGTGGGCGTGACTCATTACAGATGTGTCTCTGAGCGACTCCACGGGGCCCGAGCCAACAGGTTGCATCCCTTCGAGTCAGGAGTCCTATGGCCATCGTCGCTGAACTGTTCGAGCACGTCGTCGGCATCGACACCCACGCCCGCACCCACACCTATTGCCTCACGACGAGTGCCACCGGCGCCGTCGTGGACACGGCGACGTTCCCCACCACCAAGGCCGGCCACGCGCGAGCGATCGGCTGGATTGTTCGGCGCACTCGCGGCAGCGTCCTTGCCGCGGTCGAGGGCACCTCGTCCTACGGAGCCGGTATAGCCGCTGCCCTAATCGAAAGCGGGTTTGCTGTCGCCGAAGTCCGGCCGGCAGCTCGAACGACCCACGCCCACGCCGGCAAGTCCGATCCCCTCGACGCCAGGGCGGCGGCACAAGCCGTCCTCGGACGCGACTACGACGCCCTCGCCAAGCCCCGCCAGAGCGGGCGGAGGGCGGCATTGCGTGTCCTGCTCGCGTCACGGTCGATCATCGACCAGCAGCGCACCGCGAACCGCAACGCGCTCACCGCGTTGCTGCGCAGCATCGATCTCGGCGTCGATGCGCGCAAGCCGCTCACCGAAGCACAGATCCGCACCGTTGCTGCTTGGCGCGCCAGCCGTGCCTCCGCGACCACCGATGCACTCATGGTCGCTCGCAGTGAAGCCCGCCGTCTCGCGCTTGCTGTCATCGAGCAAGGAGCCCTGCTCAAGCAGAACCATGGCATGCTGCGGCAGCTCGCCGAGGCGCTCGCCCCCGGAATACAGGATGAACCGGGGATCGGACCGGTCACCGGCGCGATCATCATCTGCGCCTACTCCCACCACGGCCGCATCCGATCCGAAGCCGCCTTCGCCGCCCTCGGCGGGATCGCCCCGATCCCAGCGTCCTCCGGGAACACCACCCGTCATCGGCTATCGCGATCAGGCGACCGTCAACTCAACCGCGCCTTCGACGTCATCGTCCGCACCCGCATGAGCTATCACCCAGCGATCCACGACTACGTCGCCCGACGCCGAGCAGAAGGCCGCACCAACCGTGAAATACGACGCTGCCTCAAGCGCTACGTCTGCCGCGCCGTCTTCCGACAGCTGCAAACCGCCATGGCTTGACGCCAGGCATAGAAGCGTCATTTTGGGAGGGTGTCCCGGGCGAAGTAGGCCGTCGCGCGGCGCAGGATCTCATTCTCCTGCTCCAGCCGCGCAGCCCGCTTGCGCAGCTCTCGGTTCTCGGCTTCAAGGTCGCCGCCACTGCTGCCAGCCGACGTTGAACGAGTGTTGCCAGCCAGGCCGTCCTCCCGGTCGGCGATCTTCAACCAGCGGGTCAAGCAGGACTCGGAGATACCGAAACTGCGCGCGACCTGCGCCCGCGTCTGGTCACCCTTGCGGGCCACCGCGATCACGTCGCGGCGGAACTCCTTCGGAAACGGGGTGGGCATGATGCTGATCCTTCCAGCGAGGACGAATCCTCACAGGCAAGGAGTCAACTAAAGCTGGGGCAGACCCTATTGAGCGGAGGTTTGGGCGAGCGTCTGCGTAGGTGCGACCTATCGACGTCGTAACGTTTGACGATCGTG
>DATAVO010000098.1:0-3018 GCA_036267695.1 Frankiaceae bacterium
GCCGCAGCCGTCACGGCCGTCGCTGCAGCCGCGGTCGTCTTACCGACGCCGCCCTTTCCGGTGAAGAGCAGAACGCGCACCTACGCGACTCCTGCCCGGGCCTGCGTGCTCAACCCTCGCAGCGCTTCTTGAGGTCCTTCAGCGCCGTGTCGACGACCTTGGCCTGGATGCGGCGCCGGATCAGGCCCGGGACGGGGATCCCGATGTCGACAGTGAGGTCGTAGGTGACCTTCGTGCTGCCATTGCCCGCGGGCGCCATTTCATACCAGCCCACCTGGCTCTTCATCGACCGGCCCTGGCTCATCGTCCAGTCGACCCGCTTGTCGCCCTTCCACGTGTATTCGTTGACGTAAAGGTCCGACAGGCCCATCACCTCGACGTGGAAGCGCACCGACTTCGCCCGCCCGCCAGCGCCTTCGTCGAGTACTTCCATTTTCTTCACGGGACCGGCCCACTGCGGGTAGGCCGGAAAGTCGGCGATGACGGCCATGATCTTCGCCGGGTCAGCCTTGATTGTCATGCTTTCGCTGGCGTGATCGGGCACGCACGGCCTCCTTGGAACGGCGGACGACTCCCAGCCATCCCCAGAAGCAAAGAGGCTACCCGCGGGCCCAGACCGGGCGGGGCATATCCGGATATGCGCCGGAAGGCCGGCGCTTACGCCGGCGAGGTCAGCCGAAGACGGAGATGATCACAGGTAGGAGGACCGCGAACGCGATCGCGATGAACGCCGACATGGCGAGCCGGACCTGACGGGACTCGGGAAGCCAGCTGAGCGCGGCTCCGCCAGGACGGTGCCGCCCGCCAACGCCATCGTGCAGATCACCGAGGAAGGAGCTGCCGCAGACCGGGCACGCGGTCTCGGCGAAGGAGACGACCTCTCCGCACTTGCACGACCACGTCAGTGCTGCCAGCCGGCTGGGCTCGCCGTTGGCATCCAGCGCGCCATCCAGCTCAGCATCGAGGGCGGCGAGGACATCGGAGTCGCAAGCAGCAGCGGCGCCTTCGGCGGCGTCCGACTTGTGGTCAGCATCGTGGGAGCCGCTTCGCGGGGCGTAGATCCGGCCGTCCTCACCGACGACCTCGGCGTCAACGACTTCGGCGTCAACGATCTCGGCGTCAACGACCTCGGCGTCGCTCTCGGTCCAGTGAGGCGATCCCGGCTCGAGCGATGACTCGACCAAAGGCGCGGCGAGCTCGTCCGCCCCCTGAGCGGGCGTGGTCACCAGCTGCGAGGCAGGACGAAGATCCTGGTAGCAGAGGGTGCACCAGGACGCCTCAGGGCGCACTTTGGCCCCGCAACCCGGGCAGCGGTCAATCTCCACACCATCTTGTCGGCCGGTCGGGGCAGGTAATGAATGGCGGCTTGCGCCATCACCCGTGTGCCGAGTGACGGCTGCCACACGCCACCCCTACTTGCCGGTAGCCTTGATGGTCCGGCAGCGTTGCCGCTCGCCGTGCTGTTCACCAGAGCAAGACGCGCGACCCGAGGGGAGCACTCGTGCGAGAACTCACCGTGCCGGCCAGGAGAGAGATCCTGGAAGCCGTCACCGACGAGGCCAACCTCACCGACGCACTGTTCCGCAATGCTGCGGAGGCCGGCGAGCAGGTCGGGATGCGACGGCGCACCGAGGACGGCTGGGTCTCGGTCACCTGGAATCAGTTCCTGGGAGAGGTCCGCGCGCTGGCCAAGGGGCTGATTGCCAAGGGGGTGTCGCCGGGTGACCGGGTGGCGCTCATGAGCAAGACGCGCTACGAGTGGACCCTCACCGACTACGCGATCTGGTGCGCAGGCGCCGTGACGGTGCCCATCTACGAGACGTCCAGCAGCGAGCAGGTCGCGTGGATCCTCAGCGACTCCGGGGCCGTCGTGATGATCGCCGAGTCCGATCTGCACCTGTCGATCGCCGAGGAAGTCCGCGATCAGGCTCCGGAGCTGCGCGAGATCTGGCAGATCGATGGCGGCGGCCTCGACACCGTCGCCGCGGCAGGCACCGAGATTCCCGGCTCGGAGGTCGAGACCCGTCGCACCGCGCTGCGCGGCGACACGCTGGCTACGATCATCTACACGAGCGGCACCACCGGCCGCCCCAAGGGCTGCGAGCTGACGCACGGCAGCTTCGTCTTCGACGTCGCGTCGACGACGAGTGGCCTGGATCGGCTCTTTGACGTCGAGGGCGCGTCGACCCTGCTCTTCCTGCCACTGGCCCACGTCTTCGCCCGGCTGATCCAGGTCGGCTGCGTGGCGAAGCGGGTCGTGCTCGGCCACACCGCCGACATCAAGAACCTGCTGCCCGACCTCGCCGTCTTCCAGCCGACCTTCGTGCTGGCCGTGCCGCGCATCTTCGAGAAGATCTTCAACGGCGCCCAGACGAAGGCCCACTCGGAGAGCCCGATCAAGGGCCGCATCTTCGACCAGGCCGAGCAGGTAGCCATCAAGTACAGCCAGGCACTGCAGTCGGGCCGCGTCCCTGCGCTGCTGAAGGCCCAGCACACGGTCTTCGACCGGCTGGTCTACTCCAAGATCACTGCCCTGCTCGGCGGGAAGGTCACGTATGCCGTCAGCGGCGGCGGACCACTTGGTACGCGGCTCGGACACTTCTTCCGCGGCGTCGGTGTCACCGTCTGCGAGGGCTATGGCCTCACGGAGTCGGCCGGCGGCGCCTGCGTCAACCTTCCCCACGCGATCCGGGTGGGATCGGTCGGGCGGCCGATTCCCGGAACGACCATCCGGATCGCCGAGGACGGCGAGGTGCTGATCCGCGGACCGCACATCCTGGCCGGCTACTGGCGTAACGAAACGGCGACCAAGGAAGCGATCGACGAGGACGGCTTCCTGCACACCGGAGACATCGGCGAGCTCGACGCCGACGGCTACCTGTCCATCACCGGCCGCAAGAAGGAGCTCATCGTCACCGCCGGCGGTAAGAACGTCGCCCCGGCCGTGCTCGAGGACCGCCTCCGCGGCCACGCGCTCGTCAGCCAGTGTGTGGTTGTCGGTGACGCGAAGCCCTTCAT
>DATAVO010000099.1:0-31604 GCA_036267695.1 Frankiaceae bacterium
ACGCTTACGCGACCGCCGCCTTCGTCATGGGGCCGGACGCGCGCGCCTGGCTCGAGTCACTCGACGGCTACGAAGGCCTCGTGGTGCATGCCGACGGCAGCATGGAATCGACGTCCGGCTGGAGTGCGCTCACCCGAAGTACCTGAAATCGTTCAGGGAACGAGCAGCATGGGGCAGCCACACTGGCTGATCACCCGGCGCGCCAGCGCCCCGCTGGGCGAGACGGCGAAGTGACGCTCGTGCGGGCGCCCCACCACGAGAAGATCGGCCAGCCGTGCCACCTCGACCAGGTCCTCCAGGGCAGACCCGAGGACCAGGAACTGCTGGCAGTCCGGCTCGAGATCGGGGATGGCCTCGGAGGGACCGCTGATGTGACCTGTCCAGCAAACGGTCAACCGGCCGTGGTGTGCGAAAGCCTCCCGGCCCGCCCAGGTCAGCGCCCGCCGCGAGGCGGCCGATCCGTCGACGGCAACGACCACGTGCATCGTCGCCTTCTCGGCTGTCCTTCCCAGCGGACGGCGACTGCTGTTGCCTTATCGTGGGGCGACGTGCGGGCCGCGTCCGACGCAGCAGGATCTTTCGGGCCAGGGGCGAAGGTCACACTCCCCGGGACATCGACGGTCGGCGCGGGCCGCCGTTCACCCGGATGGCGCAGCGTCACGCCAGATCGATCGTCTGTTCCTCACTCAGCGCCGAGCGCGGGAGCAGCAGACACAGCGCCCCGGAAGCGGCGTACGCAGCGGCGACCCCGATCAGGGCGGCACCGAATGCGCTGTTGAGATGAGCGCCCGGCTCGTGGCCGAAGAACACCGAGCCGATGATCGCGATCCCCAGCGCTCCCCCGACCTGCTGGGCGGTGGAGAACGTGCCCGATGCTCCCCCAGCGGTGTCCACCGGGACGGCCGCGAGGACCACATTCACCAACGGCACCACCAGCAAACCCAATCCGGCGCCGGCAATCGCGAGACCACCGAATACGGCCCACGCTGCCACACCGGCGCTGCGCTGCCACGCCGGAATGGCCAGCATCACCGTGCCGATCACGAGCAGTGCGGCACCTGACGCGAGCACGCCGGCACCGCGTGATTCGGCGAGCTTGCCCGACTGCGGTGCGGTCAGGATCGCGCCGCCGCTGAAGGCCAGCAGCGTCAGGCCGGTGTGCAGCGGCGTGTAGTGGTGCCCCACCTGAAGCCACAGCACGAAAGCGAGTGACATCCCTTGCAACGCGCCGCTGAACAGCAGCTGCACGCCGAGCCCAGCGCTGAAGGCGCGGATCCGGAATTGGCGCACGTTCAGAAGCGGCTCGCGGTCGCCGGATCGTCGCTGCTCCAGAAACGCCGCGACCGCCAGACCGGCGACACCGGCGGCCAGAATGCCGAAACCCCAGATCGGCCAGCCGTGCGCCTGCCCTTCGAGCAGCGGGTAGACGATCGCCGCGAGTGAAAGCGGAACGAGCACCATCGGCGCGGGATCCAGCGAACGGCGTACGTCTGGGCGGCTCTGCGGGATGACTCGCGCACACAGGAGCACTGCGGCCGCTACGGGGACGTTGACGAAGAAGATAGCCCTCCAGCCCAGCCCCAGCACGTCGTACTGGGTGAGCACCCCGCCGAGCACCACTCCCGCTGCCGCGGCCAGCCCGGCGACAGCACCGTAGATGCCGAATGCCACCACCCGTGTCGCGTGATCAAGGCCCGAACGGAATGTCGCAAGAACCTGTGGCACGAGCGCCCCGGCGGCCGCCCCTTGAATCAACCGGAAGAGGATCAACGCTTCGATGCTCGCCGAGAGCCCGGCGCCAAGGCTCGCCAGGCCGAAAACGGCAACGGCACCAAGGAAAACCCGGCGGCGGCCGAGGAGGTCGCCGAGGCGACCCCAGACGATGAGGGTCGCACCGAACGCCAGCAGGTAGCCGGCGATGAGCCATTCGAGCTCTGTGGGGCTGGCGTGCAACTTCTCGCGAAGCGTCGGCAGCGCGACGTTCACGACCGTCACGTCGAGCATGTCCATCAATGCCGCGATCGTCATGACTGCGATCACGAGGGCGGGCCGCCGCGAGTGTCGCAGCGTGGGTTGTTGGACGGGTGTGGCCAGAGTGGA
The DNA here is from genome assembly GCA_036267695.1 of Frankiaceae bacterium. Taxonomy (GTDB): domain Bacteria; phylum Actinomycetota; class Actinomycetes; order Frankiales; family Frankiaceae; genus DATAZK01. Next base: position 2,101 of record DATAVO010000099.1, read on the forward strand.
CACGGCGGCGGCCTCCTGGGCTGGAATAGACTTCATTTGGCTGAACAAGTCTCTTGGATTATCGAGAGACTCGCTGAGCCGAATTAAAGCACGGAGGTGTGCCATGGCCAAGCCGGCGGTGCAGGAGCAGGTCTTCACCCAGTTCCGCGAGATGATCGCGGCGCTGATCCTGTTCAACGATCAGGTCTCGCGCACCACCGGGATGAACGCCAGCGAGTCCCAGTTCCTGCACCTGCTCCAGCTGCACGGTTCCCTGTCGCCATCAGACCTGGCGCGCCTTTCCGGCCTGACATCGGGCACCGTCACCGGCGTGCTCGACCGGCTGGAGGAGCTCGGCTTCGCCAGCCGCGAGCGTCACCCCAGCGACCGTCGCAAGGTCGTCGTCACGGTCGACCAGGAACGGCTCAACCGCGAGCTCGGCCCGCATTACGAGGGCCAGGGCGCCGCGCTGGCGGGCGTGCTCGATCAGCTCTCGCCGGCCGAGATGCGGGCGGTCTCGAAGTTCCTGACGCTTCTCCTTGCGCAGGCGCCCGGCTAGAAGGCGGCTAGATCGACTCGCGGGCGACGTCGTGGCGCTTGATGTAGTCCCCGAAACGCTCGGCAAGTGCGTCGCCGTTCAGACCGAGCTCGTCCAGCGCGTACGCGTGCCGCCCGAACTTTCCCTTCGGGTGGGCTTGGACGTAGGCCGACATAGCGCCGCACGCCTCGGGCGTGAGGTCGCGTCCCGCACCGTCGTAGATCGCCTGCATCGAGGCGAGCGGGTCGGTCATCAGCTGCGCGTACGGCACGTCGACGAAGCGCTGGGAGGGATGGCGGACGCGGAATTCCTCGACCCGGTCGATGCAGGCTTCGAGGATGTTCGACCAGTGCCGGGCGATGTAGGCACCGTGGTCGGCGTCGGTGAAGCTCTTGCTCAGCGTGCGGATCAGGCTGCAACTCGACGCGGCGACCACGACCGGATCGCGGTGCAGCATCACGAAGGTCGCGTCGGGATAGGTGTCGCTGAGCTCGTCCAGCGCGATGGCGTGATGCGGGGATTTCAGCGCCCAATGGCCGCTGACCCCGTTGGACTGCAGGATCTGCAGCGCCAGCTTGTGGTGCTCATAAGCCGAGTGCTGATCGGACTGCAGCAGCCATTCACCGTAGCTCGGGACGTTGGCGAGCGTCTCCCACATCAGGCTCTTCCAGTCCTGCGCCATGACCGTGATGCACTCGGTAGGCCCGTCAGCTTCCTCGTGGTGCACCTTGTCGATGTCCGGGTTCATCTGAGCGGTCATCTCGGCGACGGCACGCGCCGCATCGACCCGCTGGCCCGAGCGCCAGGTCTGCGGCGTGGGCGGCGGAACGTTGTCAGCCGCCTCCCAGTTCAGCAGCGAGCGGTTCGCCGGGTCCTGGTCGAGCAGGTAGCTCAGCAGCGTGGTGCCGGCCCGAAAGAGCCCGATCACGATGATCGGGCTGTCGATGCGCTCCTCGCGTACCTGCGGGTGGGTGTCGGCCCAGTTGATGAGCTTGAGCCGGCGCCGCAGCATCTCCGTCACGAATGCACCGACGGCCATGTCGCCGAGCTCGTTGAGCTGCGCCTCGGTCGCCGCCGAATGGCAGTACGCCTCGAGCCCGGCGCGAAATCCGTCGGGTCCGAAGTCATCGAAACCGGTCTCGGCAACCGCCTGCTCGAGCAGCTGCTGGGGTACGAGCGAGGTCACGTACAGCGCTCCCGATCTGTGCGTTCATGCCCGTCGGCGGGCTGCCGCGAGCATAGCCGCCGCCTGTTCGTGCGTTCCTGGGCGGCTACCGGTGTACTTTTCAGCGGTGACAGCCTCGCGCTCACGCTCGCTAACGCGCTGTCCGTCAACCAGGCGCCCTACCAGCTGCACATCGACAACGCGGGGATGCTGGGCTGCGGGGTCACCGAGCTCCCGCGCCGCCTCGCCGGGCAGCTGAATCCGTCCGACAGCACCTGCCTGAATTGGCCGGCGCTGCGCCTCGGGCAGGTGCGCCAGGACCCCCCGGATCTGGTGGCCTTTCTGGTCGGCCGCTGGGAGCTCACCGACCAGTACTACGCCGGCGCGTGGCGCAGTCTCGGCGATCCGCGGCTGGACGCCTACCTCGCGACGCGACTGGATCGCGCCATCAACGAGTTGAGCTCGACCGGCGCGCTCGTGGCCCTGCTGACGGTGCCGTGCATGTCCGAACCGGAGCAGCCGAACGGCGCCCCCTATCCGGAGGCCGATCCGGCGCGCGTGACGCGTTTCAACACGCTGCTCGCAGCGGCGCAGAAACGCCACCCGAACCAGAGCAGGCTCGTCGACCTGAGCGCCATCGTCTGCCCGGGCGGGCATTTCACCAGCGTCGTCTCCGGCGTGCGAATCCGCACGACCGACGGCGTGCACTTTCCTTTCGCTTCCATCACGCCGGTGGCTGCGCGGCTGCTGCCACGGCTGCGCTCGCTCGCCGTGCAATCCCGGCTGCACCGGGCAGACACTCCGGTCCCCACTCATGGATAGCGCGCGCATACGACGGTGGCTCGCGGTCATCGCCCTCGGCGGAGTCGGGCTGCGCGTCGCGTACGCGCTGACGATCGGACGTCGGCTGCACTTCGGCGCCGACAGCCTCTGGTATCAGCTCACCGGCAGCGGGATCTACGGCGGCTACGGCTATGTCGACCCGTCGGCGCTGATCGCCCACGGGCAGCGGGTGCCGACGGCAAACTTCCCGCCCGCGTATCCGGTGCTGATCGCAGGGGTGCACGGCGCAGGTTTCGGTTCGCCGCTGTCTTTGCAGATCCTCGGTGCGCTGCTCGGCGGAGTGACGATCGTGCTCGCCGGACTTCTGGCCTGGCGCGTTGCGGGACCACGCGTCGCGCTGGCGGTCGCCGCCGTGGTGGCGTGCTGGCCCGCACTCATCGCCGCCGACGGTGCCGTGATGGCCGAGAGTCTCGCGACGCCGCTGGTGCTCTGGGCCGTCCTGGCCGTCGACAGCGCGCGCCGCCGCGGGCGCGCCTGGCGCTGGGCGCTGGCCGGGGTGCCGCTCGGCCTGGCAGGCCTGACGCGTAGCGAATTGCCTTTGCTGGCGGTCGTTCTGGTGGCGATGGTGGCTCTCACCGGCGGCGCCGGGCGGCGGCGTCGGCTCGCGTCAGGACTCCTGACGATCGGCGTGGCCGCTGCTTTTCTTGTCCCGTGGTCGGTGTCGCGGGTTGCCGCTCTGGGCAGTGAGGCGATTCTCCCGACCAATGGCGCGAAGGCGCTGGCGGGCGGCAACTGCCCCGAAACGTATTACGGCTCGGATCTCGGCGGCTGGCGCTACGCCTGCGTGCAGCGCGCGATCGGCGCCATCGCCGACGAGAAAGGTCAGACCATTGCCGCCCGCCACGCCGCGACGTCCTATGCCGAACACCATCTGACCCGGCTTCCCGTCGTCGTGATCGCCCGAGAACTCAGGACCTTCGGTGCCTGGTCGCCCCGCACGCTGGACTCCGACGAGGTGCAGGAGAGTCGCAACGCCACCTGGCAAAGGCTGTCGTGGTGGGTCACCGTGCTCACCCTTCCGCTCGCGACGGCAGGTTGCGTGCTGCTCTGGCGGCGCAACCCGCTCTTGCTCGCGCCGCTCGTCACGATCGTCATCGCGACAGCGGTCTCCGTGGGAAATCAGCGATTCCTGCTCCCGGCGGAGCCCATCCTGATCCTCGGGATGCTGCTAACCGGGCGGACCATCTGGCGGGCGGCGCGGCGCGCCCCGGATCACCAGACGTCGCCCGGACGCCATTCACGCGTATCAGCGCCGAACCGGTCCAGTGCCTCCTGGAGGGCTCGTGCCGCCAGCGGGGTGGCCGGATCGAGCTGCGAGGTACTTGCGATTTCGAAAGCCGTTCCCGCCGTGGTGCCGGGAACGCGTGCCATACGGTCGATCCTCCCCTAGCGTGACCGCAGGCATCGACCCGCGTGGTGCCCAGGAGAGGACGGCAACGTGACGAACCGGCTGATCATCGGAGCGGCATCGGGTATGGGCGAGGCGGTGGCCCGCAGGTTCGCCCGCAGCGCGGAGCCGGGCGATCGGCTGCTGCTCGCCGACGTCTCCGCCGGCCGGCTCGAGCCGCTCGCGAAGGAGCTGTCAGCCGAGCACCTCGCCTGCGACATCACCAGCGATGACGACGTCACCCGCGTGGTCGAGACCCTCGGCGAAGTGGATGCGGCCGTGCTCACCGCCGGCCTGTCCCCGACGATGGCCGTCGGACGCAAGATCGTCGAGGTCAACCTCACCGGCACCGCCCGTGTCGGTGCGGCGCTGCTGCCCCACATGCGCCCCGGCGGCGCGTTCGTCTGCTTCGCGTCGACGGCCGCCCACTATCTCGACAGCTCACATCTGAACTCCGTGCTCGATGATCCGAGCAGCCCCGAACTGTACGACCGGCTGATGGACGCCGGCGCCAAGGTCGATGACACCGGCCTGGCCTACTCGGTGTCGAAATTCGGGGTCCGCCGCTACGTGATCCGGTCTGCCGCAGCCTGGGGCGCACGGCAGGCACGCATCGTCTCGCTGTCCCCCGGAATCATCGATACGCCTATGGGCGCGCAGGAATTCGCCGCCCAGGCATACATGAAGACGCTCGTCGAGATGACCCCGCTGAAGCGGCAAGGAAGCGCCGACGAGATCGCGGCAGTGGTGTGCTTTCTCGTCTCGCCGGAGGCGTCCTTTCTCACCGGCACCGACGTGCTTGTCGACGGCGGCTCGGTTGCTAGCACGCTCGCATGAGGAAGCCCGCCATGAAGGTCGCTGCGTTCGTGTGTGTCGCGCTCGTCGCCGCCTGCTCCAGCAGTTCCACGAAGGCCCCGGCGCCCGCAGCCTCATCGCCGGCGGTATCAACGTCGGCGTCCCAGGCAACCCAGCGACCGGCGGGGCCAGCTGCGACCATCACCGCCATCGCCGCCGCCGGCACCCCTTACATGGGCTCGGCCCACCCGCCGGTGCTGCAGCCCTCCGGCTACGTGCAGCAGGAGTACATCGCCTCGGGAAACGCAACGGCATACCGGGCCAGTGGAGCCCTCGCGCCGGACGGCCGGTGGACGCTCGATCGGAGTACGACCGCGGCCTACCGCACCCGCATTCTGGTGCGCCGACCGGCGAAGGCTTCGGCGTTCAGCGGCAACGTCATCGTCGAATGGCTGAACGTCAGCAGCGGCGCCGACAGTGACCCGGAATGGGCCAGCCTGAATGAGGAAATCGAGCGCAGCGGTGACGCCTGGGTCGGCGTGTCGGCGCAGCGGATCGGTGTCGAGGGCGGAACGGTCGCCGTGAAGGTGAACGTCCCGGGCTCGGAGCAGGCGGGCAAGGGGCTGAAGGCGCTCGACCCGGCGCGCTACGGCACGCTCGTACACCCCGGCGATGGCTACTCCTTCGACATCTTCACCCAAGTGGCGCGCGCACTGCGCAGTACAGACGCGCTCGGCGGCGAGGCACCGAAGCGACTCATTGCTGCGGGAGAGTCGCAGTCGGCGTTCGCCATGGTCACGTACTACGACGGTGTCCAGCCGCTTACTCAGGAGTTCGACGGCTTCTTCGTGCACAGCCGCGGGGCGGCGCCGCTGCCACTCGTCGACGCGGAAAAGGGGGCCGACATCGCCTCTGCCATCGGCGGGAAGCCGACCATTTTCCGTACCGATCAGACGGCCCCGGTCATGGACATCCAGACCGAGACGGATGTGCTGAGCGTGCTCGACTCCTACGCCGCGCGCCAGCCTGACACCGACCGGTTCAGACTGTGGGAAGTGGCCGGCACCGCGCATGCCGACGCCCATCTCGTGGGCGCGAGCGCCACCCTCTTCGGCTGTCCGTTGCCCATCAACAACGGGCCGATGCACGTCGTCGCCAAGTCGGCCTTCCACGCTCTGAAGGCGTGGCTCAGCACCGGCAAGGCCCCAGTGATTGCACCGCGCATCGACATCGCGCCGGGCGCCTCGCCGGCGATACGCCGCAACGCTGAAGGCATCGCCCTCGGCGGCATTCGTACGCCTCCGGTCGACGTTCCCGTCGCGACGCTGTCGGGCGCGCCGAGCCCGCACCCGTCGACAATCTGCCTTCTCGCCGGCTCGACGAAGCCCTTCACCGCAGCGCAAATCGCGCAGCTCTACCCCTCGCGCGCGGACTATGTGAAGCAATTCAACTCCGCCGCCGACGCCGCGATCAAAGCGGGTTTCGTGCTAGCCGCTGACCGGGCCGCGTTGCTCGCCTACGCCGAACCACAGATGATCGCGGGGTGACTCTCTCCTCTGACTCAGCCCGGCTCGACGGCAAGGTCGCGGTGGTGACCGGCGGCGGCGCGGGCATCGGCCGCGGCATTGCCGAAGGGTTCCATGCCTTCGGCGCCCAGGTCGCGATCTGGGAACGCGACGCCGACACAGCTGCCGCCGCCGCTCGGGCTGTCGACGGTCTCGGGCTCACCACCGACGTCCGGGACGATCAGGCGGTGGATGAGGCGATCGCCGCCACCCTCGAACGTTTCGGACGCATCGACATCCTCGTCAACAACGCCGGCGGCACGTTCAACAAGCCGCTCCTGGAAACCAGCAGCAATGGCTTCGACGCGCTCTACCGGGCCAATCTGCGCCACGTCCTCGTATGCACCCGCCAGGTTGCCCGCTGGATGGTCGAGGCGAAGGTCGCCGGCAGCATCATGAGCGTCACCTCCATCGAGGGCGTGCGCGCCGCACCGGGCTACGCCGCCTACGCGGCGGCGAAGGCCGGCGTCATCAACTTCACCAAGACCGCCGCGCTCGAACTCGCGCCCTACGGGATCCGGGTCAACGCCCTCGCGCCCGACTTCACGATGACCGAGGGCATCGCGCAGCTCTCGGCAAGGTCGCCGGATCAGCAGTCCCGCCTGGGCAACGGCATGGTGCCGCTCGGTCGCGCCGGCGATGTCGACGAGATGGCCGGCGCCGCGGTCTTCCTGGCGTCGCAGCTGTCCTCTTACGTCACCGGACAGACCCTGCACGTCGACGGCGGTACGCATGCCGGTAGCGGCTGGTATCACCACCCCGACCACGGCGGCTACATCCTGGCCGCCCCGTAGCCCGGTTCACTCACGCGACGGCGCGATCACCAGTTCCCCATATTCGGCAAGGGATTCCAGAGCATGCTCGGTCGAATCCCCGGGGACGCTGACACCGTTCCACGTCACGCCCAGCGCGCTCAGCTCAGCGAGCAGACCAAGGTGACGGCCGGCGTCGAAGTCCGCCGCGGCGACGTCTCCGTGGCCGGCGGTGAAGGCCACGTCGATCGACGAGCGCTGACGCCCCGCCTCCTCCACCTTCAGCCAGAGGTATTCGAGCATCTTCGACAGGTCATCGACCGTCTCCAGCCGTACCGTCCCGGTGGTCTGTGCCATGACCTCCGATGCCGGGAAGGGGTTCCAGCCGTCCCCGAGCTCGGCCACTCGCCGGCGGGTGCGCTGGCTGTTGCCACCGATCCAGATCGGGATGTGGCCGGGCTTGGGATTGGAGGTGACGCCCGACGCCGTATAACCGGTGCCCTCGAAGGCGAACGCATCCGTGCTCCAGACCCCCCGCAGCACTTCCAGCGCCTCGTCGAACAGCTCGTTGCGCGCCTGGAAGTCGACTCCGAGCGAGCGGTACTCCGAACGCAAGTAGCCCAGGGCGGTCGAGAGCACGAAGCGTCCCGCGGACAGCGCATCGAGCGTCGCCGACAGTTTCCCGACCAAGAAGGGATTGCGATACGGCAACACGACGATGTTGGGGATCAACCGGAGCCGCTCCGAATTCGCGGCGGCAAAGGCGAGCGCGGCAAAGGGGTCGAGCGCGTCGTGACCGCCCGAGCGAAGCCACTTGTCGGACGGTGCGGGGTGGTCGGTGAACCCGATCCCGTCGAAGCCTGCCGCCTCAGCGGCACGCGTGAAACGAGCGATCGCCGCGCCGCTGACGAGTTCGGCGTCGTACTCGCCGCCCGCGATCGGGTACGTCACCCAATACTTCACTGCGAACTCCTCGCCAGGCTCGTCAGGACCGATTCAGGAAGAGGGCGATACTGTCACGCCAGTGTCCACCCAGCGCAGCGGCACCACGGTCGTCGACCCGCGCTGGTAGGCCGGAACGCTCTGGATTTCGACGGCTTTCGACAGGCCGCCGATCCCGGACCGCGCGAGGATGGTCGCGCCTTCCCGGTAGGCCTCCGACGCGAGCGAATCCAGATCGCCGACCTGCAGGGATTCCAGCAACCGGTGCTGCACCACTGCCATAGGCAGGGCGAGTCGCCGATTCGGAGATGAACACAAGTCAACAAATCAGGTCTGGCGGATGACTGTGAGGCCGAAGGTCCCACCGCAACGGGCACTCCGACGGCTAAAGGTCAGGCCGGCGATAAGGCGAGCCCGTCGAGGATCGCGGCGAGGGCGGTCGGATGGCTGATCATCGCCATATGACCGGCGTCGAGGTCGATGACGTCGGCACCTCCCAGGTTGGCGATGAACTGATTCTGCATCTCCATCGTGCCCGCCTGGTCGCGCGTCAACCGGATCCAGGTACGCGGGATCGGATGCGCCAAGCCGCTGAGATCGCACGGATCCATCAGCACCCGGCCCGCCTCCGGGCGGCTGTGCGCGAGCATCCACTCGAACTGCTCATCATCGAGATCGTTGCCGTACAGGCCCATCGACATCTCGCGCTCGAGGATCGGTGACACGCCCCCGTTGGCAGCGATGTTCGCCCGAACCCCCGCGGCCAGCGCCGTGTCGAGCGTGGCGAGACAGTCCTGCCCGTGGGCAGGCACGTTGCTCGACACGAAGACCAGCCGCGCAATGCGCTCGGGGATCAGGCCGGCAACCCGCGGGATCGTCAGCCCGGCCAGTGAATGCCCGACGAGCACAACCCGCTCCCAGTCGGTCGCCGCGATGTCTTCGGCGACAGCCGCGGCGAAGTCGTCCAACCCCACTTTCGACAGGTCGGCAGGACGCGATCGGCGTCCCGGCAGGTCGACGGTGATCGCCGGGGTCTGCAGGTGTGGCAGCAGCGGATCCCAGCACGAGGAGTCAAAGCCGCTTCCGTGCACCAGGACCAGATTCATGAGCCAACCTCTCCAAAAGCCGGGCGCCAGCAACCCCATCATCGCGGTGGCCTAGCCTGAGCGGGCCGTAGGTGTCGGGCCGCGGCGCGTTGAACACACGCTGACCGCACGCTCGGGAGGTTGTCATGCTCGACCTGCTGCTGACCGGAGGCACCGTCGTCGACGGCTCGGGATCGCCGCGCCGGCGGGCGGATGTCGGTGTGAAGGACGGCCGCATCGTCGCCATCGGCGAGGTCACCGGCGACGCCGTCACGACGGTGGACGCGACGGGCAAGGTCATCACCCCTGGCTTCATCGACGTGCACACCCATTTCGATGCCCAGGTGTTCTGGGAGTCGGCACTGACCCCTTCACCCCTGCACGGCGTCACCACCGTGATCGGTGGCAACTGCGGATTCACGATCGCCCCGCTGTCGGCCGATCCGAGCGACGGCGACTACTTGATGCGTATGCTCGCGCGGGTCGAGGGGATGCCGCTGGAGTCGTTACGCGACGGCGTGCCCTGGTCCTGGAAGACAACGGCCGAGTACCTCGATGCGGTCGAGAAGACCAACCTTGGGGTCAACGCCGGCTTCATGGTGGGGCACTCCGCGATCCGCCGCATCGTGATGGGCACCGAGGCGACCGAGCGCCCCTCGACCCCCGACGAGCTTGTGGCCATGGAGCGTTTGCTGCACGAAGGTCTGGACGCCGGCGGGTTCGGCTTCTCCTCCTCGTGGGCGCGCACGCACAACGACGCCGACCAGAAGATGGTGCCCTCACGCTATGCGACCCGCGAGGAGATCCTGGCGCTGTGCAAGGTGACTGGGCAGCATCCCGGCACCTCCATCGAATTCATCCCGATGGTGGGGCCGTTCGATGACTGGGCGATCGAGCTCATGGCCGACATGTCGGCCACCGCCGGCCGTCCGCTGAACTGGAACGTTCTCACGGTCATGGCCAGCAACGCCGAACAGAGCCGCAACAAGCTGCGGGCCGGCGACATCGCCCGCGAGCGCGGCGGCAAGGTCGTCGCGCTGACCATCCCGATGAACTTCGGGATCCGGCTGTCTCTGGCATCCGGCTTCATCCTCGACGCCATGCCGGGCTGGGAGGAGCCGATGCTGCTCCCGCGCGATGAGAAGCTGAAGCTGTTCAGTGACGCAACTGCCCGCCGCCACCTCAACGACCTGGCGCAGCAGCAGAACAACCCCATGCGGGGCCTGGCGAACTGGTCGAACAAGACCATCTTCGACGTCGTCGCCGAGGAGAACCGCGAGTACGTCGGGCGAACGGTCGGCGAGATCGCTGCCGAGCAGGGGCGCGATGACTGGGACGTGCTGTGCGACATCACCGTTGCCGACGGGATGCTGACCAGCTTCGGCAGCCCGGCGGCGCCGGAGACCGACGAGGATTGGCGCACGCGGGTGGAGATCTGGCGTGACTCGCGAGCCGTCATCGGAGCCTCTGACGCGGGGGCTCATCTCGACCTGCTCGCGTCCTTCAACTATGTCACGGTGGTGCTGAGCGAGGCCGTGCGGCGGCGCAAGCTCATCGGTCTGGAAGAGGCCGTCCATCTGATGACGGCCGTGCAGGCCGACCTCTACGGGCTGGTCGACCGCGGCCGGGTGGTGGAAGGCGGGTGGGCCGATCTCGTCGTCCTCGACCCGGAGACGGTGGCCTCCCACGAGGTGGGCATGCGCTTCGACGTCCCCGGTGGGGCGGGCCGCTTGTACGCCGAGGCCGACGGGATCGAGCACGTCTTCGTCAACGGTCAGGCCATCGTGCGCGACGGCAAGCTCACCAATGACCGGCCCGGTGCCCTGCTGCGCTCGGGTCGCGACTCGCATACCGCCGATCTGAGCTGACCGAGGGCTCAACGTCAGGGCCCTTTACATCTACATGTTTCGCCTGTCAGTGTTGGCGCTCTTGACGCGACACCGGGAGGCAGCCAGTGCTACGAGTGATCCAGTGGGCCACGGGAAACGTGGGCCGGCACGCCGTCGCCGCCATCGCTGACCATCCCGACCTTGCACTGGTCGGCACCCTCGTCTACAGCGATGCCAAGGCGGGCCGCGATGTCGGCGAAGTCTGCGGGATCGGCGATGTCGGCGTCACTGCAACCAAGGATCCCGAGGAGATTCTCGCGCTGGAGGCCGACTGCGTTCTCTATATGGCGCAAGGGGAAATGAACCCGATGGGCGCGCTGGAGGACATCTGCCGGCTGCTCGCGTCGGGCAAGAACGTCATCTCGACGGCCGTGACCCCGTTCATCTACCCGCGCAGCGCGGGCAGCTTCGTCGTCGATCGGCTGGAGGCGGCGTGCGCCGAGGGTGGCACGTCCTTTCACGGGACCGGCATCGAGCCCGGCTGGGCCTCCGAGGTGCTTCCGCTGGTGATGTCCTCGCTCTTCGCCCGGATCGATTCCCTTGTGGTGCAGGAACTTTTGGACTACTCGAGCTACGACAGCGCCGACATGCTGTTCGACATCATGGGCTTCGGCCGGCCGCCGGGGGCGCCTGTGCCGATGTCCGACCCGGCCATCGCCGGCATGGTCTTCAAGGCGCCGCTCATGCTCGTCGCCGACGGGCTCGGAGCGACCATCGACGATTTCGTCTATGACCGGCAGGTGGCGGTCGCGGCAGAATCCTTCGAAGTGAAGGCGGGACGTATCGAGGCGGGAACCGTATCGGCTATGCGCTTTTCGGCGACGGCCGTCATCGGCGGAAGGCACGCGCTGACCGTCGAGCACATCACCCGGCTGGGACGTGATCAGGCGCCGGACTGGCCGAGCGGCCGCGGCTGGAAGGTGACCGTCGAGGGGCGGCCGTCGATGGTCCTGGAGGCGAGCATCGCCATCCACGAGGAGGACGAGAACGATCAGGGCTGCCTCGGCACGGCCATGCATGCCGTGCACGCCATCGCGCCGGTCTGCGCTGCAGCGCCAGGGATCCGGACCTTTCTGGACCTGCCGACCATCCTCGGCCGGCACGCTCTGGGCAGCCGCTAAGCGGTCACCAGCTTGCCGTCGCCGAGCGGCGCCGACGGGGCGAAGGTCACCGGCATGTGCTCGATGCCGGAGATGAAGAAGTTCGGCCGCAGCTCGAGCGGGCCGTCAGCGGCGATCGCGAGATCGGGGAGGCGATCAAGCACCCGGTCGAGCAGCACGCGCAGCTCCATCCGGGCCAGGTTCGATCCGAGGCAGAAGTGCGAGCCGACCCCGAACGCGAAGTGGTCATTGGGTTCGCGATCGGGCCGGAAGGTCTCCGGGTCGCCGAAGTGCTGCTCGTCGAAGTTGGCCGACTCATACATCAGCAGCAGCTGATCGCCGGCCTTCAGCGACTCGCCCCCGAGCTCGCATTCACCGGTGACGGTCCGGTTCATGTTCTTGATGGGCGAGACCCACCGCAGCATCTCCTCCACCGCGAGGCGGATGCCGCTGTGATCGGCCCGCAGCCGGTCCCAGTGCTCCCGGTTGACGAGCAGCTGCTCGATGCCCCCGGCGATGACGTGACGGGTCGTCTCATCACCGCCGATGAGGATCAGCAGGGTCTCGCTGATGATGTCCTCGTCGGTCAGCCGCGCGCCGTCGATCTCGGCGTTGACCAGGATGCTGATCAGGTCGTCGCCGGGCTCGGCGCGACGCTGGGCGACCACGCGTGAGGCCCACTCGTGGTAGGCACCCATCGCCCCCGTGGCGCGCCGCAGCGCAAGTTCTTCGGCGTTCAGCGGGCGGTTGCCCTCCGGCGGCTCGCCGCTGAGCATGTCCTCGCTCCACATCAGGACGTCGTGGCGGTCTTCGGGGAGGATGCCGAGCATGTCCGCGATGACGATGAGCGGGAGCTGAGCGGCAACGTCACGCACGAAGTCTGCCGAGCCTCGCTCACAGATGGTGTCGATGATGTCGTCACACAGCTGACTCAGCCGCGGCTCGTGCTCGGCGATCCGGCGCGGGGTGAAGCCCTTGCTGACCAGACCGCGCCGCTTCTGATGCGCCGGGTTGTCCATGTCGATCATGTGGTTGATGTTGCCGATGTACGGCCGGGATCCGTTGGCACTGCTGAAGGTTTTGGTGTGCGTGCTGACGTGCTCGACAAGGTCATAGGTCATGACGCCGAACAGGCCGCTCGCCGGATCGCGATACACCGGGGCATCGCGCCGCAGCGCCGCGTACGCCTCGTGCGTGTCGCCGGTGTAGAAGTGCCCGCTGGCAAGGTTGATCCGCTCAGCGATCTCTGGCGCCACCTTGGCTGCGTCCCCTGAATCTGCAGTCATCGCTACCTCCGCTGTCATTAAAGACCCGAGCACGCCGCGAGTTTTTCGCGGTGGTGGCCCGGCGTGCCGAGCAGGACCTGCGAGGACTTGGCCCGCTTGTAGTACAACTGGGCCGCGTACTCCCAGGTGAAGCCGATGCCGCCGTGGATCTGCACGTTGTCGGCAGCCACCTTCATGAAGGCGTCGGAGCAATATGCCTTGGCCAGATGGGCCGACCGGGTCGCCTCAGCGCCCGCCTCGTCGCCCTGCTCGGCCGCGTAAAGTGCGGCCGACTTGGCAGCCTCGACCTCCAGCAGCATGTCGGCGCACAGGTGCTTGATGGCCTGGAAGGAGCCGATCTGGCGGCCGAACTGGAAGCGGGTCTTCGCGTAGTCAACGGCCATCTCCAGGCACCGTTCAGCGGCCCCCGCCTGCTCGCTCGCGAGTGCCACGACCGCGATCTCCGCCACCCGGGAAAGCACAGCAGCGGCGGCACCGGCTTCTCCGAGCAGGGTCGCCGGGGTCTGTGTGAACGAGATCCGCGCCTGATGGCGGGTCATGTCCATCACCGACAGCGCAGTGCGTTCGACCGACGCGTGGGTCGCGTCCACCACGAAGAGGCTCGGACCACTCGGGGCGGCGGCTGAGACGACGAGGACGTCGGCCGCAAGCCCCGCCAGGACGAAGTTCTTCTCGCCGCTGAGCGTCCAGTCGGCGCCGCCCTGCTCGGCTGTCGTGGTGTCGGCGTCGGGCGCCAGCTCCGCGGTCTGCTCATTCACCGCGAGCGCACCGATGAGCTCCCCCGCCGCCAGCCGCGGAAGGTAGGCGAGGCAGACCTCCTTGTCGCCGGACTCGAGGAAGGCATTGGTGGCCAGGATCACGCTGGCGAAGTAGGGGCTGCAGACCAGGAATCGGCCGAGCTCCGACATGACCACAGCCAGATCACTCATCGACGACGCGCTCCCGCCGTACTCCTCGGGGATCGCCAGGCCCGCCAGGCCGAGCTGCCCGGCGAGCTGCTCCCACAGGGCGCGGTCGAAGCCGAGCTCGGAAACCATTGCCGCACGCACCGCAGCCTCGTCGGACTTGCTCTCCAGGAACGACCGCACGCTCTGGCGCAGCGCCTTCTGCTCATCGGTGGTCACGAAGCTCATCGCGTGGACCTTTCCGCGGTGGCCCGCTGGCTTTCCAGCACTTCGCGATAGGGCGCGGTCTTGCTCGGGCCGGCTTCACGGGGAAGGCCGAGTACGCGTTCAGAGATGACGTTGCGCTGGATCTGGTCGGTGCCGCCGTAGATCGATGACGCGCTGGAGAAGGCGAAGTACTCGCTGAATCGGCCGCCGTCAGGGCCGTCCGGCGGCCAGAGCATCGCTTCGGGGCCGAGCAGGTCCATCCCGATCTCGGCGGCGAGCTTGACGATGCGGGTCTGCGCGACCTTGCCGAGCAGAGCGAGACGGTTGGCCGTCGCGGGGTCATCGGCGACCACCGAACGCCGTGCGGTCCAGCGGCCGGTGTCGGTGTAGCAGGCCAGCGTCGCCAGCTTCTCGCGGATGTTCGGATCGTCGGCGCGGCCCTTGGCATGAGCGAGCGCGATGAGATCGGGCAGCGCGACAGTCGCCGGACCCGACGGGGTCGCGAAAGCCTTCGCCGCCTCCCCCGCGCTGGTCTGGGGGTAGATCCCGTTCTTGACGCCGGCGTTCGGCGCCCGTCCGAAGGATCCGCCGGCGCCGATGCCGACCCGCTCGTAGAAGAGCGTGGTCTGCGTGACAGCCCACCCATTGCCTTCACCGCCGATGAGGTCCTCGACGGGCACCTCGGCGTCGTCGAAGAACACCTCGTTGAACAGCGCCTGACCGGTCATCTCGCGCAGCGGGCGCACGTCGACACCCGGCTGGTTGAGCGAAAAGGCGAACCAGGAGATGCCGGCGTGCTTGGGCACATCGAAGTCGGTACGCGCCAGCAGCATGCCGTAGTCGGACTGCAGTGCCCCGCTGCTCCAGACCTTCTGGCCATTGATGATGAACTTGTCGCCCTCGCGCCGGGCCCGGGTGGTGAGGCCGGCGAGGTCGGATCCGGCGCCGGGCTCGCTGAAGAGCTGGCACCACCCCACGCTGCCATTCAGGATCGGCGGCACGAAGCGCTCGATCTGCTCCGGGGTGCCGTGGGTGAGGATCGTCGGCGCTGCCATCAGCATCCCGAGCCCGCCGGGCGGGGCCAGCGCCCCGAACGTGGTGAACTCCTCACGCACGATGCCTGATGCCTGCGACGGCAGCCCCATTCCGCCTTTGTCTGCGGGGAAGTGTGCGGCCGTCCAGCCGGCGTCAGCTACCCGCTGCCACCAGGCCGGGACGTCAAGCGCCGGATCCCAGTTCTCCGCCAGCCAGCCGCGCACGTCATCGCGCAGGCGCTCGGTCCAACTATCGTCGTCCTGCTCGGCCATTCGCCCAGACCCCTCGCCCTAGCTGCGCAAAGCTGTACATGTTTACTCTCGGAAAGTCATGCTATTCCCTCAGGCAAGCGCGGCTTGCAGCTGGTTCTTCAGGGTCTTGCCCATGGCGTTGCGCGGCAGCGCGTCGACGGTTTCGACGCGCTCGGGGCACTTGTAGCGCGCCAGGCCCGCAGCAACGCAGAACTCGAGGATGCCCGCGAGAGCGATGCTCTGGCCCGCCTCGGCGACAATCACGGCGCAGACCCGCTCCCCTGTCCGCGGGTCCGGCACCCCGATCACGGCGACGTCGGCGATCGCCGGGTGGGTCAGGAGCAGCTCTTCGATCTCGGAGGCCGAGATGTTCTCGGCGTTACGGATGATGACGTCCTTGAGGCGGCCTTCGATCCGGATCCGGCCGTCGTCACCGACCGAGCCGAGGTCGCCGGTGCGAAACCAGCCGTCCTCGTCGAACGCGGCCGCATCGAGCGAGGAGTCCACGTAGCCGAGGAAGCACTGTGGTCCTTTGAGCCGGAGCTCGCCATCGACCACGCGTACCTGCACACCGCGCGTCGGACGTCCCACCGTGCTGGAGAGCGCGTCGTCATCGGCGGTCTCGGACGTGGCGACGGGGAACTCGGTGAGCCCCCACGAACTCGCGATCCCGGCGACGCCGAGCTTCTCGCTGACCTCGCGGCTGATCTCCCGCGGGATGGGCGCCCCGCCTCCGACGCACACGCGTAGCGAAGGAAACAGCCGCTCGTCTCCGCGGCGCTGCTGCGCAGCGAGATAGGCCTGGAAGAACGGGATCGCCGAGCCCAGGATGGTCGGGTTGTGCTCGGCCATGCGATCCGGGGTCGTCACCGGATCAAAGGCCTCGAAGAGCGCCAGCGTGCCGCCCGCCCGCAGCACCGAGATGAGCATCGCTATGCCGCCGATGTGGGAGATCGGCCAGGCGATCGGATAGCAGTCGCCGGTGTGGAAGCCGAACGCGTCGACGCTGCCGTGCGAGGAGTTGATCACCGAAGTGTCGGTGTGGCGGGCACCCTTCGGCACCGACGTCGTGCCGGACGAGTAGTAGATCCAGCGGCACTCGTCGGTCGTGGTGGGCGGCGGCGGAAGGTCGGCAGGGTCACCCGAGGGCAGCCTCATCGCCCTGTCCGGCGATGTTTCGAAGTCCCTCGCGAAGACCTGCGGGCCGATGCCGCGCGCCATGTCGCCGTGCCGGAAGCTGCGCCAGACCTCGGGAACGATGATCAGCGACGGGCCGACCTGCTCGCAGATCAGGCCGACTTCGCGCTCGCGCAGCACCGGAATGATCGGGTTCTGCACGGCGCCGAGCCGGGCGCAGGCGCCGAGCAGGACGGCCGCCTCCAGGGTGGTCGGCAGCTGCCACGAGACGACATCGCCGGGGGCGATTCCCAGCGCGTGCAGGCCTGCCGCGGCGCGCTCCGCTTCCTCACGAAAGGCCGCATTGGTGAGCGCCCGGCCGTGCTGGTCAGCGACCAGCACCTCCTGCGCACGCTCGCCGGCGGCGCGCTCCACGAGCTCCCAGACCGTCACCGTGCAGTTGTATCGCATGGTTCTCCTAGAGTCCGCAGGCATGGCAACCTACGAAACGCTGCTGGTCGAAAAGAAGGACGGCGTCGCCTGGGTGTCGCTGAACCGGCCGCAGGTCCTCAATGCGGTCAACCAGCAGATGCAGGACGAGCTGCACGACGTGTGGCACAGCTTCCGCTACGACAATGACGTGCGCTGCGTCGTGCTGACCGGTGAGGGCAAGGCCTTCTGCACCGGCATTGACCGTGTCGAGTCGCATTCGGAATCGAACACGGACGGCATGGCCGAGGGGAACTATCCCGGCTACCCGACCCCGTGGATGTACGACGACCCGGGCCGTGACATCGGGCCCAAGAGCATGGACTGCTGGAAACCCGTCATCGCGGCGGTGCAGGGCATGGCCTGCGGCGGCGCGTTCTACATGCTCGGCGAGGTCGAGTTCATCATCGCCGCCGATGACGCGACGTTCTTCGACCCGCACGTCACGTACGGCATGACCGCCGCCTTCGAACCGATCCAGATGCTGCGCAAGATGCCGTTCCAGGAGATCATGCGGCTCTCGCTGCTCGGGTCCGACGAGCGCATGTCAGCCGAGCGCGCGCGCGAGATCGGCCTGGTGACCGAGGTGGTCCCGCGCGATGAGCTACGCGAGCGCGCCGAATGGGCCGCACGCGTCATCGCCGACTCGCCGCCGCTGGCGATCCAGGGCACCATGCGCGCGCTCTGGACGGCGCTGGAACTCTCGCGTCACCAGGGCATCGAGATGGCCAACCTCTTCACCCGCATCGGCTCCGACGCCGAAACGTTCAAGGCCGGGCAAGCGCGCTTCGAGTCCGGGCAGCGCCCGAAGTGGCGGCTGCGCTAGCACCTCTTTGTAGTGGGGCGTCGGGTTACAACGCTGAGGGGCCGCGCCCGGCCGGCGCTGCCCGGATCATGTCGTCCTGGACGAACGACGCGACGAGCGAGCCGTCCTGCGTAAAGACGCTCGCGCTGCCGTACGCCCGGCCGCGGCCGGCATACGGGCTGTGGTTGGCGAGCAGCATCCAGTCGGCCGCGTTGGCCGGCTCGTGGAAGGTCAGCGTGTGGCCGACGACCCCGGTCGACAGGCTGACGTGTGCCTGTGACTGCCCGACGCCGGCGTGCGGCAGCATCGCCGTCCCGATCAGGAAGCCGTCGGTCGCGAAAGCCAGCAGCGCCTGGCCGATGTTCTTGTCGCTCGGGGCACCGACGAACCGGGTCCAGACATTGAGCTCCGGAGGGGCGACCGTGTCGGGGTCGCTCACGTCGAGACCGTCGACCACGCGCACCTCCCAGATGCCTTCCGCGTGTCCGCCCGGCACGGCCTGCTCCGGCGGCACCACCTTCGGCATCGGGTCGCCGTGGCGGATGAGGTCGGGCTCTTCGGAGGTCAGCAGCACGAGCGAGCGGCAGCAGAGCCGATCGCCCTGGGAGATGGTGACTGTGCTGCTGGCGAATGCGCGCCCGGAATGCATGATGTCGACAGCGATTTCGACGTCGTGGTCCATCGAGCCGCCGCGGGCGAAGATGGTCTGGATCGTCTTGACGTACTTGTCCGGCTCGTGTCGCAGCGCGGCGAGGATGCTCTGCCCCAGCAGCTGCCCGCCGAAGACGACAGCACCCCCGGTGGCGATGTTGCCGGCGCGGTAGCGGCCCTCGCCGGTCTGGTGGAGTTCCAGCGTCGAAAGGAAGGCATCGATACCGAGCGGGCTCGTCATAACGCGCAGTCTGACACCCCCCGCTGCCGGAGCGATATGCGGTCTGGTGGAGCGTGACTGTCGTTTGACAGCGAATCTCGCTACCACCTAGCGTGCTGACCCTCAGCGAAGGAGCTCTCCCCCATGCCGACTGTTCCGCGGGCCCACGACTGTCTGGTCAACGTTCACTTCGGTGACCAGGAGCAGCCCGACTGGATGTTCCGCGTGAAGAACGAGTACTTCAAGCAGGGCGACTCGATCTTCGGCAAGTGGGAGATGTCCCAAGTGCTGGAGGAGATGGACGCGAACGGCGTCGAGCGCGCCACACTCACCGCCAACGTGAAGGAGCCGAACTCCTCCGCGATCAAGTTCGCCGAGGCGCGGCCGGATCGATTCGCGTTGACCGTCGGCGGCCTGGACTTGCTGAAGCCGATGCCCTCGCTGCGGATGCTGACGTCGTTCGTGGCCGACCACCCTGTCGTGTCGGCCTCGGTCGGGCCGTCGTTCTGGGGCGACGGGATGTACGCGCCCGACAACGCGGTCTACTTCCCGCTCTACACCAAGTGCTGTGAGCTCGAGCTCCCGCTGTGCATGAACGCCGGCTTGCCGGGCCCGCCGATCCCCGGCGAGGTGCAGAACCCGATCTACCACGACCGCGTCTGCGTCCGCTTCCCGGAGCTGAAGCTCTGCATGATTCACGGGGCCGATCCGTGGTGGGACACCGCAATCCGATTGATGATCAAATATCCGAACCTGCACCTGATGACCTCGGCGTGGGCACCGAAGTACTTGCCCGAGAGCCTGCTGCACTACATGCGTAGCCGCGGGAAGACGAAGGTCATCTTCGCCTCCGACGCGCCCGTGCTCTCCATCACGCGGACGGTCACGGAGGCCTCGAAGCTCGATCTGCCGCCCGAGGTGCTCGACAACTACCTCTACGGCAACGCGCAGCGCTTCTTCTACGACAAGCTGGCCGAACCGGCGGTCGTGCTCACCTGAGCCGGCCGAGCCGCACCGTCGCGATCGCGCCGAGCTTGCCGGCGCCGACGTCGGTCAGCCGCACGATCGACGTGTCGCCGTCGCAGCTCGCGACCGCGCGCGCCGGACCGGTCGAAAAAGGCCGCAGATAACGAACATTCAGCGAGTCGACGATCGCCGGCTCTTCACGGAGCGAGAGCGCCGCTTCTTCCGCAGCGAACGCGACGAGCCCGCCCTGGATCGCACCGGAAGCGTTGAGCCCGTCGGGACGGTGCGGCACCTCGACCATGCCCGGACCGATGGTGCGGCTGCCGATGCGCTCGGCAAGCGGCTGCGTCAGGCGTTGATTCATCCCTTCCAGCAAGGGGAATCCGCCGGGGAAGACGTGCGACGGATCGGGCGAGGCGATGAACGAGCAGATCGACACGGCAAGCGGCTCACCCGACTGCTCGTCGCGAAACGTCGCCTCGCACACTGTGACGGTGCGGCCCACCTTGACCGGGATCGCCTCCGAACTGATGCGCATGCCGACCCGAGCCGGGTTGATGATGTGCACCTCGAGGTCGAGCGTCAGCGGGATCCGTGGGTTGATCGCATGGCCCGCGATGATCCCGGCGATGACGTCGGCCCAGGTGGCGATGACCGAAATGCGCAGGATCGACGTCCCGGGCACGCACGCCTGCGCCACCACCTCGGAATGCCCGATGACGAGACCTTCGTGGACCTCGGACTGGATGCCGAGTTCGGCCACCACACTCTTGATCACAGCCACGGTGCTAGTGCACGACTCCCGCCTCGATCATCGCGTCGATATCCCTTTCACTGCGGCCTGTTTCGGCCAGTAGCTCGCGGGTGTGCTCGCCCTGTTTCGGTGCCCTGAAGCGGGGCGCCGCGGGAGTTCCGTAGTAGTCGACCGGGGTGGCGAGCATGAGGCTGCCGCCCTGCTCGTCCGGGACGCTGACCAAGCCGCCGGCCGCCAGGAACTGCGGGTCGACGATGAGGTCGCCGATCGAATTCACCGGTGACCAGAAGAAGTCCGGCTCAGCCTCGAAGATGGGCGTCCATTCCTCGAGCGAGCGGGTGGCGAAGATGGCATCGAGTTCGGCGATCATCGCCTCCGCGTTGTCGCGCCGGGCGAGGGCGGTCGAGAAGCGCGGGTCCGTCAGCCACTCCTGCCTGCCTACCGCGCGAGCGAGCGGCGGCCAGTGCCGCTCCGCTTCCAGACCCACGATCCAGAAGCGCCTGCCATCACCGGCGGTGTAGTTGTTGATGGCCGGATTGCCCATCGTCCGGCGGTTACCGAGGGCGACGCGGTAGCCGAACATGATGGCGATGTTCACGTCGAAGCCGATGGTGTACGCGCCCTGCCGCAGCAGCGACGTGGTGACGAATTGTCCTTGTCCTGTGCGGTTTCTGCTCACCAGCGCCGCACTCACCATGGCCGCGGCGGTCATCGCGACGGAGTGGTCTCCCATCCCGCCGCGCTGGAACGGAAGGTCTCCCCCGGCCGGTGCGAGCGCGTCGGCAATACCCGAGCGCGCCCAGAAGGCGGCGATGTCGTACGCGCGGTTGTTGACCTCGTCGCCGTCCATCCCGTATCCGGTGACGAGCGCGTAGATGAGTTCGGGATGGCGTGCCGTGAGCTCCTCGTGGCCGAGGCCGACCTTTGCCAGCGCCTCGACCCGGATGTTCGTCAGGAAGACGTCGGCACCGGCGATGAGTTCGGCGACCAGCGCGCGGCCTTCCGCCGTCCCGAGGTCGACCACGATGCTGCGCTTGGAGCGATTGTCCAGATCGAAGGGCGGGTTGCTGCCGTTGTCGATGCCCATCATGGCGCCGAAGCTGCGCGCCGGATCGCCGCTCGGCGACTCGATCTTGATGACGTCGGCGCCCCAGTCGGCGAGGATTCCCCCCGCTCCCGGACCCGCCACCCACATACCGAGTTCGACGATCCGAACGCCAGTCAGCGGACCTTCCGTCGCGGCTTCCGCCGCCGGGGATTCGGGCATGCCACATGATGGCAGCCGCCGGTTGGGAGGCGATGCCCACCCTGTTGATCAGTCGCGTCCGGGGTCCTCCGTCGAAAAAGACACGACTTTCGCGAGGACCTCCGTTGAACGCGGCGTGTCGGAGTCGCCACGCCGCGGCCGCCGAATCTTTGTGTCTTTTTCGACGGGCAATCGGCCGAGGGCTCGCAGCGCAGCAGCCACGTAAGTTCACCCCATGGGCGTCCTTCTGCTGCTGCGCCATGGGCAGGCGTCGCTGGGGTCGAGCAACTATGACCAGCTCTCACCGCTCGGCCATCGCCAGGCGCGCCTTGCCGGTGAGCGCCTGAGCCGCGCCGAGCTGTCCATCGATCGCGTCATCTGCGGCGGGCTCGAACGCCAGCGCGACACCGCGCTCGAAGCGATGGGCGGGCTCGCCCTGGATCCCGCTTCGCTGCAGAAGGACGAGCGTCTCGACGAGTACGACGCCTCGCTGCTGATGTCCCACCAGCCGGGCGCGGCGCAGGCGGCCGCAAAGGATCCGGAAGCCGCCCGCGAGTTCCAGTCGTCGCTCGATGAGGCGATCGCCCGCTGGGCCGCGACCGGCGACGCGGGGCCGCCCGCTGCCGGCGAGAGCCATGACGGTTTCGTCGCGCGTTGCCTCGCCGTCCTCGACGACCTGGTCGCACAACCGGGCACTACCCTCGCCGTCACGTCCGGCGGGCCGATCTCCGTCATCACTGCGCATCTGATGGGCATCCCGGAAGAACGCTGGCCATCGCTCGCGCGCATTGTCGTCAATGCGAGCTTCACCAAGGTCACCATCGGGCGCAGCGGCACCACCTTGCTGAGCTTCAACGACCATGCGCATTTCGAGGCCGACCGCTCCCTCGTCACGTACCGCTAGAAAACCTGCTGCACCTTCGGCGGCCGCGAGTTAACCTGCACCGCTGGCATCCGCCGCACCCAAGAAAACCCTGAGACCAAAGGAAACATCATGCCTACCCAGCTGAGCGAGACGCTCTGGAACTGGGCCACTGACATCGACGAAGGCACGCTTCAGCAGGCGCGCAAGACCAGCCGGCTGCCCATCATCGCGGGTCATGTCGCGCTGATGCCCGATGCTCACGTCGGCATCGGCGCGACCGTCGGTTCGGTCATTCCGACTGACGGTGCGGTCATCCCGGCTGCCGTCGGCGTCGATATCGGCTGCGGGATGGTGGCGGTCGAGACCGACCTTCCCGCCTCGCAGCTTCCGGATGACCTGGAACCGTTCCTGATTCGCGTGGAGCAGGTCGTGCCGGCGGGTGTCGGGCGCGGTCACGGCCGCGCGTCGCGCAAGTCCGAAGCGTGGATGGCGAAGAACGCCGGCCGCGTCGAGCTCACGCCGCGCCAGGAGAGCAAGTCGCTGGTGCAGTTCGGGTCCCTGGGCTCGGGTAACCACTTCTTCGAGGTCTGCCTCGACGAGCGTGACGTCGTCTGGATCGTGCTGCACTCTGGCAGCCGCGGCATCGGCAACGAGTTGGCGCAGAGCCATATCCGCCTCGCCCGCACCAAGGCGAACGAGGAAGCGCTCAAGCTCGAAGACCCGGATCTCGCGTACTTCCTGCAGGGCACGCCCGAGTTCGAGGCGTACATCCGCGACATGCTGTGGGCGCAGGACTACGCGATGGCCAACCGTTCAGCGATGATGGACGACGCGCTGGCGGCCTTCTTCGCCTTCGTCGGCACCGGCACCGAGCAGGCCCGGATCAACTGCCATCACAACTTCACGCAGTTGGAGCGCCACGGCGAGCGCGACGTCTGGCTCACGCGTAAGGGCGCGATCAAGGCCGATCGTGACGACTGGGGCGTCATCCCGGGTTCGATGGGCACACGTTCCTACATCGTGCGCGGAAAGGGCAGCGAGCTGAGCTACAACTCCTGCTCCCACGGTGCGGGCCGGCGCTTCAGCCGGACCAAGGCCAAGAAGATGTTCAGCGCTGAGGATCTCGCGTCGCAAATGGCCGGCAAGACCTGGCTTTCCGGGCGCGCCGAGGCATTGCTGGATGAGATCCCGTCGGCGTACAAGGACATCGACAAGGTGATGGCCGACCAGGCGGACCTCGTCGAGGTGCAGCACACGCTCCGGCAGGTGCTGAACTACAAGGGGACCTGACGCCAGGGGCTGAGCCGAAGGGGAGCTGAAGGTGGAGGGGGGTTTCACCGCTTCCCTCCATCTTCAATTTATAGCGCAGATGGGGGCTTGCCGCAAGACCCGGGTGGTGCCGCACAATCACGGGCCGAGCCTGCAACCTGCGGAAACGGAGCCCGTGAATTGCCAGCGTTGATACCAACGACCGCTACCCCGACAAGCGCCTTCCACCTTCCTGATCACCTCGCGCGTAAGGCCGACCCGAAGCTCATCGCCGGCGATGAGGGCCACTTCAGAGCCATCGCCGTCAGCCTCGAACAATCGATCGCCGAACTGCAAGCCCGCCTCGATACCGAGCGAAAGGCACCGGGCGGGATCGGGCAGGAGGCCATGGACCGTGACATGGAGGTCCACCGGCTGACGTCGCGGCTGCGTGCCTTGCGTCGCTTCGGACTGGATCTGTGCCTCGGTCACATGACCTTCGCCGACTCCCCGGATCCGGTCTACGTCGGACGGTTCGGGCTCACCGATAGCTCCGGCGCCCGGCTACTGCTGGACTGGCGTTCTCCTGCAGCGGAACCGTTTTTCGGTGCAACGCATGGCGATCCGATGGGCCTGGTGCGGCGCCGGCGCTACCGCTGGACCGCCGGCCTGATCAGCGATTACTGGGACGAAGTCTTCACCGCCGAAGGGCTCCAAGAGCAGGCAGCGCTCGACGACCAGTCCGCCTTCATTGCCAGCCTCGGCAGCGGCCGGACCAGCCAGATGCGCGACGTGCTCGCGACCATCCAAGCGGACCAGGACGCCATCATCCGGGCGGGTTCGCGCGGCGCGCTCGTCGTCGATGGCGGGCCGGGTACGGGCAAGACCGTTGTGGCGCTTCACCGCGCCGCCTACTTGCTGTACTCCGAACCACGCCTGAGCAGCGGTCAGGGCGGCGTGCTCTTCGTCGGGCCGCATCAGCCCTATCTCGCGTACGTCGCCGACGTCCTGCCCAACCTCGGCGAAGAGGACGTGAAAACCTGCACCCTGCTCGACCTCGTCACCGAAGGGGCCACAGCTGCGCCGGAACGCGACCCGGATGTCGCCCGGCTGAAGTCGTCCGGACGCCTGGTGAGCGCGATCGAGGCGGCTGTCAGGTTCTACGAGGAACCGCCGACGATCGGCATGACGATCACCACGCAGTGGTCTGATCTGGAGCTCAGCGCTGATGACTGGGCCGAGGCATTTGATGTTGTCGAACCGGCGACTGCACACAACGAAGCGCGCGACCAGCTCTGGGATGAGTTGCTGAAAATCCTGCGGGACAAGTACGAGAGCGAAGCCGACACCGTCGATGACCCCGACTTCTCCCCCGAGCTTTTCCGCAGGTCAGTGCTCGGCAATGCCGATCTGCTCGCCGTGTTCAATGCGGCCTGGCCGCTGATCGACGCGACCGATCTCGTCGCCGATCTGTGGGCCGTGCCGGCGTATCTACGCAAGTGCGCACCGTGGCTGAGTGGCCAAGAAGTCCAGCAATTGCAGCGCAATCCGGCTGACGCGTGGACGCTCGAGGACCTGCCCCTCCTCGACGCTGCCCGCCAGCGGCTCGGCGATCCGGAGGCGGCGCGACGCCTGCGCCGGCAGGAAGCCGCCGTCGCTGCCGAACGCGCCGACCGCAAGGAGGTCATCGGCAACCTGCTCGAGCACGCCGACGACGAGTACGCCATGGGACTGCTTTCCATGCTCGGCGGGGAGGACTTCCACGAAGCCCTCGTCGACCAGGACGCGCTCGCGACGCCAGATCCGGAACGGGCCCTGGAGAGCGCGCTGGCCGGTCCGTTTGCCCACATCGTCGTCGACGAGGCGCAAGAACTGACCGACGCGCAATGGCAGATGCTGCTATTGCGCTGCCCGTCACGCAGTTTCACGGTGGTCGGTGACCGCGCTCAGGCCAGGCACGGCTTCACCGAGTCATGGCACGCACGCCTGGAGCGCATCGGCCTGCACCAGATCAGTCTCGCGTCGCTGAGCATCAATTACCGCACGCCCCAGGAGGTCATGGCCGAAGCCGAACCGGTCATCCGCGCGGTGCTCCGTGACGCGAACGTGCCGACCTCGATCCGCAGCACGGGCGTCCCGGTTCGCCACGGATCGGTCGCGCAATTACGGTTGATCCTCGAGGGTTGGCTCACCGCGAATGCTGACGGAATTGCCTGCGTCATCGACATTCGCAGCGGCAACGACGCCCTGCCGGACAACCCGCGAGCCCGGGCGCTCACGCCAGAGCTGGCCAAGGGACTCGAATTCGACCTCGTCATCCTGATCGATCCGGACGCGTTCGGCACCGGGATCGAGGGAGCCGTCGACCGCTACGTCGCGATGACCCGCGCGACCCAGCAGCTCGTCCTCCTCACGAGCGGCTGATCGGTCCGCCTAGAGTTCGGACGCGCTCGGGCCTCGGTAACCCCGGTCGCCAGGCATGGGTTGCACCTTGATGCCTGAGCTGGTGAGGAACTGGCGGATCTGGGAGGCGTGTTCAACGACATGTAGCGGGATCCCGGTGACGATTTCTCCGTAAGGGATACTCGCGTATCGGTGGGTGCTTGGCAGCGGCCGCAGAGCCATGTCGTCGGTAAGCGCCTGGCAGCTTTGCCGCGCGCGAACGCGGCACCATTCGACGTAGCCGACAAGCTCAGCCCTCGTGAAGACCCGGTTCGGTAAGGCAAAAGTGTTCTCGTCGAACGGCGCCGGCGGCATCCACCGCTCGAAGTCTCCGCCCAGGTCGTAGTCGAGACAGGTCAGCGCGTGGTAGCCCAGGAACCAGGTCGCGGAGCCATGAAGCCCGCCCTGTGAGAGGCGACTCGTGGTCGCATCGGCCGGCCACAGATCCGTCTCCCACAACCCGTCAGGACAGTCGGCCAGTGCAGCCTCCATCAGCCGCAACGCGCTCTCGAAGTTGCGCGCAACGCTAGCGGCGAGTACGGCACTCATGTCTCGTGCATATCCGATCAGGAGCAGAACACCCCGCATGCCACTGAAGATGCTCAGCGCGCGTCATCGCCGGAAACCTATGCGGCAGCATCCTTACGCGGCCTTCCACGCGGGCGCTTGCGCGGCAGGATCTTGCCGTTGTCGAAGATCTCGCCGCCCCAGACGCCGGCGGGTTCGCGACGCTCTACCGCGCCTGCGAGGCAGGCCGCGCGGAGCGGGCATTCCAGGCACAGCGTCTTGGCCTTCTCGAGTTCGGTCGGCGACTCGGCGAACCAGAGGTCTCCGTCGTGCCGTTCGCACGGCAATTCCAGCGAGTGGGGGTTGAAAGCGACCACCGGCGGGGTCTTGGGAGCCCGCTGCAGCGGCAGCACAACGGCACCGGTGCGGGCGGTCATGCCAGGAGCGCCATAGCCGCCGGGGGGCATGTCCGGCGGACGTGGGACCAGCCTCAGGCCGTCGCGGCCAGGAGGGCGGCGTGAGAGCACATCGCCGATCGTGGATGACATCGGAAAAACCTCTTTCGCGCCAGGGGTTTGCAGCTCGGGATGGGTGAGTGACCTCAGACGAGTGACCAGGGCCGGGCGACGGCGCCCAGCCGGTTCCAGGTGTTGATGACGGCGATGACCCAGATCAGCTGGGCCAGTTCGGCCTCGGAAAAGTGCAGGGCGGCGGCGTCGAAGACCTCGTCGGAAACGGGATGGTCGGCGAGCCTGGTGATGGCTTCGGTGAGTTCGAGAACGGCGCGCTCCCGGTTGGTGAACAGCGGGGTCTCACGCCAGGTCGCGAAGGTGAGCAGCCGGCGCTCGGTCTGCCCGGCGGCGAGGGCGTCGCGGCTGTGCACGTCGACGCAGTAGGCACAGCCGTTGATCTGTGACGCACGAAGGCGTACGAGGTCGAGCAATCCAGGCTCGATGGTGGACCGCCGCACGGCGGCATCGAGCGCATTCAGGGCTTTGGTGGCGGCGGGTGCGAGGGAGTCGACGGCCAGCCGCTTGGCCGGGACAAAGGTGTCGTCGCTTCGGGGTTGTACTTCCATGGGAAATACGCTGGACCAGTCGTGGATCACTAGTAAGGTCCAATCGCGTGCCAGATTCTTGGACCAGTAGCAGCCTCGATCTGCATGTCGAGGGCACCGGACAGCTCCGCCGCGTCAAGCTCGAAGAGGGCCTGCGCAGCGCCATCCAGGAGCGCCGCCTCACCGCCGGCACCGCCCTGCCGTCCTCCCGCGCCCTGGCCGCTGACCTGGGACTTTCCCGCGGTACGGTGACAGCCGCGTACGACCAGCTGGCCGCCGAGGGCTACCTCGTCTCCCAGCAGGGTTCGGGTACGCAGGTCGCCGATCTCGGCCCGGTTCCCCCTCCATCCGACGACCGCCGCCAGGCCCATCGCCGGCGCCTCGATCTGCGCCCGGGCACGCCCGACGTCAACTCCTTCCCGGTCGGTGCGTGGCTCAAGGCGTCACGCATCGCGCTGACCCGTGCGCCGGTCAGCGCCTTCGGCTACGGCGAGATCCAAGGACGCATGGAACTGCGCACGGCGCTCGCGTCCTATCTGGGCCGCACCCGGGGAGTGCAGGCCCGGCCGGAGCAGATCGTCATCACCTCTGGCACCACGCAAGGCGTCTTCCTGCTGGCGTCAGCGCGGGCGGCTGAGGGCTGCAACGCCTGGGCGCTGGAGAATCCCGGCTTCCGCTTCCATCGCGATCTGCTGCGCCAGTCGGGCCGGCGCATCGTGCCGTTGCCCGTCGATCGGCATGGCCCCGGTATCGACGGGCTTGAGGACGCCGAGACGGCACTCGTGACGCCCGCCCACCAGTACCCGTCCGGCGTCACGATGCACGCGACCCGTCGCCGCGCCTTCACCTCCTGGGCGCGGCGCACCGGCGGGCTGGTCATCGAGGACGACTACGACGGCGAGTTCCGCTACGACCGCCAGCCGATCGGCGCGCTGCAGGGCACCGCAGCCGATCAGGTCGTCTACATCGGCTCGGCCTCCAAGACCCTCGGCCCCGGGCTGCGGCTGGGTTGGATGGTCGTTCCTGAGCGACTGGTCGAGCCGGTCGTCGAGGCGAAGATGTACTCGGCGCTGAGCACTGATGGACTGTCGCAGCTCACGCTGGCCGAGTTCATCAACAGTCACGCCTACGACCGCCACATCCGCACGATGCGGCTGCGCTACCGGCGGCGGCGCGACATGCTCAATGAGGTACTCGCCAAGGTCGGGCCACCGCTGATCGTGGGCGTGCCGGCGGGTCTCTCGGCCTTGATCGGGCTGCCACCGGACGGCCCCGATGAAGCGGACCTGATCAAGCTCGGTGCCGACGAGGGGCTGACGCTCGAAGGCTCGACCAAACACTGGCACGAGGAGCAGCCGGCCCGCCAAGGCCTGATCATCGGCTTCGCGCATCCCTCTGAGCAGGCTTACCCCGC
>DATAVO010000100.1:0-2613 GCA_036267695.1 Frankiaceae bacterium
GGGATGAAGACGTCGTCGATTCCGGTGATCAGCATTCCGGCAAGCTCGGGGTCGGTGTTCAGCCGGTCCACCGCGTAACGGATCCCGAAGTACATCGCCGCTGTCAACGCGTTGCGTGCCTCCGGCCGGTCGACGGTGAGCACCGCGTGGGAGCCCACCCGCTCGAACCGCAGATATGGCGTACCTAACCAATCACCTTCGGGGGGGCGAGCCACGCGGCAATGGTAGACAATATGAAGAACTTGATCGTTCTTTGCTCACTTCTGCATCGCGAAGGTAGGTCGTACGGATGGGTCTGCTCGAAGGCAAGGTCGCCCTCGTCACGGGAGCGGGACACGGCATCGGCCGTGGCCACGCCCTTGAGCTGGCCCGGCAGGGCGCGAAGGTTGTGGTCAACGACCTCGGCGGTTCGGTACGCGGTGAGGGCGCCGGGCGCGCCGCCGACGAGACGGTCGCCCTGATCGAGAAGGCCGGCGGGACGGCGGTCAGCAACTTCGCTGACGTCTCCAACCACCAGCAGGCGGGCGAGCTCGTCCAGCAGGCGATCGACGCGTTCGGCAAGCTCGACATCGTCATCAACAACGCGGGCATCGTCCGCGACGCGGCCATCTGGAACATGCCGGAGTCCGACTTCGACGCGGTCATGGCCGTTCACGTCAAGGGCACCTGGAACGTCTCGCATCACGCCGCGAAGTACTGGCGCGCCCAGGCCAAGGAAGGTAAGACCCTCACCGGCCGCATCATCAACACCACGTCCGGTGCGGGCCTCGGCGGCAACTTCGGCCAGACCAGCTACGCGACGGCCAAGGCGGCGATCGTCGGCCTGACGCTGACCCTCGCCCTCGAGCTCTACAAGATGGGCGTCACGGTCAACGCGATCGGCCCGGCCGGCCTCACCCGCATCACGGCGTCGATCCCCGGCGCCGGTGACGCTTTCGAGCCCGACGCGCTCGGCGGCGACGAGTACCACGCCATGGACCCGGCCGGCAGCTCGCCGCTGGCCGCCTGGCTCGCCAGCGACGACGCGCAGTACGTCACCGGTCAGGTCATCCGCTGCCTCGATGACCGCATCATCTGGATGAAGGGCTGGACCGAGCGCAAGACCGTGCACTCGGGCGAGAAGCGCTGGGTGGCCGAGGAGCTGCCGTCGATCATGGCTCAGGAGATCTTCGAGACGCGCCACCCAGGCCTGCGTTTCAGCGCCAGCTGACTGCCGCTCTTGGCTACTGTCTGGTCGCTCGTCGCGGATCGTGCGGCGGCGACCCCCGACCTGCAAATGCTGGCCGACGAACACGGCAGATCGCTGACGTTCCAGCAGTTTCACCACTCAGCGCTGCGTGCGGCGGCGGGCTTGGCGGAGCTGGGGATCGGTCCGGGCTCGCGGGTCGTCTGGCAGCTGACGACGCGGCTGGAAACGCTTGTGCTGACGGCCGCGCTGTGCCGCCTCGGTGCCGTGCAGATCCCGGTGCTGCCGATCTACCGGGGCCGTGAGATCGGATTCGTCCTCGCCCAGACCGGCGCCTCGCACCTGCTGGTCGCGCGTCGGTGGCGCGACATCGATCTTGCCGAGGTCGCGGGGGCGGCCGCGTTGGAGACCGGCGCAGCGCTAACGGTCATCGACGGTGCGCTCCCCGACGGCGATCCGGCGCGGCTGCCGTCGCCGCCCGAGCGCGATGACGAGGTGCGCTGGATCTTCTACACCTCGGGCACCACGGCCGACCCCAAAGGCGCCATGCACACCGACGTCTCGGCCAGCGCGGGCGGGGCGGCCATGGCGCGCGGGCTCGACATCACGCCCGCCGATCGCATTGCGATGGTTTTCCCGATCGCGCACGTGGGTGGCTGCGCCGTGTGGTTCACCTGCAGCCTCCTGTGCGGGGCGGCGCTGATCTTCACCGAGTACGTCGAAGCCGACTCGGTGTGCGACTTGTTGCGCACGCACCAGGTGACCATCGCCGGCACCGGCCCGGCGCATCACGCGATGTACATCGCCGCGCAGCGGGCGCATCCGGACGGGCCGTACTTCCCGGACGTGCGCGTCTACACCAGCGGGGGCGCGGCCAAGCCGCCGAGCCACTTTGCGATGATCGCCCGCGAACTCGGCCGCCCGGTGCACTCCTCCTACGGCATGACCGAGGCGCCGATTCTCACCTGCACTCATGCCGACGATCCCGACGACGTGCTCGCCGGCTCGGAAGGTGGTCCGTGCGCGGGTGTCGCCATCCGGATCGCCGGGCCTGACGGAGCGGCCCTCCCCGCGGGCGGAGAGGGCGAGGTGCGGGTCAAGGGGCCGCAGGTGATGCGTGGCTACCTCGACTCCTCGCTCGACGCCGAGGCCTTCGACGCCGAAGGATGGTTGCGCAGCGGCGATCTCGGGAAGCTCGATGAGGCCGGCAATCTCACCATCACCGGTCGCATCAAGGACGTCATCATCCGCAAGGGCGAGACGTTCAGCGCCCGCGAGGTCGAGGACCTGCTCATCACCGCCGCCGGCGTCGCAGACGTGGCCGTGATCGGGCTTCCCCATCCAGTGCTGGGCGAGCAGGCCTGCGCGTGCGTGGTGGCCGCCGACCCATCAGATCCGCCGACGCTCGAGCGCCTCACCGCACACCT
>DATAVO010000101.1:0-6378 GCA_036267695.1 Frankiaceae bacterium
GCCCTCGCTGTGCCCGCAGCCGCGCGCGTCGAAGACGACGACCCGGAACCGGTCGGACAGCGGGCCGAAGGTGCCCTTGGGCTCGGCCAGCGAGCCGATCCCGCCGCCGCCGTGGTGCGCGATCAGCACGGGACCGTCCTCGGGTCCCATCACCTCGACGTTCAGTGCGCAGCCGTTAATGGTTACTTGCATCTCATGCCTCCGTTGCGGTCCAGCGCTCGATCTCGTCGTCGAGCAAGGTGAGGGGGATGGCTCCGTTGCGCAGCACCGCGTGGTGGAACCCGCGCAGATCGAATCGCGGCCCCAGCGCGAGCTGCGCCCGCTCGCGCAAGCGCACGATCTCGCGCTTGCCGGTCACGTAGGCGAGCGCCTGGCCGGGCCAGGCGATGTACCGGTCGACTTCGTTGCGCACGTGGTCGCGCGTGGTCGCGGTGTGGTCATACATGAAGTCGATCGCCTGCTGACGCGACCAGCCCAGGTGGTGCATGCCGGTGTCCACGACGAGCCGGCAGGCGCGCAGTGACGCGAAGGACAGCATGCCAAGCCGCGCGATCGGGCTGCTGTACAGGCCGATCTCGTCGGCGAGGCGCTCGGAATACAGCCCCCAGCCCTCGTTGAAGGCGCACAGCTCGGCGTCGATGTGCCGCCGGTACCGGGGGATGTCGAGCGTCTGCGCGGTCGCGAGCTGCAGGTGGTGCCCGGGCACCGACTCGTGGAACGCGAGCGCCTCGTATTCGTAGCGATAGCGCTCGCCCGGGTTGGTCGTCAGCAGGCAGTGCGCGCCTGGGCGGCTGCCGTCGACGGACGGCGGCCGGTAGTACGCCATCGCGGTGTTGTCCGCGTCAATCGGGTTGATCTCCTCGATAACGCAGGCGGGAATGTCGTACTGCTCGAAATAGGTGCCGCGGACCGCCTCGGCGCGGTCGAGGGCGTCCCGTGCGACCGCGATGATCTCCTCGCGGGTGCGGAAGCGCAGCGCCGGGTCGTCGCGCATCCGCGCGGCGATGGTGGCGAAGTCGCTCTCACGAAGCGCCTCCTGCCCGATCTGCGACCACCGTCCGGCCAGCTCGTCGAGTTCGGCCAGCCCGACGGCATGGATATCCTCCGGGGAAAGCGCGGTCGTGGTGTGCCGCGCGACCGCGGCCAGGTAACCCGCTTCACCACCAGGGATTTCGCGGATGCCGACCCGCTCGTCCGGCCGGGCGAGCGGCACAAGCTCGCGGCGCAGCAACTCGGCCAGCCGCTGCATGGCCGGCCTGATGGTCTGCGTGATGTGCGCGGTTGCCGCCTCGCGCACGGCCGGTTTCGCGTCCAGCACCGGCTTGAGCAGCGCATCTTCGGATACCGGGAGTGCGAGGTACCCCGCCAGCTGGCGGATGGAGTGGTCGACGCCGACGGCGGTGGGGGTGCGCCCGTCCGCGGCTTCCACCAGGTACCGCTGGCCGAGCGCATCGAGGGTCGCACCGATCTTCGACAGCCTGCTCAGGTACCGTGCGACGGCCTCGGGGCTGGCGGCCGTCATAGCGGGCACCGCCTGGAAGATCAGGCCCTGCCGGCTGACGTAGCTCTTGGCCGACGCGTTGGCGGCCCAGAGCGAGTGCTCGGCGTCGGCGCGGGCTCCCTCCACGAGGGCGGTGAGCACCGCGTGATCGACGCGCTGGGCGTCGGTGAGGCCGACTGTGTCGATCTCGCGAACCCGAAGGCCGATGGCCGCGAGCTCCTGCGCGGTGCGTTCGCTCGCCTCCCGGCTCGGGTCGAAGGAAAGCCCGTCGAATTCGTCTACGCCGAGCAGGGTGGCGTTGTACGGGTCGTAGCTGTGCTGAGTGACGAAATACGCCTCACCGAGCCGGGTGAGCTCAGCTGCGGCCGCGGTTTCTGTGTCAGTCATGTCCCGTCCTAGAAGAGCGAGTGCCCGCCGTCGATGGAGATCGTCTGCCCGCTGACCCAGCCTGCGTCCGGCGCCGCGAAGAACAGGACGCCGCGGGCGATGTCGTACGGCTGACCGGTCTGACGCGTCGCGATGCGCTCCAGGAGAGCCCGCTGGCCTTCCTCGCCGTAGCTGTCCCACTGGGCCTGGGTGGTCGGGTTCGAGAGCACGAATCCGGGTGCGATGCAGTTGACGGTGATGCCCTGCGGCCCGAGTTCGTGCGCCATCTGGCGCGTGAAGCCGATCTGGCCGGCTTTCGCCGTGGTGTAGGCCTGGATGCCGGTGAGGCTGACGCTGCGGCCGGCCCCCGAGGAGATGTTGACGATCCTCCCGTAGCGGGCGGGCTTCATGATGCGAGCGGCGGCGCGCGTGCAGTTAAGCATCGTGCGCAGGTTCGCGTCCACGACGGCGTCCCAGGCCGCGTCGGTCAGCTCGTCGATGGGGGTGTGCGTTTGCCCCGTGACTCCCCCGGCATTGTTGACGAGAATGTGAAGCTCGCCCAGTGCGGCGAAGAACGCGTCCACAGCCGCCGAGTCGCTCAGGTCGACGCTGTCCTTGTCGACCCGGTGAACGGTCGCGCCCTCCGATTCGAGCAGGTCCGCGATCGCGCGCCCGATGCCCTGCGCCGTTCCGGTGACGACGGCGGCCTGCCCGTCGAGATGTCCCATGTGTCAGTCTTCTTTCTGTTGCTGATGCGGTGCCGCCGCATTGTCGGCGAGCCCGTCGGCGCGGAAGGCCCGGTAGATGCGCACTGATCGCTCCCAGTCAGCCATCCGCTCGATTGCCGCCTCGCCGACTTTGTGGAAGACGGCATCGACAAGGCTTTCTGTGAGCACGAGGAGCGCGGCGAAAGAGTCGAAGGGGATGCCGTCGACAGTGACGGGCAGCACGATGTCCGCTTCTTCCGCCGACGGGGAGAGCGACTCGTCGGTGATCAGGATGACGCTGGCGCCACAGGTCTTCGCAAACGAGACGACATCCTTGGCGGCCAGTTCATGTCGGCGCAGGTCATAAACGATCACGACCGAGTCGCGGCCGGCCCGCAGGTACTTCGCGAGGTCGGCGCCGCGAGGCTCGTCGGCGTAGTCGACCTTGGGGATCAGCTGATCGAGCTGCATCGCCAGCAAGCGGGCGATCAACCGCGAGAAGTATCCGCCGGAGATGACGACGTGCTTCGGGTGTCCGGCCAGCAATGAAACGGCTCGTTCGATCTCTCCCGGCGGCACCGTGTCCTGCACCCGCGCAACGAGCCGGGAGCGCAGTTCGACCGCGCGCAGGAAGGCGCTGTCATCGGACGGCACCGCCTGGCGGGCCCGGGCACGGCTCACCGGACTCGTGCTCATAGAGCGGGTGACCTCATCGCGCAGGCGTTGCTGAAACTCGGGATAGCTGCCGAACCCGAGCCTGTCCAGCAGGCGCAGCACCGTTGGTTTGCTCGTTCCCGCCGCCGCCGCCAGCGCGGCGGTGCTCTCGAGCCCGGCAGCCGGATAGCGGGCTAGCAGGGTGCGCGCCACCTTCCTCTCTGCAGGTGTCAGTTCATCCATCCGCTGAAAGATCTCGTCGCGCAATGGCAGGTCTTCGGCCGGAGTATCCGTCATGTTGTGAGCGTAGGTTCCGGGCCGGTACCGCGCGCGGAGAACATCGCCGGCGAATTGTGCGCCACGACGATACGGCCATCGCCGCCGACGGCGATGATGCCTCCGGTGGAGCCGCGCTGGCCGAGTTCCTGCTCGAAGGTCTCCGCGACTGCCGCGGCGAGGTCTGCGCCGGTGTAGCGGATCCGGGCGGCGATGTCGTAGGCCACCACGCCGCGGATGAACGCCTCGCCGTGGCCGGTGGCGGAGATCGCCACCAGATTGTCGCGTGCGTACACGCCCGCACCGACGATCGGCGTGTCTCCGACGCGTCCGTCGGCCTGGCCGACCGTCCCGCCGGTGGATGTGGCGGCGGCGACGCAGCCGCTGGCGTCGCGGGCCACCGCGCCGACCGTTCCGTGGCGGGGGGCGGCCGCACGGCCCGCCAGCACTCGCTCCAGTTGCTGCCGCCGCGGCTCGGTGATGAAGTAGTCGCGCTCGACCACCTCAAGTCCGTGCCGCTCAAGGAACGCGATATCCGGGTCGACGATGAGGACGTGCTCGGTGTGCTCCATCACGGCCCGGGCCAGCCTGACCGGGTTCTTGGCGTGCTTGGACGCGGCCACCGCGCCCGCAAGCCCGGCTCCTGTCATCACCGACGCGTCGAGCTCGGCGTGTCCCGTCGCGGTGAGCGCGGCGCCGCAGCCGGAGTTGAACAGCGGATCGTTCTCAAGTACTTCAACGCATCCGCAGACGGCGTCCAGCGCGCTCCCGCCCGATGCGAGCACCTGCCATCCGGCGGAATAGGCGGCCTGTAGGCCCTCCGCGTACGGCGCCCGGCCCGCAACGGTCAACTCATCCACACGCCCGCCGGCCCCGCCGTGCAGGGCCAGGCTGGGTCCTTCGCCAAGCGGCGGCGCTTCGAAAATCTTCATAGCGATCGTCTTTCTGTCGTCCGGTGCAGAGCTCAGCGCCCGCCGGCCTGCCGGGTGATGTAGGTGACGGCCACAAACGACTGGTAGACGCTCAGCAGGTTGTCACCGGTGATCCGGGCGGCGCGTTCACCGGTGCGTTCGGTGTCACGCGCCCAGGTGGCGACATTCGCCATGTCACCAGTCTGGAACTCCATATCCAGCGTCACCGGCTTGTCGATCGCGGGTGCCTGCACGCTTCCGGTCGCGACACGGCGGACCGCCTCTTCGGCGCCGACGCGGATCCGCCGGCCTGACTCGTCGGGATGCAGGTTCAGCGCCGCCGACCGGGTGATGGACTCCTTCGTGATAACGCTGACGGCGTCCGGCGCGAACGGCCCCGTCTCCTGGGCGGTCACCCGGTCTCCGGAGACGAGGGCGATGGGGGTGCCGTAATGCGCCATGGCCAGGGCGTTGATGCCGCTCTCCCCGACGTACTCCCCGTTCACCCGGACACCCGCGAACACCTCGGGGTTATAGGTGTGGGACAACGTAGACGGGCGTCCTGAGATCGAACCGTGATACCCAACCAGGAAAACAGCGTCGAAGCTGTCGTCGAGTCCCTCGACCATGTACATCGGCTTGTGGCGGCCCGACAGGTAGCTGGCGCCCCCCGCGATCTTGCGCGGGTCGAGATTGGCCATCCGGCCGTGCGAGTCGTTCACGACGATCTCAGTCGCCCCGCCAGCGACCGCGCCGTCGATCGCCGCGTTCACCTCATCCTGCAGCAGCTCGCACCCAAGCGCGTAGCCTGAGCTGCCGGGACGGCACTGGTCCCAGTCGACGATGCCGGCGACGCCTTCCATGTCGCATGAGATCCAGATCTTCATTCTTCCTCCTTGTATGTGGGCACACCCTGGTACGGGGGGAGTTCGGCGGCCAGCAGGCACGCGCTGGCATGCTCGGGGCCGATCAGCGAGAGCCCGGGGTCCTCCGTGCGGCACCGATCGACGGCGACGGGGCAACGCGGATGG
Source organism: Frankiaceae bacterium (assembly GCA_036267695.1). GTDB lineage: Bacteria > Actinomycetota > Actinomycetes > Frankiales > Frankiaceae > DATAZK01. The sequence continues at coordinate 5,447 of DATAVO010000101.1, forward strand.
AAGCGGCAGCCAGACGGCACGTTGATGGGACTCGGCGGCTCGCCTTCGACCTCAAACGGATCGGTGACGCTCTCCGCCGACATGCGGGGGATGGAGTCGATCAGCGCGCGCGTGTACGGATGCCGCGGGTCGTTGAAGATCTCGGCCGTGTCGGCCGTCTCGACGATCCGGCCCAGGTACATCACGGCCACCCGCTGGCTGAGGTGCTGAACGACGGCGAGGTTGTGCGCGACGAACAGGATGCTCAGGCCCAGCTCGTCCTGCAGGGACCTGAACAGTTCGAGGATGGTCGCCTGGACGGACACGTCAAGCGCAGAGACCGGTTCGTCGGCAACGAGTACATCGGGTCGTACCGCGAGAGCTCGTGCGATGGCCAGTCGCTGGCGCTGACCGCCGGAGAACTGGCTGGGGTACGCGTGCAGCGCGTCCTCTTCAAGGCCCACCCGGTTGAGCAACCGGATGCTCTCGCTGCGGACCTCGCTGTTCGGAACGATGTGATGGAGCCGGAGCAGTCCGGCGAGCATCGATCCCACGCTGATCCGGGGATTCAGCGAGGAGTACGGATCCTGGAAGACCATCTGCACGTGCCGCGAGCGCTCCCTGCGGCCGGCGCCCTCAGCTAGTCCGAACTCGTGGAGTTCTCCCGCGGTCGGCTTCACCGCGCCGACGAGGATCTTCGCCAGCGTCGACTTGCCTGACCCGGATTCTCCCACCAGCGCCAGCACTTCACCGCGGCGCAACTCGAGGTCCACCCCGTCCAGGGCCTTCAGTGACGTCCTCTTCGACCCGCCGAACCGGCCAAACAGGCCCTGGTTCAGCCGGTATTCCTTGCTGATGTTGGCGACGCGCAGCACGACCGGCGGCCCGGTGACTTCCGGCTGCGCGGTGACGTCCGTCATGCGGTCGCTCCCTCGAAGATGCGCGCGGTTTCG
>DATAVO010000102.1:0-10986 GCA_036267695.1 Frankiaceae bacterium
GGCGGCCACGACGTAGCGCATGACGTTGGCCCACATCACTTGCGACACCAGCCACGGACCGTCTTGCTTCCCGCCGGCGCGACTCTCCGTCGTGCGATGCGCTAGGCGGTGCTCGGACTCGTTGTCGAACTCGATCGTGAAGGCGACCAGCGCCTGCGAGAGCAAGGTGGACACCGCCAGCTCGGACACTTCAGAAATCATGTTCCACGAGGGTTTCAGGCCGGGCGATCTTGCCGCGATCGTGCTGCTGCCCGCGGCCAGGATCGGACCCGCCCGGACTCATCGCCCGCTAGATCGGATTCGGCTTGTAGAGCGCCTGACGCGGGATCTCGATGACGAGCCCATGCGGCAGATGCGGCGCGGTGACGGTGGTGCCGATGCCGGTCGGGTCATGGTCGCCGTGCAGCTCGATCGCCTTGGGGACCTTGCCCTTGGCGAGCGAGAAGTACAGCGCGACGATCGCCGTGTCGTTGCCGCCGAGCTGCACCGGATCGACCTGCCGGGCCACGTCCATCGCCTGGTAATCAGGAGCCTTGGAGAGGCCGGCGGTGTCGATGAGCCGCTGCTGGGTGGTCTGGAACAAGTGCACCGACTTGTCGAGGTTCTGCACCGCAAGATGCAGCCGGCAGAGCTGGCCCGAGTAGTCGATCTCGGCGTGGGTGCCGATCTGGTAGGTGATGCCGCACTCGATACCGATCGGCGTGAGCCGCATGTTGCCGTCGACGCCGGCGGAGCTGGCGGGCAGGAGGACCTCGCGGGCGTCGCTCGCCGGCACCCGAAAGGTCAATGTCGGTGTGGACGACGACGTAGGGCTTGGGACAGGTGCAGGGTGCGAGGAGCCCGAGCACGCGCCCGCGGCGACCACAAGTGTCGCCAGGCCCGTAGCAGCAAGGCTGCGGCGCGGACTCACGGCGTCATTGTGCGACCGGCCGGCGTGCAGCCCAACGTGATTTACGCACGCATCCTCAGTGAGCGCTCGGTGTCGCCTGGGCGGGGTGTGCGGCTTGCCGTGCGCGCACCGCCGCGACGGAGAGCTCCCGAAGCTGCGGAAGCAGCCTTGCAGCCAGCGGCGCCACGCCGGTGATCGGGAAGTGCACGCCGTCCGTCGTGCGGACCGTGACGCCGTCCAGCGTGCTGGTGTACACGCCACCCGGGCACACCATCGCGTTCAAGTCGACCAGCCGGCTCGTGGCGGGATGCCGGGCCTGTGCCTCCACCAGCAACTGGTTGAACCGGGTCACCCGCGCCGGATCATCCTCCGGGTATGGGGAGCCGTCGGGGCTCTCCGTCGCAGAAACGCACGGCATCGTCAGCAGCGCCACCGGCGCCCCGGTGGAGGAGAGCACGTCGATCGCCCGGTCGAGCTCGCCCGACACGTACGCGTCGAAGTCCGGCTCGCCGACGTGCTCCCAGCTGCCGTCGTGGTAGGTGTCCGTGACCTCCCAACGCCCGACCAGCAGAGCGACGAGATCGGGGTGGTCGGTCGCGACCGTCCGGGCTCGGTCCTGCGGCCAGGTCAGGCAGTACGCGGGAGGGGCGTTGAACTGGCCTTGCAGCCGCCGGTTTTCCTGCGAGACGCCGCAGCCCAGCTCCCCCGCGTTATCCAGATGAACCTTGTACGGCACCTCGTTCACCGACAGCCCGTTGGTCAGTGTGAGTGCGAGGCTGTCGCCGACGACGAGCACCCGCGTCGTGCCGACGGGTGCCTGCGGCGCAATCTTCGAACCGACACGTGCGCCAGGAGCGACACGCTGGCTTGCGGAATTGGCGACAGCGGGCGAGGAGGTCTGCGGCGGGGTCGCCGCCAGCAGCACACCGACCACCGCGGCCAGGGCGATCGGTGCGGTGAGCCGCGGGCGCGGAAGGTGGAAACCGCCGCGGCGAATGGGTAGCTCGAAAAATTCGTAGCTGACGGCGGCCACCGTGAAGGCCAGTGCCAGCCGGGTCGCCAGCAGCCCTGTGCCGGACAGTCCGGTGCGGGCGTGGTTGACCAGCAGGAAGAGCGGCCAGTGCCAGAGGTACAGGCCGTAGGAGATGGTTCCGAGGTAGCGCAGCGGCCGCCATTCGAGCACCCGCGCGAGCGGGCCGCCCGGATCGACGGCGACGGTCACGATCAGCACGGAGACCGCGATCGCCAGCGCGAGGAAACCGCCGCGGTACAGCACTGCTGATTGCCCGTCGAGCCGGGCGAAAGCCCACCCCACGACGGCCAGCGCGAGCAGCCCGAGACACCGCAGGACGACCTGGGCCTGGCGGTCGAGGCGCAGCGTCCGGCGGTGATGGAAGTACCAGGCGCCGAACGCAGCGCCGACGAGCAGCGGCACCGCTCGCGTATCAGTGCCGTAGTAGAGCCGGTCGGTCCAGACACCGGCTAGGGATTGAACGAGCGTGGCAATCGCCGCCACCGCCGCTCCTGCGGCGGCCCACCGTCCCACCCGCCGGCCGTGCGAGAGCAGCGCAGCGACCGCAATCGGCCAGATCAGGTAGAACTGCTCCTCGACCGCGAGGGACCAGGTGTGCAGGACCGGCGACGGCGCGTTCAGCAGCTGGAAGTAGCCCTGGCCGGAGAAGGCGAACCACCAGTTGGCGCTGTAGCCGAAGGCGAACAGGACGTCGCGCCGCAGGCTGCCCACGTCCTGCTTCAGAACCAGACCCCAGACGACGCTGACGAACAGCAGCATCACGATGAGCGCAGGCAGCAGCCGGCGCAGCCGCCGCGTCCAGAAGGCGCGCAATGCGGTGCGCCCGGTACGGGCCCGCTCGTCCAGGAGGAGCGTCGTGATCAGGAAGCCGGAGATGACGAAGAAGACGTCGACACCGAGCAGTCCGCCGGGGATCCAGGAGACGCCGGCGTGATACAGCAGGACCCCGACGACCGCGATCGCCCGCAGCCCATCGAGGCCGGCGATCCGGGCCGCACGGGCACGCCCCGACGCGGCGCCTGCGGAACCGACGGGTCCCTGCGCCGGAGCGAGCAGCTGGCTCAAGAGCAAACTCCTGCACGCCTGGGACACACGCTTGGGATATCGGCCAAGCGCCAGGTTAGCGGCTAAACCGGACTTTTCCTGAGCATGACCTGCAGATGAGAGCAGATTTACGCGCTGGGCAGGCCGATCATGACGGAGACCAGGATCGCCGGAGTCTCACCTACCGAGCGCCAGCTGTGCGGGGTCGCCCGCTGGATGAGCACATCACCCTTGTTCAGGGTCGTCGCCGGACCGTCGGCGCCGAGCCGCATCTGCAGCGCGCCATCGATCACGACGTCGATGTCGATCGTCTCGGTCGTGTGCAGGAAGGGCTCGCCCGCCGAGCTGTCGACGCCGAAATTGACCTGCCGAAAGGTGATCCCCCGTCCTGTGGGCTCGAGCTCCCAGGGCGCCGGCGCGTCGCCGCCCTGGGCGACGTTCCCGAGCGGGCCGCCGGTGTGCCAGAAGTCGTGCAGCGCGGTGCCGCCGGGCGTCGACGGCAGTATCTGCAGGCCAGGCGCACCCAAAGCCACGCAGCGTGAGCGTCCGCCGGTGTCTGTGCCGGTGACGAGCAGCAACGGGCGCGCGTCAGGGTCACTGTCGCGCGGCGCGGATTCCGGGGCGATCACCTGCGGGACCGGCGGGCCGGCTGCCGGATCGGGCCCGATGAGCACGGAGAGAAACGTGCACGGCTGATCGCCGACGACCCGCCAGCGGTGGCTGGTGCCGCGCTGGATGACCGCCGCACCCGCGCCCAACGGGTATTCGCCGTCGTCGAGCCCGAGGATGAGATCGCCCTCGATGATCATCATCAGGTCGAGCGTCTCGCTGCGGTGCCACCCGGGCAGCGCCGGGTCCTCGTCAGGTACGCGCAGCCAGGTGTCGTCGACAGGCGTTCCCGCCGGGTAGCCCGGGAACCGGATGATCCGGCCCGCCATGGCGCCGCGCGGAGGGAACATCCCCCGCGCGCCGGCGGGCGGGTCGCCGCCATCCGTCGCCGCCGCGGCGGGAGCCTGCAGCCACAGCATTTCCGAGAGCCCGTGACCCATCGGCGACGCGACGGTTTCCGGCGGCGCGCCATCGGAAAGGAACGCCGGGTTGCCGTCGGCGGCAAAGCCCGTGACGACGCGTCGCGCCGCGAAATCTGCCATGTCCGGCCTCCTTCTCGCGAGGACGTTAGTCCCCTCCAGTACGGGCGCCACGGCCCCTGGTCCGAGGCCCGATGTGCGCCGACGCTGGAGGGTGCAGGCAGAAAACCGCGTTGACCGCCGCCAACGAGCGCGGCACCGTAGTCGAGCGCGTGCATTACGAACGCGACAGGCGGCCTAGAGCCGGGTCAGCACCGCCGAGCAGGAACTGACGTCGACCCCGGGCTGGGACTCGACTTCCAGGCTCGTGATGACGCCGTTGTCGATGATCGCGGCGTAGCGCTTCGAACGCTTGCCGAGCCCGATTCCGGCCCCATCCATCACCAGGCCCATCGCCTCGGCGAACTCGCCGTTGCCGTCGGCCAGCATCACGATCGAATCGCCGACCTGCTGGTCCTTGCCCCACGCGTCCATCACCCAGGCATCGTTGACGGCGATGCAGGCGATGGTGTCGACACCCTTGTCGGTGAGGTCCTGCGCCTGCTGGACGAAGCCCGGCAGGTGGATACGTGAGCATCCGGGCGTGAAGGCGCCGGGTACGGCGAACAGCACGACCTTGCCCTTGCCCAGCACGTCACCGGTGCGCACGGCGACCGGGCCTTCCTCGCCCAAGGTGCGGACCTCGACGTCGGGAATCTTGTCGCCGGCCGAAAGGGTCATGAGTGCTCCTCGCATAGTGTTCCGAATCGGATAGTGCTACCGACCTGTGCCAACAGCATCGCAAGTGCGCCGCTTCCCTCGCTGGCCGGCCCCGCAGCGGCGCGTGCGGGCGGGTGTATCAAGACGTGGGATCGAAAACCTCAGGAGGCCCGCGCATGACGCAGCAGACGACGCTGATCGACGGCCTGGCATTCAGCGAAGGTCCCCGCTGGCGTGAGGGCGAGTTCTGGTTCAGCGACATTCACGGCGGTCAGGTCCACCGCGTCACGCTCGATGAGAGCCGGCCGGCTCTCGGAGTGAAGAGTGACACGATCGTCGCGGATTTCGAGGATTCGCCCTCAGGGCTCGGTTGGCTGCCCGACGGCTCGCTGCTCGTCGTCGCGATGGAGAGCGGGCGCCTGCTGAAGGTCGATGCCAGCGGCACGGTGAGCCAGCATGCCGACTGTTCCGGGCTCGCCCGTGGCTCGCTGAACGACATGATCGTGCGCGCGGACGGCACCGCGTACGTCGGCGACATGGGCGCGCGCATCTTCGACGAGCATCCCGATCACAGCGTCCCTGGCCAGACGCTCATGGTGACCCCGGGCGGCGAAGTGAGCTGCGCGGCCGACGATCTCGGTGCGCCCAACGGTCACATCCTGACGCCCGACGAGCAGATCCTGTACATCGGGGAGAGCGCGCGCGGACGCATCACCGCGTTCGACGTCGCGGCCGACGGCACCCTCTCCGGGCAGCGCATTTTCGCCGACCTGCCTCCGGCCGAAGGGTTCCGGATCTCCCCGCCCGACGGGATCTGCCTGGACGCCGAGGGCGCGATCTGGTCTGCCGACCCGGTCGCCAAGCGGCTGATCCGCGTGCGTCCCGGCGGCGAGATCATGCAGACCGTCGAGTTCGACGGGGCGACGGTCGTCGCAGCGGCGCTCGGCGGCGCGGACCGCCGCACGTTGCTCGCCTGCGTCACCGATGACTGGCGACGCGAGGGCGCGACGACCCGGCGCAGGGCAAAGATCGTCGCCGTGGCCGTCGACGTTCCTGGAGCGGGCAAGCCCTAGGCGCTGACAATGAGCAGCGTGCCGAGCGTGAGCATGACGACGGCGATGAGAGCGTCGAGGACGCGCCACGCGGCCGGGCGTTCGAAGATCGGTCGCAGCAAGCGGGCGCCGTATGCCGAGGCCGGCGAACCAGGCGGTACTCGCCAAGGCGGCGCCTGCGGCGAACGACCAGCGCTCGCCGTGATGGGTATTGGCGATCGCACCCAGCAGCACGACGGTGTCGAGATAGACGTGCGGATTGAGCCAGGTCAGCGCCAGGCAGGTGGTCGCGGTGGCGGCGACGCCAGCCCGTTCAGGAGAGGAATCGGCAAGTAGCACGTGCGGCCTCCAGGCACGCCGCGCGGCGAGGATCCCGTAGCCCAGCAGGAAGGCGCCCCCGGCGATCCGGACTCCCGTCAGCAGCCCCGGCAGTCGCGTCAGGACCGCGCCGGCGCCGAGCACTCCGGCGGCGATCAGCACGACGTCGGAAAGCGTGCACACCGTGACGACAAGCCGCACATGCTCACCGCTCAATCCCTGCCGCAGCACGAAGGCGTTCTGGGCACCGATGACCACGATGAGCGAGAGCCCGAGGCCTAGCCCCGAGACGGCCGCCGCGAAGAAAGGCGACCAGCTCACCCAGCCAAGCTAAGTGGCGCGGCGGCCTCAGTGAAGCTCACGTTCCTGAAGGATCATTAGCGTCACTGAATATGGATTTCGAGCTCTCTCAGCTGGCCGCGCTCAGCGCCGCCGTGTCCGAAGGCACGCTCGAGGGCGCGGCACGAGCCCTGCACATCACGCCGTCGGCCGTCAGCCAGCGGCTGAAAGCGCTCGAGCAGGCGGCCGGACGCGTGCTGCTGGTACGCAGCAAGCCGGTACGTGTCACGCCGTCCGGCGAGCCGGTGCTCCGTCTTGCGCGCCAGGTCGCGTTGCTCACCGCCGACGCGCACCGCGAGCTCGGCCGAGACGGTGATGCAGTCGGTGATTCTGCGGGTGCCCCCAGCACGATTCCCCTTGCTATCAATGCGGATTCGCTGGCGACGTGGGTACTGGACGCACTCGCGCCGCTCGCGGATTCGCTTCGTTTCGACATCTACCGGGAGGACCAGGCACACACGAGCGCCTTGCTCCGCGAGGGCACGGCGATGGCCGCCATCACCTCTGACGCCGCGCCGGTGCCGGGGTGCTCGTCAAGCCCGCTCGGCAGCATGCGTTACCGGTGCATGGCGGCTCCGGAGTTCGCATCGCGCTGGTTCGGCGACGGTGTGAGTGCTGCGGCCCTTGCCGTCGCCCCGGTCGTCGTCTTCGACCGCAAGGATGACCTGCAGCACCGGTACCTGCGCCGCCGCTCGCGCCGGCCGCTGCGCCCGCCGTCGCATTTCGTGCCGTCGTCAGCGGACTTCCTGACCGCCGTTCGGCTCAGCTTCGGGTGGGGCATGGTGCCCGATCTGCAAGCGGCGCAATACGAATCAGCCGGCGCGTTGGTCGACCTGGATCCGGCCGGAGCCAGCCGCATTGAGCTGCACTGGCAGCAATGGAAGCTGCGATCGCCGTCGCTGGATCTGGTGGCCGGCGCGATCCGTGCCGCCGCCCGGGAACGGCTCGATCAGCGCACCAGGAGGCGAGCCGTTCCTGCAAATGGACGGTGACGGTGTCGCCCTCGCCCTTCCCGATCGCCTTGCGGATGTCGGCCTTGATCGGGAGCTTGTGGGTGCCGTCGCCCATGGCCATGAAGGAGCTCCGAAACGGATGCCCGTCGACGGTCCCGCGGACCTTGACCAGCCCGCGGGCGCCGAAGTACTCGGCCGAACCGTCCATGACGACGTAGGTCCAGCCGCCTTTGGCCGGGCTCTTCTGCAGCGCCGCTTGAAACGTGCGGTCAGTCTTCATGTCCGTCACCTCTACTGGACCAGCTCGAAGCCGTTGCCGTCGGGATCGCTGAAGGTAAACATCGGCGGGCCGACCTCGAAGCCGAGCGTTCCGACGTAGAACTCGAGCGCCTTGTCCTGGTCGACCACGGGCACACCAATGGTCCGGATTCCTGAGATCTGTAGCGCCATCTGATGCCTCCCAGCGTCTGCGTACACCTGACAGACGCCGCGCCGCCAGCAGACTCATCGGTCCGCCGCCCCATGCGGCCAAGGCCAGGCTTTGGTCGTTAACGGGCGCCCATTCCGACCATGGCCTGGCCTTAGCCGCCGGGAACTGGGGTGGGGAGGGGTGGGGGCGGGGCGGACAGAGGCCGGGTCAGAGGCCCGCGGGGCGGGTGCCGATGACGCGCTCGGCCTCCAGGGCGGCGAGGGTTGACGCGTCGAGGCCCAGGAGGTCGCCGAGGATCTCGGCGTTGTGCTGACCGAGCGTCGGCGCGGCGCGGCGTAGCCAACGGTGACCATCCGTCCCAAGCACGATCGGCATTGCGGGCCATTGGATCGTGCCGACGTACGGGTGGTCGAGCTGCTCGAAGAAGCCGCGCCCCTGCAGCTGCGGATCGTCCAGCAGTTCGGCGGACAGCGTGACAGGTGCAGCAGGAATCCCCAATGTTTGCAGCATTTCTGCGGCCTCGCGCGCGTTCAGCTTCGCCGTCCACGCTTCGATCGCCGCATCGATCTCGTCAGCACCGCGCCGGCGATCAACGCCAGCAAGGGCGTCAGCGCCAAGCACATCGCACAGCGCCGCCCACTGCTCATCCGAGGTGACGGCGATCGCCACCCAGCGGTCATCGCCGGCACTGCGGTAGACCCCTTGCGGCGCCGCCATCGGGCCGCGGTTGCCGTCACGCATCATCGTGCGTCCGTACGCGGAATGCTCGATGACCAGCTGCGCCGCGACGTTCAGCGCGGCCTCCACCATCGTCACCTCGACGAGCGCGCCCGAGCCGGTGCGTCGCCGGTGCTCGAGACCCACGATCGCGGCGAAGGCCGCGTGCAGGCCGGCGATCGGATCGCAGGCCCCGCGCGGAATCACGGGCGCGCCATCAGCTTCACCCGTCAGCCAGGCCATCCCGCTGACCTGCTCCATGGTCTGCGCGAAACCCACCCGATCGCGCCACAACCCGTCCAGCCCGAAGGCCGGCATCCGCACCATCAGCGCGCTGGGGTTGACGGCGGAGACGGTGTCCCAGTCGAGGCCGAGGTTGGTCATGACGCGCGGGGAGAAATTCTCCATCACCACGTCGCACGTCCCGAGCACGCGACGGGCAAGTTCGTCGCCCTTCGGGGTCCCGAGTTCGAGCGTCACGTCGCGCTTGTTCTCGTTCACCGCCAGGAAGATCGAGCCGGTCTCCCACCAGTGATCGACCGTCGCCGGCTTGGCACCGGCGAAGCGCATCCCGTCCGGACGCTTGATCCCCTCGACCTTCACGACGTCAGCGCCGAGCGAGCCGAGTACGAGGCTGCCGGCCGGGCCGGCCCAAAAGGCGGTGAAGTCCATGACCCGGATGTCGGCCAGCGGATCCGCGGCCGTGCCCGACATCGGCGCCGGCTCGGCCGCAGCCCACTGCACCTCCCCCGTGTGCTCGCCGAGTCCGGGCGCTGCCGCGAACTCGCGCAGCCGCCCGCCGTGAATCCGGTACGGCGGCCGCGGCTGCACGAATCCCGCTGGATTCTCGACAAAGACGCCGCGCTGCACGAAGTGGTCGATGCCGGTGATGGTGTCGGGGGAGCCGATGGGAGCCACGGGGATACGCATCGCCGAGGCCACCTCGATGATCTCGGCGGTCGTGCGCCGGGCGGTCCACTCGCGTACCGCAGCGGTGAATTCCTCGCGACGCCGCTGCCGCCCGGCGAAGGAGGCGAGGTCGGCATCGCCGAGCCACTCCGGGCGCTCGATCATCACCAGGAAATCCTGGAACTGCTGGCCGGTGATGGTGCAGTAGCCGACATAGCCGTCGGCCGTCGCCTCGATCGATGGCAGCTCCAGCGACCGCCCGAGACCGACGCCCATGATCTGCGCCGCGACGACGCCAAGGCCGCCCATCGTGATGGCCATTGACTCCAGCAGCGAGACATCGACCAGCTCGCCGACGCCGTGCTCGCGGGCGCGGCGGACATAGGCAGCGCCGGCGACCGCGGCGTACGCCCCGCCGATCCATTCTCCCAACCGGCCACCGGCAGAGAGCGGGATCCGATCCGTGAGGCCGCGGCCACCCGTCGAGCCGCAGCGCGCCTGGAGGGTGAATTCCGTGGCCGGCTCCCCCGCGCTCGGTCCGGTCAGGCCGAAGGGCGTGACCGCCACGACCACGCTCGCGGCGCGGGCTCCGCGCAGCCCGCTGAGCGCCTCCGGCGAGACACCCGCGTCGACAATCACAACATCCGCCGCGGCAGCGAGCGCAAGGATCTCGACGTCATCCGCAGCCCCGAGGACCGACCGCTTCGAGGTGTTCAGAAACGCGAAAAGCGCTGAGTCCACGGCACTTTCCGGCGCCCCCGCGGCCAATGGCCCGCCTCCCGTGTGTCGACGCATCGGGTCACCCGAGGGCGCCTCGACCTTGACGACGTCAGCTCCCGCGTCAGCAAAGAGCTTTCCCGCGTAGGGCCCGGCGATCTCGGTGGCGATCTCCAGCACCCGCAGATGAGCGAGCGGGAGTTCGCCGTCAGCCACCGTCAGGCACCGGTCACACTCGTCGCACCCGTCGCTTCCAACGGCCGGAAGTAGGGCAGCGTCAGCCCGCCGGCCAAGGTCTCGAACTGCACGACGACCGGCATGTCGATCCGGATGTCCGCGGTGTCGAGGCCGATCAGGTTGGTCATCATCGAGTAGCCCTCATCGAGATCGACGACGGCCGGTGCGTACGGCGTGCTGAAGTCCGGGGTCACCGGCCGCCAGACGATCGTGTAGCTGTAGAGCGTTCCGTGGCCGGCACTCACTTGCCATTCGAGCGCGCCGGACAGGCAATTGCGGCAGTGCGGCGCGGCGGGGAAGTCGGGCTCGCCGCATGCGGTGCACCGCACGAAGCGCAGCTCCCCCTCCTTCGCCCCTTCCCAGAACGCCTCCGAATCGGGGCCGTGCGGCCCGACCGGCAGCGGTCCGGCCTGTGGTGTCAACAACGCCATCAGTCCACCGACCCGAGCAGGGTGACCATGTGAAAGAGCGCTCCGGCGCCGGCGCTCGTGCACATCGCCGTACGCGCACCGGGCACCTGACTGGTCGCGCATTCGCCGCGCACCTGCTGCACCCCGCGGA
>DATAVO010000103.1:0-4925 GCA_036267695.1 Frankiaceae bacterium
GTCGAGCTCGCCGCCCTGGGTGCCGACCTTCTTCGAGTCGGACTCGAGCGCCGCCAGGTGGTCTTCGAAGACCAGCTTCGAGTCATACAGCAGGCGCCCGATCAGCGTGCTCTTGCCGTCATCGACGCTGCCGCAGGTGATGAAGCGCAGCATCGACTTGTGCTCATGGCGTTCGAGATAGGCATCGATATCAGTCTCGAGCAGCTCGTCAGTGGCGTGGGCCATCAGAAATACCCCTCTTGCTTCTTCTTCTCCATCGAGCCGGACGAGTCGTGGTCGATGACCCGGCCCTGCCGCTCCGATGAGGTGGTCAAGAGCATCTCCTGGATGATCCCGGTCAGGGAGTCGGCCTCGCTCTCGACGGCACCCGTCAGCGGGTAGCAGCCGAGGGTGCGGAAGCGGACGCTGCGCATTTGCGGGACCTCGCCGGGATTCAGCGGCATCCGATCGTCATCCACCATGATCAGCGCGCCGTCGCGCTCCACGACGGGCCGCGGCTGCGCGTAGTACAGCGGGACGATCGGGATCTGCTGGTTGTGGATGTACTGCCACACGTCCAGCTCGGTCCAGTTCGACAGCGGGAAGACGCGCACGCTCTCGCCGGGCGCCTTGCGCGCGTTGTACAGCCGCCACAGTTCTGGGCGCTGCTGCTTGGGATCCCAGCGGTGCTGCGCCGAGCGGATCGAGAACACGCGCTCCTTGGCGCGCGACTTCTCCTCATCGCGACGGGCGCCGCCGAACGCCAGGTCGAAGCCGTACTTGTCCAGCGCCTGCTTCAGGCCCTCGGTCTTCCACATGTCGGTGTGCATCGCCGAACCGTGGTCGAACGGATTGATGCCGAGCTGGATGCACTCCGGGTTCCGGTGAACGATCAGGTCAAGATCGTTCTCCTTGACGAACGTGTCGCGGAAGTCATACATCTGCCGGAACTTCCACGTCGTGTCGACATGCAGCAGCGGGAACGGCGGCTTGGACGGGTAGAACGCCTTCAATGCCAGGTGCAGCATGACGGAGCTGTCCTTGCCAACCGAGTAGAGCATCACCGGCTTCTCGGACTCCGAGACGGCCTCGCGCAGAATCTGGATGCTCTCGGACTCCAAGTCCTGCAAATGGGTCCTGCTGGTCATCCCAACCTCGTTCGCGTTCGGGTGGCTGCTGGCCTACTCATATGGTCCATTCTCCCTTGTCCTCTAAGTAGCTGCCGGGCGACTCGCTCATCCATCAGCCGCTCGGCCTAACATGTAGATGTTTCGGGTCCCTCATTTGCTGTGGAGAGTGATGTTCACGCTTACTGCTGATCAGGAGCTGTTCGAGGCGACGACGGCGCAGTTCCTGGCAGCCCATTACGGGAGTGAACGCATCCGCCAAATGAGGTATGCCCCGGCTTTCGAGCCAGAGATCTGGCAGCGCGGCGCGGAGCTCGGCTGGACCTCGCTGCTCGCCGCTGAGGCCGATGGCGGTGGTTCGATCAGCGGCAACGGGCTGCTCGATCTGCTTGTCGTCGCCTTCCATTTCGGACGCCATGCGGCGCCCGGGCCCTTGCTCGGCACGAATGTCGTAGCTCTGGCGCTCGGCCGCTGGGGATCGGCGGCGCAGCGTCAGGGCCCGCTGGCCGGCATCCTGTCGGGCGTGGGCGTGGCCGCGTGGGCGGGTCCAGTAGGTCAGGCCGCCCGGGTGCAGGTCGACGACACTGGTGAGCATCTCGTGCTCAACGGCGCTGTGGCCTGCGTCGATGGGGCGGCGGATGCACATCACCTGGTCGTATCGGCCGAAATCGACCAGTCCATAACCCAGTACCTGGTACCTCTTGTTTCGCCCGGCATCTCACTCTCGCCGCTGGAGGGTCTCGACCTCACCAGGCGCTTCCATCGGGTGACGTTCACCAACGTCCGGCTGCCTACTGGCGCCCGTCTCGGCGCACCCGGCGAGGGTTCGGCACAGGACGCTGAGCTGCTCGACGTCATGGCCGTTCTGCAGGCGGGGGAAATCGCCGGGGCCATGCACCGGGCGTTCGAGATCACGCTGCAGTGGACGCTGGACCGCTACTCCTTCGGGCGGCCACTCGCGTCGTATCAGGAGATCAAGCACCGGGTCGCCGACCTGCGCATGCATCTGGAGGCGAGCGAAGCCGCCGCCGCCCGCGCCGCCCGGGCGGTGGGGGAGCGGGCGCCTGACGCGAGTACCTGGGCTGCGGCGGCGAAGGCGTACACCGGCAGGCACGGGCCGGAGATGATCCAGGACTGCATCCAGCTGCATGGGGGGATCGGTGTCACGTTCGAGCACGACCTGCACCTCTTCCTGCGCCGGGCCGTCACCGATGCGCAGCTCTACGGCACGCCGGAGTCGGCGAGCCGGCGCGTGGCGCAGCTCATCGAGACCCCTGAAAGCCTGGTGGCAGCGCGATGAGCGAGCAGATCAGCGTGGCGGACTTCGCCGCCCGCGCCCGCGGCTGGCTGCCGGACTACCTCCCTGCCGCTGATCCGGCGGCGGCGCAGTTCTTCCTGACGGCGACGGGCAGCAGCGACGTGGAGGATCTGGCGCGCATCCAGACCTGCCGCGCGCTGCAGCGCAAGCTTCATGACGGCGGTTTCGCCGGGATCTGCGTGCCACCGGAGTACGGCGGTCAGGGGCTCACCCCGGCGCATCAGGCTGCCTTCAACCGCGAGCTGCGCGGCTACGACTACCCCGCCGAGATCCAGGCATCGACCTTCATCCCCGCGATGGCGCTGCTGCTGGAGTTCGGCACCGAGGAGCAGAAGCTGCGCCACATCCCCGCCATGCTGCGCGGCGAGGAGATCTGGATCCAGTTCCTCTCCGAGCCCGGCAGCGGATCCGACGCGGCCAGCGCCGTCACGACTGCCACGCGTGAAGGCGATCAGTGGGTGCTGAACGGGTCGAAGATCTGGACCACTGCCGGCTGGTACGGCGACTGGGCGATCTGCCTGGCGCGCACCAACTGGGATGCCGAAAAGCACCGCGGGCTCACGGTTTTCACCTTCCCGATGTCGACCCCGGGCATCGAGGTGCGCCGCATCGAACTGGTGAACGGTTCACGCGAGTTCTGCCAGGAGTACCTCACCGATGTCGTCGTGTCCGACGCCGATCGCCTCGGCGAGGTCGACGCCGGCTGGGACGTCGTGACCCGGTGGCTGTATCACGAGCGGACCATTGCCGGTGGCTCGAAATACGTGACAGGGCAGGGCAACCAGTCGACCGAGGGGCCGTACGAGGCTGCGGTCATGGCGGCGCTGGCGCGCGAGCACGGCACCTGGGATGAGCCGCGCACGCAAGAGCTGATCGGTGAGGCGCGGGTCCTCGGGCTCGTCCGGTCGGCGCTCGTGCAGTCGGTGACCCGCAAGATGGCCGACGGTGCGCTGCCGCATCACGCGGCGGCAATCCTGCGGCTGTTCAGCGGGATGGCGACCACCCGGCGGGCATCGATCGCCTACGAACTGGCGGGCGAACGCGGCGTCGCGTGGGATCCGGCGGACCGCACGGATGCGCAGGTGGCTCTCGGGTATGTGGTGCGCCAGGCGGCCTGCATCGGCGGCGGCACGACGGAGATGGCCCGCAACGTCATCAGCGAGCGGTTGCTCGGCATGCCCCGTGAACGCCGTGCCGACAGCGAGGCTTTCCGTGACGTGCCGCGCGGGCCAGGGACGTCCCGGTCGCGTTAGCCCAGCAGTTCCAGGCTGTTGTCGCGCATGATCTGGCGGACCTCGGTGTCGCTGAAGCCGTCGAGCTCCTTGGCGAAGTCGATCGGCTCAGCGAGCCCCTCGCCGTGCGGCCAGTCCGAGCCGAACAGGATGCGCTCGACCCCGATGACCTCGGCCAGGGCGGCGAGGTCTTCCTCGTAGTACGGGGTGACCCAGACGTGGCGGCGGATCGTCTCGCGCGGGTCTTCGCTGAAGCCCCAGGGCGTCTGGTTCGCCTGCTTGTGCAGGCGCTTGACGAGCAGCTTCACCCAGTCCGAGCCGTTCTCGATGCTGGCGACGCGAAGGGCCGGGTGGCGGGTGAAGACGCCGTCGATGACGAGCGAGGCGATGGTGTCGTGAATCGCCCGGTCGGAGACCAGGAGGCGGCTGAGGATGTTGGTGTTGCCGAAGCCCTCGAAGGTCGCGCTCCCGCCCCAGGCCGATGTCAGCGCGTTGTAGCCGCTGTCACCGAGATGGAACGCCACCGGGATCGACGCCTCGGCGAGCCGCGCCCACACCGGGTCGTGGCGGCGATCGCCCAGCGAACGCGAACTGCCGTGGGCGCCCGGCACCGGTGCGGGACGCACGTGAACGATGCGGGCGCCGCGCTCGATCAGGCTGTTCAGCTCCTCCAGGGCGGCGCTGGGGTCAGCGAGCGAGAGCATTGGTGCTGCGATGATCCGGCCCCGGTAGTGGAAACCCCAATCCTCCTCGAGCCATTTGTTGAACGCCGAGAGGCTGGCCATCGTCGCGTCGATGTCGTCCTTGAGCCCCTCTTCGACGCCGCAGCCCAGGGTGGGGAAGAGCAGTACCGATTCCAGACCCTGCGCCTCGGCGACCTCGGCCCGCAGATCGTGGTCCTGGTACTCCGGCCGGAGCGGCTCGACCTCCATCAGCGTGCGCGGATCGACGCCATCGGGCACCTGCCCGCGGAACATCACGTCGAGGCAACCCGGCACGATGATCGGGTTGAACGTCGGATTCGGGATGAAGCGGTTGACCTTCTCGCCCAGCAGCAGCTGGCTGCGCTTGCCGGCCTGCACGATCTGCACGCCGCGCCGGCGAAACTTCGGGTCGAGATGCCGGGTGAAGGCGTCCAGCGTCTCGTAGTAGTGGTTGTCCGCGTCGATCGCCTGGAATCCGAGCTCCATGCGCGCAGAGTACAGGCAGCCTTTCTGATTCGGAAAGTAGCGTTGTCCCCTCTTGGCGGGGGTGCTAGAACTGCAGGCG
>DATAVO010000104.1:0-18200 GCA_036267695.1 Frankiaceae bacterium
GCGCTCGTGCCGATAACCACACCATTCGACCCGGTCGGGTTCTGGCCGATCTTAGAGAAGTGGCGGATTGCGACATGGCTCTGCGCCGCTTTCGTGACTTGGACACCGCCGGACGAGCCCGCCGCGTCCGCGACCTGACCATCCTTGACGCAGTCTTGGGGGTCGTCGCGTCAGTGGCGGCCTTCGCGTTTCTGCCAATGGGCCTGGCCGTTGGGATCACCGCAGTCATGGTCCTGGGGACCGCCAACTGGTGGTACTTGGCGCGTCGCTACCGGAAGACCGGTCGGTTTCCGCGATAACGGCATGAGCGCACCCGCGATGTGCCGTTCTCGGGCGCTTCGGTCACGATCGAGAACCGGCATTGCCGGGCACTTTCGCGACCGCCCGGTCAGGATGTCTCCGTGGATGCAGATTCGTTTCCTGCCTGGTTCGCTGACCGCATTGCCGGCTCCGGGCAGGACTACTACCGCCGCAAGCTTGCCGAGGGCAAGACCCGCGGTGAAGCGCGCCGCGCCCTCAAACGCCATCTGGCGAACGTCATTTACGCCACCCTCGTCGCTGACAAGACGCGGGCGAAAGCGAGCCCGGGAGGACACTTCGGGGCGACTACAAGATCCAGCGCGGCTGGCCCAACCCCGACGGCCAGCACTTCGGATAAGTCACTTCCCGGGCTCGCCCAGCACCCTACGCCCGCCGTCGCTTGACACACAGAGGCTTCACTACCGGGCGCATCGGAGTGAGCCGGGGGGCGCGCCAGGCTGTTGCCGCGACGACTCACCATCCGCCTGTCGCTGGCGGCGTCAGGTTCGCGCCCGGATTCACGAGCCGCGTGAGCACGTAGAGCGCCCGCTCGCGTCGCCCCCGCTTGGTACGTGCTTTGTTCACATGGCGCTCGTAAGCCTCGTGGCCCTCATGCCCTAGAGCGACCCACTGGTCAATGGCGCCCGCTCGGATCTCGGCGTCGTGCGAAGCGTCTCCCAGACCTCCGCGAGCCAGCCCGGCAATGGGGGCTCGCCGAAACGCACCGTGCCGTCCATTCCCACACGGTAGCGGTCGCTCCCAGCAGTCCTTTGACCCAGCAATCGGCAGACGCCCAGACGCCAATCTGCGCGCTCCTAAACTGGCAGCAGCAGCCATACCGGCTATCCGCGATGGCTCGTCAACTTCCCCGTCAAGCCTCGCTCACGATGAATTGCGAGCATCTTCTGCACTGCTTGCCTGGTCACACCGAGCTCACGTGCAATGTCCGCCTGTGAATATCCCGCGCCCATTAGCTCGGTGATGAGCTCGCATCGCCGCTTGGAGTACTCGGTTGCTTTGGCGTAGTGGTCTACAGCCGCGGCACGGACCGAGTGCAGCTCTTGGAACTTCGACTTGTCCTGTTCGGCTACATGTTTCGGTGTCATCACACGCAGTTTGACAACCCCGAGTTGTTAATGTCAACCGGGGGTTGTCATGAATCCGAGCGCACAGATTCCACGGTCTCCAGACGATGGCCAAAACGGTGACGCGTAGGTGTAGATATGCCGGTGATCAGGTGGGCAACCGGCACTGAA
The DNA here is from genome assembly GCA_036267695.1 of Frankiaceae bacterium. Lineage (GTDB taxonomy): Bacteria > Actinomycetota > Actinomycetes > Frankiales > Frankiaceae > DATAZK01. The sequence continues at coordinate 1,557 of DATAVO010000104.1, forward strand.
TTGGCCGAGCCGACCGGCCACAACGCAAGTCCTCAACACCGACCGCTGGCCACTTGCTTGGCGCTCCCCGTCATCAGACAATGCTGTGCTGATGGGCATCCGTCGCTGGGTCGCCGATGCCGATCAGGCCGCGTTGCTGGCGTTCGATCGCGTCAAGGAAGGTGTGCCGGACGAAGAGATTGTGCGCGAGCTCAGGTCTCTTCCCGGCAGCAAAGTGGCCCTACGTCTCGCTGCTCGGATCGGCACGCGCGGAACCGATTGGTCGGCGGCACGTGTCCGTGCCGTGCTGACTGCCGCCTCGACCGGAGCGCCGATTGTTCCCGCAACTGCGGATGAGCTTGCCGCTTACCAGCAGCAGCGTGAGCTCCTCGAGATGCCACGCGATGAGGCGTTCGAATTTCTCGCGGCTCGGCTTCCCGCGCTTCGTGACCTTCAACGCCGAGCCCAGCAGACGTTGCCCCCGATGCCCTTCCTGGTGCCCGGCGGCCCTCCCACAGGCCCTGACGGCCCTCACTTCTCCGCATTCGTTGCGCTACGACAGGAGGCCGCCTCGCTCGTCGGGCCCACGTCAGGGCAAACCGATCGGTTGCTCGGCTCGGATACCGCCCTGCGCGTCGTCTCTCATGCGCTTCTTGCCGCTGGCGGCATCGCACCGCTTGGCGAATAGCGTCGATACAAAGACCGGGAAACGTCGGGCGCATGCTGTCAAAGGCGCTCGAGAGCCAGCATCCGCAGCGCTTTAGCCCCCCGCGGCGAGTCTTGGAAGCCCTGTACTCGGCTGGCCACGAGCAAGGCACCGCTGCCCGACTCATCTCGAACTTCGCCCGCTGAGCTGCCGACTCGTCTGCTGTTATAGGACACATGTTCGATAGCGATCTGGTGGCCGAGGCGGCGCGGTTCGCGGTGCTAGGGCAGCAGATCGCCACCGCCGTGAGCAGTGAGACATCGGGACCGCTTGCCGCTGACGCGCTCGCTGAAGTCCTCGCCGCAGTACGGGCTGGGGAGTTGGCCACGTGCCGGCTGATGGAGCGGGTGGATCGTAGCGGCGAGTTCGCCGTCGCCGCCTCGACCGTTGCCTACTTGCGCAGCGTTTCCGGGGATGCGAGCGGCTGGGCGTCGCAACGGGTACAACTGGACCGGGCGTTTGGCGGATCGGATGCCGGCCACCGCTGCCGCCTGGCAGGCCGGGGAGCTCGGCCTGGGGCATGCATCGGTGATCCGGCGGGCGTCGACCGACAGACTCTTGAATTCACCCCACCTGACGGCCGGCCTCCCATCAGAAGCAAACGCCGACTCTCCTGCAACAAGACCGTTAGCAACTCCTGCACCCCCAACCCGCCGTCCGCATCCAAACCCCCTGCAGGACATGAGATCTCGTGCGTGGTCATGTGATGGGATCGGGTGCCGACTCCACTGCACGTATGGACACCAAGCCCGTCAAGAGTGCCGATCTCGCCAGATCCCGCGCGGATCGGTTCAGCTACGCGCTCCGCGCGCCGATGACTGCGAAGGCGCTCCCGTGCGGATGCGCCGTTCGTTTTCGCGCATCGCCAGCAAATGGAGGCTTGCATGAACGACCCAGAGACCCTGCAGGCGAAAGCCGCTCGCGTGCTCGGCGGCGGCGAAACCATTCTGGCTGCTGGGATTTTCGGGCTGCAGACCAACTACGCGGCGGTGACGGTAGGCGGCGTCGTCGGTAGCTCGTTGTTGGGCGGCGGCGTGGCCGGCGGTGCTTTGGGGAATGCCGCCGGGATGCATGCGGGTCGTGAACTCGATGCCGAGTCCAAGGGTGTCACGGTGCGCATGCTGGTAGCCGTGACCGCGACGCACATTCATGTGCTCGACTGGGTCACCGGCTCCGGACCTACCCGAGAACTGCGTTCCTTCGACCGCTCGACGACCTGCGTGGAGGTCAAGAAGTTCGGGCTGAGCCGGCGTCTGCATTTGCAGGACAAGGCATCAGGCGAAGCGCTTGCCCTGACCGGATCGGCCTCGGCGCTCAGCGCCGAAGCCAAGGGCGACAAGGGTGTATTCAAGGCACTGGCTGCCTGATAAGGCATGCCGGCCAAGGCACCTGAGGGTCGCTCTTACCTCCGGTGTTAGCGTCCCCGCCATGACGGCCATCTGCATGCTCAATGCGTTGTGGTTTCGGCCCGACGGTGGCGCCGAGCGCTACGCCGAGTACGGCGCGGCGGTCGGGCCGATCCTCGATGATGTCGGGGCGAAGCTGCTCTTCCCGCCGTTTCCGCTGGAGCAGGCTCTCGAGGGCGGTTTCGACCCTGATCTGGTGGTCTTCGTGCGGTATCCCTCCTGGGAAGCGTTCGACGGCATGTGGCGGACGCAGGCGTATCAGGAGATTGCTCACCTGCGTACCGAGGCGATCTCCAAGGCGGTGCTGACCCGCTGCGCCATCGACCCGGATGACGCGACTCCGGTCGAGCAGCTCGGCTCAGGCATCGTCGTGCTCAACGCCCTGACCTTCGTCGACGGCGGTGCCGCGATCTACGACGAGTACTTGCGCCAGGCCGAGCCGCTGGTACGAGCGCGCGGGGGTCAGTTCCTGTCGCCGAGGATGCTTCCGCAGGCGGCGCTCGGCGAGGAGTTCCTGCCCGATCTCGTCTTCCTCGGGCAGTATCCGTCGATCGAGGCGGTGCAGGACATGGTGGGCTCCACGGAGTATCAGCAGATCGCCCCGACCCGTAGCCGCTCCCTCAAGAGCGCTGTGACCACCGTGCTCAGAAGCGGAGCCGGCTTCAGGCCTTGAGCGGCCGATGACCCCAGAAGCTGGGCTTGGTTATCTGGTACGTGCCGACTGTCGCCGGGTCGGTGATCTGCAGGCCACCCCAGCCGACCTCGACCATGAAGCCATCCGGGGTCAGGCAGTAAAACGAGATCATGTGGTCATTGGTGTGCCGGCCCAGTCCCATCACCACCGGGATGCCCGCGTCGACGCAGCGATCCTGCGCGTACCCCACGTCGTCGATGGTCGCGACCTCGACCATGAAATGGACGAGTAGGCCGGGCATTCCCAGACCCTCGGCAAACGCGAGCGTGTGGTGGCGGGGATTGCATCCGAGGAACGCCATCGACATTCCGGGCACCTGCCAGGTGTTGCGGCAGTGAAAGCCCAGAACGTCGCGATAGAAGTCGATTTCGGCCCGCGCGTCCGGCACGTTCACGACGACGTGGCCCATCCCCATGTCGCCGGTGACGAAGCCGGACACCAGCGGCGTCACGACGGGGACGTGGGTGAGCACGGGGCCGTGGAAGAGCTCGATCGGAGCGCCGGCGGGATCAGTGAAGCGGGCGAATCCGCTGACCTGCCGCTGTGACACCTCCGCAGCGGAGCCGAACGTCACCTCGATGCCGGCCTTCTCCACCGCCGCGACGACGGCTTCCAGATCCCGGTCGTCGCCGACTTCGTAGCCGACCGCGTCCACTCCCGGCTCGTCGGCGCGCTCGATGGCCAGTCGGTACGGATAGGCGTCCCAGCGGTAGCTCACGCTCTGAGCCGACGCGTCGGTCGGCATGAAGCCCAGGACGTTCTCGGCGAAGGTCTGCCACCCCTCGACGTGTGGGGTGCGAATCCTCAAGTAGCCCAGCGAAAGTATCGACATGCCGGCGGTCCTATCCCTGGTCCCGGAGCAGGAACGACAGGACGACGCTTTCGAACTCGTCCTTGCGCTCGATCATCGCCCAGTGCCCGCAGTCATAGAACACATGCAATTCGCAGCGCGGGATGAAGCGCATCGGGCCCAAGGCGCCGTCGAGGGGAGTGACCCGATCGTCGCGTCCCCACGTCAGCAGGGTGGGTGCCTGGATCTTTGGAAGCATGGTCAGACCGGCGGGATTGCCGGCGATTGCTCGGAAATTGTCCAGCAACTGCTGGTTGTACATGCGACGGATGCCTTCCAGCGCCGCCGGATCTGTCGCTTGCTCCCATCGCAGCTGGACGAACTCGTCGGTGATGAGCGCGGTGTCGTAGACCATCGACTCCATCCATTTGACGAGTCGATCGCGCGTCGGGTTCTCCACGAATTCGACCAGTAGCTTGATGCCTTCCGGGGGACTCGCACTGAACAACGGAACGCCGACCCCGCCCAGCGTGACGAGCCGGCTCACGCGCTCCGGATGCATGGCGGCGATCTGCGCTGCGACGCCGCCGCCCATCGAATTGCCCACGATCGGAACCGCGCCCAGCCCCAGCCCGTCGAGGAAGGAGACGACCGCCCCGGGAGCCGCCATGACCGGATTCGCGTCGGGCGAGTAGCTGCGCCCGAAGCCCGGAAAGTCCAATGCCAGCACGCGAAATCGGGCGCTGAAGGTTTCCAGATTCCCGCGGAAGTTCGCCCAGGCGCTGACTCCCGGCCCGGAACCATGGAGCAAGACCAGCGGCGGCCCGTCGCCGGCTTCGTGGTAATGCAGCTTCCCCTGATCGGTGTCCAGGGTGCGGCTGGTCTCCTCAAACGTCAGTGCTGCCACGAGCCGACTTCCTTCCCAGGCTGGCCATTCATGCTGCTGCTTTCGGCTCGCTCGTCAGCGGCCTGCAGATCCAGTGCCACATCGATGATCATGTCCTCCTGGCCGCCGACGTAGCCGAGCTCGCCCACGCGTTGCAGGATGCGATGTGCGGCGACCCCGTAGCGCTCTGCCGCCCGCTCGGCGTGCAGCAGGAACGAGGAGTACACCCCGGCGTATCCCTGCGTGATGGCTGCCCGATCCGTCCATGGCAGCCGGGGCAGCATGGGCTTGACGACGTCATCGGCGGCGGCGAGGACGCCGTCGACGTCGACCCGGGTGGTGATGCCGAGCCGCTCGAAGGTCGCCGCCACGATCTCGGTGGGCGCGTTGCCGGCTCCCGCGCCGAGCGCACACAGGGCGCCGTCGATCTGCCGGGCACCGTTCTGGGCGGCCAGGACGGAGTTCGCGACCCCGAGGGAGAGGTTCTGGTGGCCGTGAAAGCCCACCTGCGCCTGCTCGCCGATCTCGGCGTGCACGGCCTGGATGCGTTCCTGGGCCTCGCCGAGCACGAGCGCCCCTGCCGAGTCCACGACGTAGACACATTGGGCGCCGGCGTCGACCATGATGCGGGCCTGGGCCGCCAGCTGCTGCGGCGCAAGCCGGTGCGCCATCATCAGGAATCCGACGGTCTCCATGCCGAGCCGGCGAGCTGCCGCGAAGTGCTGGCCGGAGACGTCGGCCTCGGTGCAATGAGTGGCGATACGCGCGATGTCGGCTCCGCAGTCACGCGCCTGGCGCAGCGAGTCGATCGTGCCGACGCCGGGTAGCAGTAGCACGGCGATACGGGCCTGGCTCGCCTCGTCGACGGCAGCTCGGATCAGCTGGAATTCGTCCGTTGCGGAGAAGCCGTAGTTGAAGCTCGACCCGCCGAGACCGTCACCGTGCGAGACCTCGATGACTTGGACGTTGGCCGAGTCCAGCGCATGCACGATCGCGCGTACCTGACCTTCGGTGAACCGGTGTTGCATGGCGTGGCTGCCGTCGCGCAGCGTCGAGTCGGTGATTCGCACGGCAGGAGCGGGAGCCGGCGTGGTCATGACATGTCCCGCGCTGCCGCGTGCTCGACGAGCAGTTCGCCGGTCCTGACCGCTGCTGCGGTCATGATGTCGAGATTGCCGGCGTAGTCAGGGAGATAGTCGCCGCGGCCGGCGACCCGCAGGAAGACGGCGACTCGCGCCATCTGATTCCAGGTGTCTCGGGGCGGATCGAACTGCGGGTCGGATTTCAGCTGATAGCCGGGGACGTAGCGCTGCACGTTCTCGATCATCGTGTGGATGGACTCGCGTACGCGGTCCTGCAACGGTCCGGGCTCGGCCGCCTCCGCCGGGACTGAGCAGAAGACCGTGTTGCGCATGATCATCGGTGGGTCGACCGGATTGAGCACGATGATCGCTTTTCCTTTGGCGGCGCCGCCGACCCGCTCGAGTGCGCCGGCTGTGGTGACGGTGAACTCGTCGATGTTCGCACGCGTCCCCGGGCCGGCCGAGCGCGACGCGATGGAGGAGACGATCTCGGCATAGACCACCGGTACGACCCGGGAAACCGCTGCAACCACAGGCACTGTCGCCTGCCCGCCGCACGTGATGAGGTTGACGTTCGTCGCGTTGACCGCATCCTCGGGATTCACCGGCGGGCACACGTACGGGCCGACGGCAGCGGGTGTCAGATCGACGGCCGTGATGCCCGCTGATGCGTAACGGGAGGCGTGAGCCCGATGCGCGGTGGCGCTGGTCGCCTCGAAGACGAGGTCAGGAAGGGGATCCTGGGCGAGCAGCCAGTCGACCCCTTCGGCGCTCGCCGCCACTCCCATCCGGGCGGCTCGGGCAAGCCCCTCGGACTGCGGGTCCACGCCCACCATGTAGGCGGGCGCGAGCAGCGGGCTTCGTCGCAATTTGTACAGCAGGTCGGTACCGATGTTGCCCGAACCCACGATCGCTGCGGTGGCTGTCATCTCGTCGTCAGATGAGGGGCATCAGGCCGGCGCCGGGCTCGAGACCCATCTCGATCTGCGCGCTGGCGTGGTAGATGTCGCCAGGTATGTGGATGGCGTGCTGCAACCCGACGTGGGCGTCACGCCAGAAGCGCTGCATCACGTTGCCCTTGCGCGCGGCGTTGCCACCGGAGCGCTGGAAAAGCTGATCGGCCGCGGCGACGGCCCGCCACGCGCAGCGCGTCTGATCGCGCCGCATCAGCGCGCGCTCTTCCAGCGTGACCGACTCGCCGGCTTCGAGCTTGTCGTGCATTCGGCTGATGCCATCGATCAGCTGCACCCTTGCGCCGGCGATGTCTGCCGACGCCTCCGAGATCGCGTAGAGCGAGTACGGATCCTCCTTCAGCTTGCGACCGGCGGCCGAGATCCGGCTGCGCTGGTAGTCCAGGTGGGCGTCGAGCGCTCCCTCGCAGATGCCTATGACGGCGCTGGTGATGCCGAGCGGAAAGATCGACCAGAACGGAAGTTTGTAGACGGCTTCGCTGCGGCCCGCCCGTTCCGCGGCCACGGCTCCGGCGCTCACCTGGGCGACGTCGATCGTGCGGTAGCCCGGTATGAACGCGCCGTCGACGATGATGTCCTTGCTGCCGGTGCCGCACAGCCCGATGACGTCCCACGAGTCCGGGACGATGGTGTAGTCCGCCCGGGGCAGCACGACATGCAAGACCGTGACCGGTTGCGCCAAGCCGCCGTCGCCGTCGCCGACGAGCGCCCCCAGAAAGATCCAGTCGCAATGGTCGGTGCCCGTCGAGAACTGCCATCGGCCGGTGAGCCGGTAGCCACCGTCCACCCGGTCCGCGATGCCCGTCGGTGCGTACGGTGACGCGATCCAGGTATCCGGATCCTCACCCCACACTTCCTGTTGCAGGCGCTGGTCCATCAGCGCCATCTCCCACGGGTGCACGCCCCCGACCCCGCACACCCAGCCGGTCGAACCGCAGGCCTTTGACACGGCCATCACGGCCTCGGCGAAGTCGCGCGGATGAGCCGCGTAGCCGCCGTGCTCGGGAGGCTGCAGGAGGCGCATGACGCCGGCCTCGCGCACCACCCGAACGCTCTCGTCCGAGAGCCGGCCAAGCGCCTCGGTCTCACCAGAAACCTTGCGGAGCCGGTCAGAGAGTTCCTCGACGCGACGCACCACCTCGTGGACCACTGAATACCTCCAGCAGAAGCGGCCATCAGCCGCGGACGCGATGGCGCCTGCGCAGGTTAGCGCTCTTGTGGCGGTTGTGCCCGCTGCGGTCCCGGTGATCGGGAGTGGCCGCTTACTGCGCCGTGACGGTGACCGAGCCCAGCAGGTCGTACTCGGCGGTGTACGTCTCGCCCGGAGCGAGCGGCACCGCAGCGTGCAGCGCACCGGTCATGATCAGATGGCCGGGTTCGAGGGCGACGCCATCAGCCCCGAGGACATTCGCCAGCCACGTCAGCACGGTGACCGGATCGCCGAGCACGGCCTCGCCGGACCCGGAGTCGACCAGGGTCTGTCCGCGGGACAGCGTCATCGCGATGTCGCGGAAGTCGATCCCGTCCCCAGGCACCCGGCGCTCGCCGACCACGATCGCGCCGTTGGAGGCCAGATCGGCGACGGTATCGGCGAGCTTGATCCGCCAGTCCGCGATGCGCGAATCGACGATCTCCATCGCCCCGACAACCTCCGCGATTGCCGCCCGCGCCTGCGCGTCGGTCACGCCCGGTCCCTGCAGCCGGGTGCCGAGCACGAAGGCGATCTCGGCCTCCACCTTCGGGGCGATGAACTGATCCAGTGCGATGACGTCGCCGTCGTGAAAGACCGTCGACGCGAGCACCGGGCCGTAGTCGGGCGAGTCGAGGCCGACGAGCTGCTGCATCGCCTTAGACGTGGCACCGACCTTGTGGCCGACGATCCGGTCGCCGTCGGCGAGGAGCAACGAGACCAGCTCGCGCTGGATGGCATATCCGTCGGTCATGTTCAGCGCCGGTTCTGCATCGGTGAAGGGCGCGATCGCCACCCGAGTGCGGCGGGCGTCGTACAGGATTTGCGCTTTCGCTCTGGCATCACTCAGCTGCATGGCAGTCGCTCCAGGGGTTCCGGGGAGGAAGCCAGTTGCACGGAGATGCGCTGGGCGCGCTCTCGAAGGAGCGACGTGTACGGGCCGAGGGCTTTGCCGTTGCCGCCGTCGCACAGCGAGAGCGCGCCGATCACGTGCCCGCCGTCGAAGATGGGCGCTCCAACACACGCCACCGCCGCGAGCGGGCTGTTGCGCTCGCTCGACAGGCCGCCTCTGGTCCGGATGGCGGCGAGTTCGCGATGGACCGCGACGACATCGACCTGGGCAGCGTCTCCGCGGGAGGCGGCCTGCTCGAGGGTCGCATCAAGGGCGTCCGTGCCGGTGTAGGCCAGCATCGCCTTGCCGACGGCGGTGAGATGCGCCGGGAGGAGCCCTCCGACGCGTGAGGGGACCCGCAGCGCCTCCTGCCCTCCGACCTTGTCCAGGTACCTGACGAAGGGACCGTCGAGGACCGCGAGATGGACGACGAAGGGCGTGCGCAGCGCGAGTTCCTGGATGAAGGGCGCGGCTGCCTCGCGCAGCGCCGCGGCGCGGTCGACCTGGTTACCGAGCTGACGCACCCGCCAACCGAGGCAGTAGCCCGACGCGTCGTGCTCCACCCAGCCGAGCTCCAGGAGCTGGTCGAGGATGCGGTGTGCCGACGAGCTCGGCAGCCCCGTCGCGTCGACGACCTCCTGCAGGCTTCGGCGCTGGACCGGCCCGTCGAACGTGTCGAGAATGGCCGTCATCCGCTGGACCATCGATGACAGCGGTGCGCTGTCCGCGACCGAAGCCTTCACCGCCACACCCCTGTCGAACGTGCCACGCACCGAGACGCGAGTTCGCCGCGATCATAAGTAAGCAGCCGTGCGGATCGGGCATGGGGCACAGGCGGCCGTGCGGCTACACCTGCCGCCAGGTGATGACGGTGCCGTTCGTCCCGTTGCACCAGACGTAGCTTCCCAAGCCACCGCTCGGGATGGCGCCGGTGCAGACCCAGCTTCCGTACGTGAACGGCTGGCCTCCGCCCTGAAGGTAGGCCTTGTCGGCAACGGTCTTTGCCGTCGCGCAATCGGGGCCATGAGCCTGGATTTCGAACACTCCGACATCGCTGTTGGGAGCCGTATCGATGGAACCGCACTCCGAATAGGGCTTGGGCGGGGTGCAGCCGGCGGCCATGAGGGCCAATGGACCAGCGAGAACGGCACCTACTGCTAAGGCTCGGACGGATCGCATTTCGTCACTCCCTCACCGGTGATGGCCTTTTGGCAGAGGGTCCAATGGAGGTTCCGAACTACGGTCAAACTATCGGCTTATGGACACCGAGCCAACGCCTCTCGCCCATCCGTTTCTCAGCCGACTTTGGAAAGCGCCGCCGCGAGATTCGTCGATTGCGCGTTCGAGAGATCCGCAGCGAAGTGCTCGTCGACGGCCGCGCGATGGTGCGGGGCGGCCTGCCGGAATCGGTGCTTCCCGAGCGGGGGTCAGCGCGGTGAATGCTGAACGGCTGTCGGCAGGATTGGGTACGCGCGTCACGAGTCCGGTGGCGGCGAGCTCGTCTGCAAGCCGATCGGCACGTGGTTCGTCGCGGGCTGAACATCCGGGAGTTGACTCTGCTCATGAGCACCGCCTTCGAATCAGGCGACCGGCATTTCGGCGAGGAAGGGGGGCGGCTCTCCTACGGTTCCTATCTGCGGCTGCCGCAGCTGCTCGACACCCTTGCGCCGCAGAGCGATCACCACGACGAGCCGCTGTTCATCACCGTCCACCAGGTCTACGAGCTGTGGTTCCGCCTGCTGCTGCACGAGGTGGAGGGGGCCCGCGATGCGCTGTTCGCCAACGATCTGCGCCGCTGCCGGCACCTGCTCGATCGCGTCCATGCGATCGAACGCGTGCTGATCGAGCAGATTGCCGTGCTGGAGACGATGACGCCGCAGGACTTTCTCGCCTTCCGGGAGCTGCTCTCACCGGCGAGCGGGTTTCAGTCCGTCCAATTCCGGGAGCTCGAATTCCTTTCCGGTCTGAAGGATCCTGATTTCGCGGGTCGGCTGCGGGCGGCGTCGGACGTGGAGCGTGAGCGACTGGCGCGGCGTCTTGCCGAGCCCAGCCTCTGGAATGCCTTCGTCGCGGCCCTCTCGGAGCGGGGGGTGGCTGCTGATCTGGACGGGCTGGTGCGAGTAGCCGTCGAACCCGAGCTGGGGCCGCTCTGGGACGTCGCTGAGGATCTGCTCAACCACGACGAGAGTGCCGCCCTCTGGCGGGCGCGCCACGTCACGATGGTCGAGCGCCAGATCGGTGGCAAACCGGGAACCGGCGGATCGTCGGGTGCCCCTTACCTTCGCGGCCGGCTCGACGTGCGCTACTACCCGCTGCTGTGGGAGGTTCGCAGCAGGCTGTAGCGGTGCAGCCGAGGGGTGACGCTCCCCGGTGATTCGGGGGTCTTTACGCTCGAATCCGGTGACCGGAAGAACCGAGCGGAGGAGTGCCGCCGATGAGCGAGCTGCGTCCCGTCGACCCGCAGACGATCCCGGAACTGTCCGGACGGTTCGAACCCGTGTCCACCGAGATCGACGCTGCCGGCCTGCCGGTCGAGGGTCAGCTGCCGCGCGATCTGTCCGGCATGTACCTGCGCAACGGGCCCAATCCCCGCTTCACGCCGCTCGGCAGCTACACGTATCCCCTCGAGGGCGACGGCATGCTGCACGGTCTCTACCTGGAGGGCGGGAAAGCCCGCTACGCCAACCGCTGGGTACGCACGCGCGGGATGGCGGCCGAAGAACGGGCCGGTCGTGCCCTTTACGGAGGCTTGCTGAGCCCGGCCTTCGTCGACATGGCGCTGCTCGGGCCCGATCCCGATCCAGGCTGGCCCTTCCGGCTCGATCCGTTCGTCAATGTCGTCTGTCATGCGGGCCGCTATCTGGCCCTCGAAGAAGGCACGCCGGCGTACGAGGTCACTGCTGATCTGAAGACCGTCGGCCTTTACGACTTCGGCGGCGCCATCCCCGGCATGTGCGCGCATCCCAAGGTGGATCCGGTCACCGGTGAAATGGTTTTTTTCCGCTACGACGTGGAAGAGCCCTATCTCAGCTGGACAGTCATCGGCCCGGACGGCGCTGTCCGTCGTGGTCCGGTCACCGTCCCTGGCGTCGACAAGTGCTTCATGATTCACGACTTCGCGGTCACCGAGCACTACGTGCTGCTCGTCATCGGGCCGACTGTGCTCGACGTGGACGCGATGCTCAGCGGCGGCGACGTCCTGCAATGGCGGCCAGAACTCGGCACTCGCATCGCCGTCATCGACCGCAGCGGTTCGGGCGAGCCATCGTGGATCGACACCGAGGCCTTCTGGGTGTGGCACTTCGCCAACGCCTACGAGAGCGGCGATCCTGCCGATCGCCGGATCGTCGTGGACTTCCCGTGGTGGAGCACCTTTGCGTTCTCCGGCAACACCGCGCCGGCGACCGGCTCGTTCCGCCGCGCGACGATCGATCCTGGTGCTCGCAGATGGGACATCACGACCGTCGAGGAGCGGGCGACGGAATTCCCTCGCATCGATGATCGGCTGCTGGGCCGGCCGCATCGCTACCTGACCGTCGTGGCCAATTCCGGTGTGCGCGCGCTCGTCCGCGGCGAGCACGATCAGCTGGTGCGCTACGACATGGTGAGCGGCGCGTCCGTGACCTTCGACTGTGAGGCCGTCATCGGTGAAGTCGCGTTCGCTCCTCGCCTGGGCGCGACCGAGGAGCTCGACGGCTACTACCTCACCTTCACCAGCGGGCTGGATCCCGCTCGCTCGTCGCATTTCCTGATCTGGGACGCGGCCGACTTCCCGGGTCCGCCTATCGCGAAAGTGCCGATCCCGCAACGAGTTCCGAACGGACTGCACGGCAACTGGTTCGCGGCCGGCTCGTAATACTCAAAGCGGGTGCCGCCAATGACAGGTATGACGGGTAACCCCGATCTCGCGCATCGGCCACGTCCCCCGTGGCCTTCGAGCGCTTCTACCGAGAGAACTTCAATGCGGTGCAGCGCTTCTATCGCCAGGCGCGTCGTCGACGGGAAGCGGCACGCCGACATATGCCGGCTAGCCGATTAGCGGCTGGCGGAGGGGTGCTGCGAAGCTGTCACGATGACCAGCGATGCGGCTCCCCTCCCGACCCGCTTCGGCGCGTTCGTCGCGCCCTACCACGACCCGGCGGGTAACCCGACGCTTCAGCTGCGCCGCGACCTGGAACTGGCTGTCCTGCTGGATGAATTGGGCTACGACGAGGTCTGGTTCGGCGAGCATCACAGCGGCGCGTACGAGATGAGCGCCTCGCCGGAGGTCATGATTGCGGCAGCAGGTGAACGTACCCAGCGGATCATGCTCGGCACCGGCGTGAATTCGCTGACCTATCACCACCCGTTCGTCCTGGCCGATCGGATCGTGCAGCTCGACCATCTGACGCGCGGTCGGGTCATGCTCGGGATGGGTCCGGGCCAGCTGCCCTCCGACGCGTTCATGATGGGGATCGACCCGCTGCGCCAGCGAGACATGATGATCGAAGCCGCCGAGGTGATCGTCCGGCTGCTACGCGGCGAGATCGTCAGTGCGAAGACCGATTGGTTCACTCTGGACGACGCTCGGCTGCAGCTTCGTCCCTATGCCCGCGAGGGAATCGAGCTGGCGGTCGCCTCGACCTCCTCGCCCAGCGGCGCGACTCTTGCCGGTCGCCTCGGGCTCGCCATGCTCTCGCTGTCGGCTACTGATCCGAGTGGGTTCGATGCCCTCGATGCGAACTGGGGCCACTTCACGCGTACCTCCGAGGAGCACGGCAACCCGGTCGACCGCAACCGCTGGCGCGTCGTCGCTTCGATGCATATCGCCGAGACCCGGGAAAAGGCCGAGCTCGAGATGGAGCACGGCGTCCTCGCCCTTAACGCGTACATGGAGCGCATGGGTAACCGCAAGCTGCCGTGGACCGGTTCGGCGCGGGAGGCGCTCACGCATTGGACGACCAACGGCCTGCCGAACTTCGGCATCGCCACGGTTGGCACGCCGGATGACGCCATCGCCACGATCGAACGGCTGAGCACGAAGACCGGCGGCTTCGGCACCTTCCTCTTCCTGTCCCACAACAGTGCCGACTGGCAGGCCACTCGGCGGTCCTACGAGCTGTTCGCCGAATACGTGATCCCGGCATGCCGCGGCATGAACATCAATCGCAACGACAGCATCGACTGGGTCGGGCAGAACAGCGAGTGCTTCTTCGGCGCCATGCAACAGGCCACGCGTGAAGCGATCGCCAAGTACGGGCGAGCCGATGACTAGCTGCCCGGCTGGGTCAGCTCGGCCATGATGCCCTCGCGTGAGCCGGCGATGCAGAAGATGAGCAGCTGAAAAATACTGGCACAAAACGGGGAATTCTTCCGGACGCCACAAGAGCGATCCTCGGCACAGGCATGACCGTCTCGTCTTAAGGTCAGCTCATGGGAATCAGGGTGGTCGTCGCCGAGGACTCCCTGCTGACGCGTGAAGGCATCGCCCAGGTGATCAAGCGTCAGGACGATCTCGAAGTCGTCGCCCTTTGCGATGACCTTCCATCCCTGGAAGAAGCGACCGTCGCGCACAACCCCGACGTGGTCGTGACCGACGTGCGGATGCCGCCGAGCCAGACCGACGAAGGAATCCGGTTCGCCTCCGGGATTCGCGAATCCAAGCCGGACCTCGGAGTCGTCGTCCTTTCGCAATACAACGAGCCTTCTTATGCGAATGCTCTCCTCGCAGACGGCAGTGCCGGACGCGCATATCTGCTGAAGGAGCGCGTCAGCGAGCCTGGTGAGCTGCCCGACGCCATCCGTTCGGTCGCCAGGGGCGGATCCGTCATCGATCCGCTCGTGGTCGAACGGCTCGTGCGTTCGACCAAGAAATCCCCCTCGTCGCCGCTTGCCGCGCTGACCAAACGGGAGATCGAGGTGCTGGGTGAGGTCGCCCAGGGCAAGAGCAACGAGGCTGTTGCACGGTCACTCGTCCTCACCGAACGGGCGGTCGAAAAGCACATCAACGCCTTGTTCGCCAAGCTCGGATTGGTCGTGGCGCCCGACGTGAATCGCCGGGTTGTCGCCGTGCTCTTGTGGCTGTCGGAGCGCGACGCGAGATAGGCAAGCTAGCACCACTTGTGTTACGCGCCGACCGCCGGACAATAGGGATGTGAACGGTGTACCAGTGAGCGTTTTGATCGTTGACGATCAGGCGCCCTTCCGCGCTGTCGCACGCACCCTGGTCTCGATGATTTCGGGCTGGGACGTCGTCGCCGAGGCCGAGACCGGAGAAAAGGCCGTGGAACAAGCACATTTGCATGCTCCGCGACTCGTGCTGATGGACATCAACCTGCCGGGTATCAGCGGCATCGAAGCGACCAAGCAGATCGTGACGGCCGATCCGACGGTGAAGGTGGCACTGATCTCGACCTATGCCGGCGATGACCTGCCCGCCGATGCCATGACGTCGGGCGCCGTCGCGTATTACCGCAAGGAAGACTTGACCCCGAGAGTGCTGCGCGGGCTGTTCGAATCGCCCTGAGCAGACACCGGGATCGCGGTCCGGATACGCGTTCCAGCCCCGGGAGCCGAGTCGACATCAAGCTCGGCGCCGATGGCCCCCAGCCGGTCGCGCATGTTGACGAATCCGTGACCGAGTTCGGCGACGGAGGCGTCGAAGCCGGCGCCGTCATCGGCCACCTCGACACACAAAGTGCCTGGCGCATCAGCGATCTGGACCGTCAGCTGCGCTCCGTCGCCCGCGTGCTTGCCGGCGTTCTGCATGGCCTCGAGGCAGCAGAAGTAGACGGCCGCCTCGACCTCCTCCGGGAAGCGGTGTTCGGTCTTCACCTCGACCGCGCAGGGCAGGGGACTGCGTGACGCGGCAGCTCGCAGCGCCTCGCCCAAGCCGCGATCGCGCAACAGCGGCGGGTAGATCCCGTGGGCGAGCTCGCGGAGCTCGCCGATCGTGGTCTGGACGTCCCCGCGCAGATCGGTCACCAGGCTCATGACGGTTTCTGTGTCGCCATCCTCCGCGATCTGGGCGGCCAGACCGAGCTTGACGGCCAGAGCGACGAGGTGCTGTTGGGCGCCGTCGTGCAGGTTGCGCTCGATGGCGCGCCGGGACTCGTCGGCGGCCTGAACGATGCGCAGCCGTGACGCCTGCAATTCCTCGTTTCGCTGGGCGAGTTCGGCGAGAGATGCCTGCAGCGCGGAGTCGAGGCGGACGTTGTGCAGCGCGAGCCCGAGCTGGCGGGCGAGCTCCACGAGCGGCCGCTCGTCATCTTCGGTGAAGAGCGGCGAGGCCAGCGGACGTCGCACCACGATGACGCCGAGCAACTCTCCGAGATGGGCCATCGGCACGAAGCGCACATCGCCGCCATCCTCGAGCAGCGAGGGCAGCCAGACCCCAGCCCATGCGGGACCACCGATGCGCGCCTGCGCAATGACCGTGCGCTCGGACTCGTTCAGCTCGAGTCGTGAAGGCTGGCGGTGCGGCACGCTGACCGCGCGGGTGAGCACGCCGTCGGTCCCGGTCCAGATCTCCGCGACGGTGCCCGGAATGGTGTCGCGTAGGGCTTCGGCGAGCTGGAGCAGGAGCTCGTCCATCGGTACTGCGCGGCTCATGCGGCCGACGAAGGTATTGGCGACCTCCTCCGTAGAAGGGTCGCGATCCCCGATCACGGCATCGGACAGATGTGCCAGCCGGCGGCGCAGCGGTCCGGCGAGCAGTGCGACGGCGACGGCAGCGAGGAGGCTGGCGAGCAGCACGTCACGTTCGTGGGCCTTCGGCTTGCCGTCGATGCCCACGATGACGACGAGATAGACGGCTGCCACGAGCACCGCAACCCCAGTGATGGCAACGGACTCGGACACTGCGAACGCCGCTGCGCTGTCGGCGTTGGCGATCACCGAAATCGCGTGTGCGATCGGGAAGAGCGCCAGGCTGTAGAACATCCACAGGGCCGGCCGCTCGGGAGCGTTCGTCATCAGGTGCAGCGTCGGCAAGGCGACGCACACCCCGACCACCATCACGCCGGCCGCGATCAGCCACAGTCCGCGCCGGCGGCGCGCCGGCCGATCGGT
>DATAVO010000105.1:0-14373 GCA_036267695.1 Frankiaceae bacterium
GGCGGGATCACCGTCGTGCAGTTGCATGCGCAGGCCCGCACCGCCAAGGATTCGCTGGCTGGGCTGACCCGCTGGGGTTACGTGCGGGTCGCTGATTCGGTGGTCACGGCGACGAGAGAGGGACGGACGGCCCAGCGCGTGTGGGAGCCGTTGGCCATGGAGATCGAGTCCCGCTGGGCCTCGCGATTCGAAGCGGCCTACCAGCAATTGCGCGGGACTCTGGAGACGTTTGCCGCCGCGATCGAGGTCGACTTCCCCGACTATCTGCCCATCACGTCGCCCACCCAGAACGGCAGGCTCGAACCGTTCCGTCCGCTGGTGACCGGCGTGGATCCTCGCGGGCTCGATCTTTCAGCCCTGCTCTCGCGTGTGCTGCTCGCGTACACGCTCGACTTCGAACGGGAGTCGGCCATCTCGCTGCCGGTGAGCGCGAACACCTTGCGCGTGCTCGACGCCGAACCGATCCCGCTACGCGACCTTCCGCGGCTGTCGGGCGTCTTGCAGCCCTATCCGGATGGCTGGCGGGCGAAGGCAGGAGCGCCGCAGGCGTTACCGCACCACCCGATGGTGCTGCACCGCGGCGGATTTCCGGACGGCAGCTGACCCGCAGGGCTCCTCGAGCGTGAAGCTGTTGTTGGATGCTCGCGTGAGCGTCGACGAGGGACGGTTGTTGTCCGGCCAGGTGGCGATCGTGACCGGTGCCGGCCCGGGAATGGGCCGCAGCATCGCGCTGCGCTTTGCTGCCCACGGGGCACGGGTGGTGCTGGGAGCCCGGCAACGCAACCGGCTCGAAGATCTGGTGGACGAGATCCGCCTCGTCGGCGGTGAGGCCCATGCGGTCGCCTGCGACATTGCCGATCCGGCGTCGTGCCAGGCGATCGTCGAGCGCACCGCAGCGCGTTACGGGCGGCTCGATGTGCTCGTGCAGAACGGCCATCACGAGGGCGACTGGAGCCCAGCGGCGAGTGCTGATCCGGATGAGTGGCGCCGCATCATGGACATTAACTTCTTCGGCGCGCTCCAGCTGGTACAGGCGGCTGTCCCGGTCATGGAACGTTCCGGTGGGGGAGCCATCGTGCTCGTCAATTCCGGTGCGGCCGTGCGCTTTCCGGCCAACATGGGCGCGTATTCGTCGTCGAAGGCCGCACTCGCCGCGCTCACCCGCACGCTCGGGCTGGAACTGGGCCCCAAACAGATCCGGGTGAACGGCATCTTCCTCGGCCCCGTCGCCGGGGAAAGCCTCTACCGTCTGGGACGCGGGGCGGCGGAGGCGTCGGGCCAGAGCCTGGAGCAATGGATCGAGATCAAGGCCACTGAGATCCCGCTCGGTCACCTGCCGACGCCTGATGAGTGCGCCGGCTCGGTCCTGTTCCTCAGCTCGTCGCTGTCGGCGCCGGTGACGGGTCAACACCTCGCGGTCAACGGGGGGCAGTGGCTTTCCTAGCCGCTACCAGATGAGTTCGGTCGCCGGCCGCACCAGCCCCGGCGGGCGCACCAGCGGCAGGTCGAGATGCGTCTTGATGCCCGGCGATGCCGCTACCACGGCTGGGATCGCGTTGATGGCGTTCATCGCCGTCCAGATGCGTCCCCAATAGCCTTCGTCGCCGGTCGGGTGCTTGGACGTCGGCTCGAACTCCAGCTTCATCGACGGGACGCCCTCGATGATGACCGCGTACTTGACGGTGCCGTAGCCCCAGTTGGGCTCCAGGTCGTCGGCCATCTTCCAGAAGCTGCGAAAGACGATGACCGGCTTGCCGCCCGACCACGTGATCCACTCGTGTCTCATCCCGCCGACGGTGCCCTTCGGGATGTGGCCGCTGCGCACGTCCAGATCGCGCTTGGCGATCGCGACGTCGAACTCGGTGGTCATCTCCTCCACGACGACGCCGAGACCGTCGGCCAGCAGCAGCATGGACTCCCGGAAAATCGTTTCCATCGTGCGGATCAGCGGGCTGTGCTCGGCGCGGGCCTCGTCGGGGTCGCGTCCGAAACCGAGCCCTTCGAAGTTCATCTTGTGCGACGGGTGCGGTGCGAGATCGGCGACCTCCTGAACGATCACCTTGTCGACCCGGGTGCACAGCCGCGAGGTCACCATCGGCAGCAGATCACCCGAGAAACCGGGGTGAATGCCGGCGCCGAAGAGGGACGAACCGCCTTCGGCGCACGCGTCTGCGAGCCGCTCCTGCACGGCGGGATCGAGTGCCTTCGGATAGACGAAACCCACTGGCGTCACGATGTTCTTGCCTGAACGCAGGATGCGCGCCATGTCGTTCGTGTCCGCGTACAGCGGAGCGTAGTTCACCACGTCCGCGGGCGTCGCGATCACCTCGTCGATGCTGCGGGTGGCTATGACTCCGACCGGCGGGATGCCGGCGAGTTCACCGGCGTCCTTGCCGTCCTTCTCTTCCGACGTCACGAGGACCCCGACCAGATCGAAGGCAGGGGTGTCGACGAAATGCCGGATGGAGATCTGGCCGATCGAGCCGGTCGCCCATTGGATGACGCGGTAGGTGCCGACGCTCATGACGGCACCGTAGCCTGTGGGAGGTCATGCTCGGCGTCGATCAGCCGGCGAGTGTTAGGTGTGGGTCGCTTCGTAGCGCGCCGGAGGTCTGCGCAGCCCGTCGACGTGAATCGGCCCGCTCCAGGCCCGCCGGGCCGTGAATGGTCGCGATCGCGGCGTCGCTGAAGAACGTGTGGGATCCCGACAACGTCTTCGACCACCACGTCCGCATCCCGCCGAAGGCCAGTCTGGTCGCCGGCCAGGTTACGAGCGGTCGTAGCGCGTTGGCGGGTAAGGGTGCTTGTCGGTGAGCGGGTAGAGCTCGCCCTCTTCCTCCTGCCGCTTGACCTCGGCGGCGGCCTCCTGGCTCACCTCGTCCTCGGACGGGTCGTACGGCACCGCCTCGTCGGCCGCCGGCGGGACGTCATCCGGGTCGAAGGCGTCGATCCCGGCATCGACCCGCTCCTGCTCGGTGCGACGCGCCAAGGCGTCGTCATCGGGGTGGCCTCCGGCGCCGCCGTGCTCTCGCCGATCGCGTCGCACCTCTGGCTCGGACTGCGCTGGCTCGAACTGCTCCGACATGAGTCCTCCCGAAGGCCGGTCTGCTCAACCAACCGTAGTGCGGACCGGGCAACTCGTCACATTCGCCCCGTCCATTCCGTCGTCAGGGCAGAGATCGAAACGGCAGAAGGAGCCCTCGTGACGACGATCGACAGCCCGTTCGCGGACAGCGCGCCGGATCCGCGGCGCTGGAGAGCGCTGAGCGTCCTCGCCCTCGTGCAGTTCATGCTCATCCTCGACGTCACGGTCGTGAACGTGGCGCTCCCGCACATCCAGGCGGACCTGCATTTCAGCCGTTCCGGGCTGGCCTGGGTGGTCGACGGCTACGTGCTGATGGCGGGCGGCTTTCTGCTGCTGGGTGGCCGGATCTCGGATCTGGTCGGACGCCGGCGGCTGTTCCTCGCGGGCACGATCGTCTTCGGCCTGGCCTCGCTGACCTGTGGTGCGGCCGCCAGCAGCGGGATGCTCGTCGCGAGCCGCTTCGTGCAAGGACTCGGGGAGGCCATGGCCGCGCCTGCCGCCCTCGGTCTGGTGGCCGTGCTGTTCCGCGATCCACGCGAGCGGGTGAAGGCGCTCGGCGTCTGGGGCGGGCTCGCCGGGTTGGGCGGGACCGTCGGCACGATCATCTCCGGCGCACTCACGAACATCAGCTCCGGAAGCTGGCGGCTGATCTTCCTGGTGAACATCCCGGTGGCGCTGTTCGCTGTCATCGCGCTGCCGCGGCTGGTCAGCGAGAGCCGGGCCACGCGAAGCCGTACGCGTCAGCGCCCCGACGTGCTCGGCGCCGTCACGGCGACGGCGGGCCTGAGCGGCCTCGTCTACGGCTTCCTGCGCGCCGGCGAGGTGGCCTGGGGCTCGGTGTCGGTGCTGCTGCCGCTTGTGGGCGGCGCAGCACTGCTCGCCGCCTTCGTCGCGATCGAACGCGTCGCGCGAGAGCCCCTGGTACCGCTGCGTTTTTTCCGTAATCGCACTCGGGTCACGACCAATGGCGTCACGGTCCTGTTCAGCGCAGCTTTCTTCGCCTACTTCTACCTGCAGACCCTGTACTTGCAGCAAGTGCTGCACTGGTCGGCGCTGAAGACCGGGCTGTCGTACGTGCCGTTCGGGATCGCGATCAGCTTGGCCATCGGGCTGGCGACCGTGCTCATCCCCAAGCTGGGCGTGAAGATTCTGATGACCGTCGGATTCACGCTTTCGGCCGCCGGAGTCCTGCTGCTGACGCGGATCTCGGTCGACGGCTCGTACCTGACGCAGGTACTGCCGCCGATGCTGATCCTCGGAGCCGGCGCCGGGTTGTGCTTCCCGGGCTTCGGTAACGCCGCGCTGCACGAGGTCTCCGGGCAGGACGCGAGCCTCGCGTCGGGCGTGCAGAACGCCGGTCAGCAGGTCGGCGGCGCGATCGGGCTTGCGGTGCTCGTCACGCTCGCGACCCGGAGCCTGACGCACGCGGTCGCGCGCGGCACTTCGGTCGCGGCAGCCGCAACGCACGCGTACGCCATGGCGTTCGCCGTCAGCGCCGGCATCCTCGCCCTCGGCGCCGTGTTGGTGGCGGTCTTCCTCTCACACACGATCAGGGCGCCGCAGCCGGCTGACGTGCTACCGGAAGGGGTGGTGTCGGACGCGGTATCGGACGGCCGGTCAGGAGAAGTGCGTCTTAGGACGCTCGAGCCGTTCACCGTCGATGAACACGTCGACCTTCTCGTTGTAAAAGGCGATCAGGCCCGCAATCGGTAGTAGCTGGCGGGTCGGGAAGTCGTAGGACCAGGCCAGGTCCGCGGCGATCGACCCGCCGGTGCGCACCGACCAGTAGCCCGTCGTCATGCCTTTGTAAGGGCAGCTCGAGACGGTGTCGCTGGGTTCCAGGACGTCGAAGTCCACCTCGGTGCGGTTGAGGTAGTAGCGCGTCGGGAGTCCGGTCTCGAAGACCATGACCGGGGAGCTGGATTCGGCGAGGACGACGCCGTCGAGCTCGATGCGCACGGTGCGGGTGGAGCGCAGCGCGTCGACCCGGGTGTAGGGATTGCGCGGGTGGACGAAAACTTCCTCGTCCTCCTCATACCAGCCGTCGAGCGCCTGCCAGTCGAAGTGCACGGTGCCGGCGAGTTCGGCCACGACCTCGCCCGTGTGCAACTTCCCCACGCCCGGTCGCGAAAGCCCGCCGGCGCTCAGGCCGAATGAGGAGACCGGGCCGCGCCGGGACGGATGCGACTTCTGCTCGTCGACAAGTACCTCGGGGAGGACGTCGGCCAGCGGCAGGTAGTACTGGGGATAGAAGGGCCACTCCCAGACGTAGAGCGCGCGGATCGTGTCGAAGACAGTGACCCCGCCGAGCGTCCCGCGCACCCGTCGTGGCACCGGCTCCACGTGATTCACCGGGACGATCGCTTGTGGGAAGTCCGCCACGAAAGCTCCTTTCAGAGCTGCTCTACACCGGCAAGCTTGCGGGGGAGGTGACGGTCAAACCACGTCGCCCAACCCCGCGGATCCTCTGAGGCCATCTTCACGGCGTTGCGCGCCGGCCCCGCGACCGCAGACTGCAAACGGCGCGCCGCATCAAGGTGATCGGCCGTCCAGATCATGCGCACGGCGGTGGAGCTCGCATGCCCGTCCTCGTCGGCGAGGTCATGGCGGACGGCATCGATCAGCCGCCCGTCGGCAACCGGGTCATGGGGGAGCGGCTCGCGTAGCTGGCGTCCGGAGGACAGGCTGAGCGCCAGGTCCTCATACCAGGTGCGGATGAGCGCGCTCGTGGAGATCAGCTCCTGCCGAGCTGCCGACCGGTCCCCGACCGAGGACCCTTGCTCGCGCTGCCAGAGGTCCAACACGGCGTCGCCGCCGAGGCGAAGTCCGGCGACCGCCGTCACCAGACGGGTGACCTCTGCGAGCGGGAGCGGTTTCGCGCCGCGCTCGGCGAGGTAGCCGCGGAACGCGTCATCAAGCCGGCGTCCCGCTGCGGCCGCCCGGATGGCGTCGTCGGTGGGAGCAGGCGCCTCAGGGCTGGTGGCATCGCAGCGCAGCATGCCGAAGGCGACAGCGTTCGCGAGGTAGGTCGAGGTGTCGGTGTAGGCCTCGGACAGGGCCAGGCGCAACGCGGCTGCGGCGCCGCGTGGCCAGAAGAGCACGCCGACCACGAGGCTGACCGCACAACCGATCGCGATGTCCTCGACCCGCAGCAGGCCGACGCGCCACCCGGCAGGCGCGATGATGTTGTAGAGGATCACCAGCGTCAGCGTGAACGCCGCCTGCCCCGCCGCGAACGAGATCGCTGCGGGCGCCACCCCGGCGAGCAGGATGGCGACCGGTAGCAGGAACCACAGCACCGTCTGGCTGGTGCCGACCAGTTCGATGATGCCGGCGCCGATGACGAAGCCCGCGACCGTGCCGAGCAAGCCGCGCAGCACGTTCTGGCCGGTGTTCAGCGCGTTCGAGCGCAGCACCGACAGCATGCCGAGCACGACCCAGAAAGCATGCTGCACCCCGCTGAGATTGGCGATGAGCACCGCCAGCCCCAGCCCGACCGCCCCGCGGATGCTGTTGTGCAGCCACACCGAATGCGGATCGACGTGAGCGGCGGCGCGCTCCTGCACAACCGAGGCGGTCCCGGACAAGCCTTTCGGCTGGCGCCCGAGCCAGCGCTGCCACCACGTGCGACGCTCGGCACCGTCGAGCAGTTCGACGTTGCCGCCGATCAGGGTGACCGCGAAGCTCAGCTCCTGCGCGCGAAAGCTCGGATCCAAGGACGTGATGACCTCGGTGACGCCGCCCTCGAGATCGACCGCACCGCCGTCCGCGGTAGCGGTCCCGGCCGTCACCCGGCGTACCGGGAGCTCCATGGTGGCGTTGTGCTCCATCGCGGTGAGCGCCCGATCGAGCCCCGCCAGCGACGCGCGTAACTCATGGGCACGACTGGTGCTGGGGCTCGAGTTCTCCAGCACGGCAGCGGCCTCATCGAGCACCTCGGCAGCGCAGCGCTTCACGACACAGGATGCCTGGTTGACCGTCACGCCTTCGACGTTGTGCACAGAGGCCAGCACGATCCGCAGCCAGTTCAATTCATCGACCAGACGCACGACCGTACGGGCCGAGGTCGACAGGCCCGTCGGCCGGTACGGCGTCGCCAGGAAGGTCTTCTGCAGCCCGTTGAGCGCTTCCTCGGCGCCCTCGAAGACGGCCTCGTGCTCGGCCTTCGTCGGCCCGCCCGGCTCCTTCAGCAGGTAGGCAACGTCGTTACGCAGCTGGACTGCCAGCGCGCGGCAGGCCGCTGCCGCCGGGCCACGGAGCGGATGTCGGACGGGTGCGGGCCAGAGCACCGAAATGGCGAGGAGACTCGCCGCTGACGCGAGGCCCCAGCCGGCCAGCCGATCGGGAATCGCCGAGTTCGGCGCCTTGACGGTGATGGGCAAGATGAGCGAGAGGAGCAGCGCCGTCGTCGCACCCGCGAGCACCGAGCTCACGACGCCGGCGAACAGCGCGCCGAAGCCGACGACAGCCATGGTCACGGCCGCGAGCCAGGCCGACCGCGAGGTCAGAGTCCCGATGCAGATGAAGACTCCGCCCACGATCGCCAGCCCGACCTGGGCCTGCAGGCGCTCGCGCATCGGGCCGCCGAAGTCGACCAGCAGTAACATCGCGAACGCCCCGAATGCAGCGAATGTCGCGATATCGGCGTTGGTGAGAACCTTGTCGCCGAGGGCGAACAGGGCCGGCATCACGATGGCCGACCGGCCGCCGCGCCTCAGGGCCGCCAGGCCCAGATCGCGCTGGGCGAGCCACGCCAGTGGATGCATCGGCAGCACCCCACCCGTCCGCTCTCGTCCGATTTCTCCGCTGACCGGAATCTAGACTGAGCCAGCGCGCCGAGGCGAGAGGGATACCACCTCATTGCCCTTCACGACGCCCTGGACCGGACGGAAGTGAGCAGCGTGAGCGATGCGATTCAGGCTGGCCCCGAGCTGCCGCAGGAGCGGCGATTGCTCACCCCGATCCCCGGGCCCCGGTCCGAGCAATTGCAGGCTCGCCGTTCAGCCGCCGTCGCCCGTGGGGTGACCACCACCCTGCCGGTATTCATCGAGCGGGCCGGCGGCGGCGTGCTCGTCGACGTCGACGGCAATTCGCTCATCGACTTCGGGTCGGGCATCGCGGTGGTGAGCGTCGGCAATGCGGCGCCGCGGGTGGTGGCCGGGGTCCAGGAGCAGGTGGAGCGGTTCACCCACACCTGCTTCATGGTCACGCCGTACGAGGGTTACGTCGAGGTGTGCGAGGAGCTGGCCCGTCTCACTCCCGGCACGCACGAGAAGCGCTCGGCGCTGTTCAACTCCGGGTCCGAGGCGGTCGAGAACGCGGTGAAGATCGCCCGGATCGCGACCGGCCGGCAGGCGGTCGTCGCGTTCGACCACGGCTACCACGGACGTACCAACCTCACCATGGCGCTGACGGCCAAGAACATGCCGTACAAGAACGGTTTCGGGCCCTTCGCACCCGAGATCTACCGGATGCCGATGGCGTATCCGTTCCGTTGGCCCACCGGGCCGGAGCGGTGCGGCGAGGAAGCCGCGGAGCAGGCGATTGCAGCGATGGACGCGCAGATCGGGGCGCCGAACCTGGCGTGCATCGTCATCGAGCCGATTCAGGGCGAGGGCGGGTTCATCGTGCCGGGCGACGGGTTCCTGCCGCGGCTCGCCGAGTACTGCACCGCCAACGGGATCGTCTTCGTTGCCGATGAGATCCAGACCGGCTTCGCCCGCACCGGCGACTGGTTCGCCTGCGAGCACGAGGGCGTCGTCCCGGATCTCATCACGACGGCGAAGGGCATCGCCGGCGGCCTCCCGCTGGCAGCCGTGACGGGTCGGGCTGACCTGATGGACAGCGTCCACGTCGGTGGTCTCGGCGGCACGTACGGCGGCAATCCGGTCGCCTGCGCCGCTGCCCTCGGTGCGATCCGGACCATCGAGGAGGAAGACCTTGTCGGCCGGGCCCGGGTCATCGGCGAGCAGATGGCCGCGCGGCTCTCCGCGCTTCAGGCGCAGCACCCCGTCGTTGGTGACGCGCGTGGCCGGGGCGCCATGCAGGCCATCGAGCTCGTACAGCCGGGGAGCAAAACCCCGAATCCCGCTGCAGCGCAGGCGGTCGCGAAGGCGTGCCACGCCGCTGGTCTCGTCGTGCTCACCTGCGGCATCTACGGCAACGTGCTGCGCTTCCTGCCGCCGCTCGTGATGCCCGACCACCTGCTCGACGAGGGCCTCGCCATCATCGAGAAGACCTTCGCAAGGCTGGGGGCGTGAGCGAGCACCCACCGCGGGTCCTTGTCGTCGAGGACGACCCTGAGATGTCGCGCGCGCTGGCGTTGAACCTGACCGCCCGGGGATTCGCGGTGACGATCGCGGCTGACGGCACCGCGGCGCTCAACGAGGCCGCCGCCGTTTCACCCGATGTCATCGTGCTCGACATGGGCCTGCCCGACCTGGACGGGATGGACATCATCCGGGCGATCCGCGGCTACACGCGCACGCCGATCGTGGTGCTCTCGGGCCGCACCGGCAGCGGCGACAAGGTCGACGCCCTGGACGCGGGTGCGGACGACTACGTGACGAAGCCGTTCGACGTCAACGAACTGGTCGCGCGGTTGCGTGCCGCGACGCGACGGGCGGCGCCCGGCGAAAGCGAGGCGCTGATCCGCATCGGAGCCGTCACCGTCAACCTCGAGGCGAAGACGGTCGAGCGTCCGGCCGCCAATGGTCCTGACGGCATGGTGGAACGCATCGCGCTCACGCCGACGGAATGGCACCTCCTCGAAGCGCTCGTGACCCACCCCGGCCGGCTCATCAGCCAGCCGGCGCTGCTCGCGCAGATGCGCGGCGGGCAGGAGGGCTATACCGACAGCAGCTACTTGCGGATCTACATCGCCCAGTTACGGCGCAAGCTCGAACCCGAGCCGAGCCGGCCGCGCCACTTCCTGACCGAGCCCGGGATGGGCTACCGGTTCCAGCCCTAGCTCATGGATGCGTTCGAGGATCAGCCCCAGCGGATCGGCAGCCGGTCGAGGCCGTAGATCCCTTGTATGGTGCCGAATTCCGGCTCTCCGGCGAGGCGCAGCCCGGGCATCCGCGGCGCCAGGTAGGTCAGCGCCTCTTCCATCTCGGCCCGCGCCAGGTTGGCGCCCACGCAGTAGTGGATGCCGGCGCCGAACGTCATCAGGCGGGTGCTGCGCTCAGCGGTGATGTCGAAGGCGGTGCTGCTTTCCCCGTCGCGATTGCCAGTGAACGAGCACACCATGATGACCGTGTCGGCCGGGAATTCGACGTCGCGGTAGCTGACGTCACGGACCAGGATGCGCGCCGTGAACGGGGTGATCGGCTCGTGGCGCAGCACCTCCTCGACCGCCTGCGGGATGCGCTCCGGTTCGCGGGCGATGAGCTCCCACTGCTCGGGCGCTCCCGCAAAAAGCCTTAAGGCATGGGCTAATTGCGATTGCGTCGTGTCGACCCCGCCGACGAGCACGTTGAGCACGAGATTGACGAGTTCGACGTCGCTGAGGCGATCACCGTCTTCCTCGGCCGCGATGAGCGTCGAGATCAGATCCTCGCCGGGCGTCTCGCGCCGCGCATCCAGCAGGGCCCGGCACCACACGTAGAACTCTTCGACAGCCTGCTCGATCCGCCCCCGCTCGGTCGCCAGACTCGGGCCGTCGAACTGGCGCTGGATCCAGTTCGACCACTCGTGCAGGCGGGGCGCGTCCTCGCGCGGTGCACCCATGACCCGGGCGATCGTCAGCGCGGGGTAGGGCTTGGCGAACGCCTCGACGAACTCGCCACCCTTCGCGTCCTCGACGCCGGCGAACAGATCCGTGAGCAGTTCACGCATCACCGGCCGCCAGCGGTCCGCCGCGCGGGGCGTGAAGAACGGGTTCAGCAGGTTGCGCAGCCGGCGGTGGTCGTCGCCGTCGATGTGCAGGATGTTGCGGTCGATCTCCTCCCGCAGCGGCCCGTCCTCGATCGCGAAGAGTTCGGCGATCTTCTGCCCCGGGAATGTCGCGTCACGGCTGCGCAGGAAGTGCTCGCCGGACTCGCGGTCGAGAGTGCAGTAGCCGAGGGGGGTGCGGGCGAGCCACGAGCGTCCGGCGAGATCGGTCAGCACCTCGTGGAACCGCTCGCCGTGCAGGTGGATGTCGGTGGTGTCGAAATCGGGAAGCTCGAGCTCGCTGGCGAGGACCACGGCAGCGGACCGTATCAGGGTGACGGGCCGCCTGCTGCCCGTCCGCGGGCATCTGCCAAAGTTCCCACCGTCGAGGAAACCGGCAGCGGCGAAAGGACGTGAGCATGCAGGCCTGGCGCGTACACGATTTCGGCGAACCGGGGGAGCAGTTTGTTCTCGATGAGGTGCCGGAGCCGAAGCCGGCGGATTTCGCCGGGATGGGGATGGATCTGGGCGGTTGGGTGCCCTTGCAGCCAGGAGCCGAGCCGTTCACCGACTGGGTGCTGATGCGGATGTCCGCGGCAGCGCTGGCGCTTCCGGACGTCACCATGGCGCGCGGTACGTACCCCGTCCCGGTGCTGCGGCCTTACATCTCCGGGCAGGAGGGCGTCGGCGTCGTCGTCGAGGCCTCGCCTGGCCGCCAGGACATGCTCGGCAAGCGCGTCGCCGCGGTGTGCATCCAGCCGTGGGGGAGCCTGGCGCCGATCGCGGTCGGCATCTCCTCGATCTTCGAGGTACCGGATGACCTGACCGACGAGGACGCCGCCGGCTACATGATCGCGGCGCATACCGCGTACCACGCCGCTATCCGGCGCGGCGGCGTGACGTCGGGCGAGACCGTGCTCGTCACTGGCGCTGCAGGCGGCATCGGGTCGGCCGCCATCCAGCTGTGCGTGGCTGCCGGGGCACGCGTGCTCGGCATGGTCGGCGGCAAGGAAAAGGCCGATTTCGTGCGCGAACTCGGTGCCGAGCCGATCGATCACCAGAGCACCGATGTGGTCGCCGAAGCTCGCCGCCTCACGAACGGCGAAGGCGTGAACGTGATCGTCGACCCGGTCCAGGGAGAAGCGGCCGCAGTGCTACGCGGGGCGCTCGGATCCGACGGCCGCCACGTGCTCTGCGGTCACGCCGGCGGCCTGGTCCCGCACAACCCGAACTTCTACCTCTTCAACCACACCCTTGTCGGCGTCACGCTCGGCGGCTATTCGCGACCACGCATGAAGGAGATCCACGCCGAGACGCAGGCGGTTCTCAACGATCTGCGAGCCAAGGGCCAGTACCGCCCGTTGGTCACGCAGATCGTCGATTTCGCTGACGTGCCGCAAGCCGTGACCGATCTCGCGGAGCGCCGCACCATGGGCCGGGTCGTGGTGCGCATCAACCCGTAGCGGCGCTCCGCGGGGATCAGGGGCGCACCGCCAGGCGCTACCGCAGCGAGAGCGCGGAACCGGCGGTCTTCAGCAACGGCGCCTCGACCGAGCTACTGCTGCTCGGCGTCGGTACGGGCTGAGGCAGCGGTGCGCAGCGCGTGTCGGCCGTGTTGTTGCCCTTCAGACGCTTGGGCAGTACGCCCGTAGCGAGGTAGCGCGCGATCGTGTTGTCCTCGCAGGCGTTGCCGAACAGTGAGTTGGCATGCGAGGTCCCGCCCGGCAGGGCGAGCAGCGAGGAGTTCGGGTAGAGCCGCCGCACTTCGAGACTGCCGGAGTACGGGGTGGCCGCGTCCAGCGTCTCGTCGATGAGCAACGCGCTGCTGACCTTGCTGCCGTCGACCTTCACCGGCGTTCCGGCCTTGGCCGGCCAGTACAGGCAGGGAGCGTTGTACCAGGCGTTGGACCAGGTCTCGAAGGGCGCCTTCTTGTAGATGGCCGAGTTGTCCTTCTGCCACTTCGCCCAGCTCTGCGGCCACTGGACGTCGCTGCTGAGTGGCGTCGTACATCGCGTACTCGTTGTCGCTGCCCGGGTAGCCGTCAGCGTCCTCGTACGCGGCCTTGACGGCGTTCAGGTCGTGGTTGTGGATCCAGGCCGAGAACGTGTCGCCGAGGTCGGTCCAGGTGCTCTGGTAGTAGCCGGCGAACAGGAAGGCGTCGGTCCACTCGTCCGGTCCGATGATCCCGCCGGCCGGCTTCTTCGTCAGCGCTGCGAGCTGGGAGTACCACAGGCTGCGGACGGCCTTCTCGGTCTTGCCCAGGTGGTAGACGCTGTCGTACCTCGCGAGCCAAGCGAACCAGATGTCGATGTTGCGATCGAAGGCCGTGTCCTGGTCAAGGTTGGCGGGGTACCAGACCCGTCGCGGATCGACGTTGGAATCGAGCACCATCCGGCGCACGTGGGTCGGGTAGAGCGTGCTGTAGAGGTGGCCCAAGTAGGTGCCATAGGAGAAGCCTCCTCAACACCCGCGTCGCACGACGCAAAAGTGCGCGAATTGTCCTTCGATCTGTGGATCCTCTGTGGACCGTACAAAACGGTCAACCCCTGCGGCCACCGAGGGCGGCGGCGATGGACGCGTCGAATGGTGGCCGCAGGACTCCAGCGTCGGTGATGAACGCGGTGACGTATTCGGCGGAGGTGACGTCGAAGGCGGGGTTCCACACCGGGACGTCCGGCGCGGTGACGACCGAGCCGAGCCGCCGAACCTCGTCGGCCGCCCGTTCCTCGATGGCGATATCTGCTCCCGTTGCTGTCGCGGGGTCGAAGGTGGACAGCGGGCCCGCGACGTAGAACGGGATCCCGTTCTCCCGCGCGAGAACGGCGAGCGCGTACGTCCCGATCTTGTTGGCGGTGTCGCCGTTCGCGGCCACCCGGTCGCAGCCCACGATGACGGCATCGACGCGACCGGTCTTGAGTGCGGCGCCGGCTGCGGTGTCAGGTATGAGCGTCACGGGGACTCCGGCCGCCTGCAGCTCCCAAGCGGTGAGCCGGGCGCCCTGCTGCAGCGGACGCGTTTCGGTCGCGAGCACCGACACGGGCCGGCCGGCCTCCGCCTTCGCATAAATCGTGGCGAGCCCGCTGCCCATGCCGCAGGTGGCCAGCCGTCCCGCATTGCAGTGGGTCAGGAGCCGCGACCGACCCTCGAGCTCGGCCAGACCGGCAGCCCCGATCAGCCGGCACGACTCCCGATCCGCATTGAGCAAGCGCACCGCTTCAGCTTCCGCCGCGGCGATCGGATCGCTGGCGTAGCGGGCTGCTGCGGCCACCTGATCCACCGCCCACCGCAGGTTCACGGCGGTCGGGCGGGCGTCGCCGACGAGCTTGACAAGGTCCTGCAGCGGCTGGTTTTCCCGTAATCCCAGCACAATTCCGAAGGCTCCGCACACTCCGATGAGTGGCGCGCCGCGGAC
>DATAVO010000106.1:0-1743 GCA_036267695.1 Frankiaceae bacterium
TGGGACCACGCCGAGCAATGGCTGCCCCACGGCCTCTCCATCGTCGGCCTGACGCCCCGCTTTATCACCGCTGAGCTGACGCTCGCCGACGTGAACCCAGCAATGGCCCCGTTCAAGGCGCTGGCCGTCGAGAGCCTCACGGCCGCCGAGACCGCAATCGACGCGCTTTGGGAAACCGACGCCGTCGCGGCCTAGCCCTCGAGGGCCCGATCCACGCGCTCCCCACAGCGCCGCGCAGCTGATGCGCCCGGAAAAAAGGATGCCGTCTCGTGCCGGGACAGATCCCCGCGGCACTCCTCGACCGGTTGCAGGAGCTGCGCAGTCTTCGTCCGGCTTTCGCCCAGGAAGCCGCGGCCGCACGCCGGGAAGCGGCCCGACTGCGCCTGCAGAACACCAAGCCGCAAACCCGCGTCACCCAGCTCGAAGCCCAGCCCAGACAGCACAACCCAACCTCTATCCAACCATGGAGCTAGCACCCATGAGCACCAACATCATGCCCTCGGCCAGCGCCGCCCGTGGCCTTGGCACCGGCACGTGGCACCTGGACCCGCCGCGCTCGAGCGTCGAGTTTCACGTGCGCCTTTTCTATGGCCTGATGACCGTCAAGGGCCGCTTTGAGCGTTACCAGGGCAGCCTGGACCTTGCGGGCCGCCCGGCGGTCGAGCTGACCGTTGACGCCGACAGCGTGAACACCGAAATACAGAAGCGCGACGAGCACCTGCGCACCGACGACTTCTTCGACGTCCCCAACCACCCGCACGTCCGCTTCGTCTCAGACAGCGCGACGCACCAGGGCGACACGCTCAAGGTCTCCGGGCGTCTGCACGCCGCGGGGAAGCACATCCCCGTCGAGGTCGACGCACAACTGCGCGACGTCGGAATCGACGGCGAGCTCGAGATCGAGGTTGCCGCGTTCGCCGATCCCCGCGAGCTCGGGATGCGCTGGCCCCCGATGGGCATCGCGCGCGCCCCGATCACGCTCATCGTCCACGGCCGTCTCGTCCGCCAGGAGGCCTAGCGATGAGGGCCGTCACCGGGAACGAACTCGGCGCCCCGCCCGCGCGGCGCGACGATCTCCCGGCCCGCACCCGTGGCGCCGGCGAGGTGGTTGTACCCGGGCACGCCCCCTCGGTCAACCCCATCGACGACGGGATCGCGGCCGGGATGGCCAAGGACATGGTTCCGCACGAGTTCCCGGTCACCCTCGCGGATCGCGAGGACGTCGTGAACGTGCCGTCGCGGGTCGAGGAGTCGCAGATCGCGCAGGAGCAGGCGGCGCTGCGTCGCGTGGCGACGCTCGTCGCGCGCGGCGTGTCGCAGGACGAAGTGTTCGCGGCGGTCAATGAGGAGGTCGGCTGGCTCGTGGGCGCCGATCCAACGTCCTTACTCCGGTTCGAGGCCGACGACACGGTGACGCTTGTGGCCGCCTGGAGCAGCGAGGACGCAGGCTTTCCGATCGGCGCTCGACAGCAGGTGGACGACGAGCTGCGCTCGGTACGCGACAACGTGCGCGTCTTGCGGTTCGGGCCGATGGAGCTGCCGCTCGACGGGCCGTGCGTGGAGGAGGCGCGGCAGTTCGGGGTCCGGTCCGGGGTCGTGGTCCCGATCGTGGTCGACGGCCGCGTGTGGGGCGCGGCGTTTGCCGGCTGCACCCGGGAGCAGGCGTTCCCGGAGGACGTCACCGCGCGGATCGCCGGCTTCACCGAGCTGGTGGCGACGGCGATCGCGAACACCGAGGCGCGA
>DATAVO010000107.1:0-2267 GCA_036267695.1 Frankiaceae bacterium
GCAATACAGCCGGGTGCTCAGGGCACTCTATGACGCCGATTGGATGCGCCACGGCTGGCCGGAAGAAGTCGGCGGGTTAGGCGGTCCGGCAATTCTGCGCGCGGTCGTCGGCGAAGAGGTGGTGGGTCGCCGCCTCGCAGAGCCGGGCCCCTATTCGATGCTCGAAGTGCTCACGCCGACCATGATCGACTACGCCCCCGCAGAACTCGCCGCCGAAATGGTGCCGCGTCTACTCAGGGGCGAAGAGCAGTGGTGCCAGGGCTTTTCCGAGCCGGGGTCGGGCAGCGACTTAGCGTCCTTGACTACCCGCGCGGTCCAGGACGGGGACAACTGGGTCGTCAACGGCCAGAAGGTCTGGACAAGCTTCGCGCAGTTCTCGACCCGGTGCGTCCTACTCACTCGCACCGCACCCGGCTACGACGGGATCACCGCGTTCTTCGTCGACTTGGACACTCCGGGCATCACCATTCGGCCGCTACAAACGATGCACGGAGTCGACGAATTCTGCGAGGTCTACTACGACGACGTCGTGATCCCGGCGAGCCGGATGCTTGGCCAGCCGGGGGACGGCTGGCGCCTCGCGATGGACCTACTGCCGTACGAACGGTCCAGCTGTTTCTGGCAGCGAATCGCCTATCTCTATGCTCGTTTCGACGAGCTCATCGCGGAAGCGTCCGATCCTGACGAATATGAGCTTGGCGCAGCATATCTCGCGCTGCACACGCTGCGTTGCCGATCTCGTAATACTCAGCACCGATTTCTCAACGGGGCCCCACTCGGGCCCGATACCTCCATCGACAAGGTGCTACTGGCCACCGCCGAGCAGCGGCTCTACGACACCGTGCGTGACCTGCTGCCCGGGACACTGGAGTTGGACGACACACCTTGGCGCTCCGAATTCCTGTACTCGCGAGCGGCGACCATCTATGGCGGCACCGCTGAGATCCAGCGCAACATCATTGCACGCCGGCTGCTGGATCTGGGCAAGGAGTGAGCGTGGACAGCGAATCCTTGCAGCTGCTCAAAGACGGCTTACGTAAGACGATGACGACGGCATCGGGCCAGCAACTCGACGCGGCGCTGGCCGAGCTGGGCTGGCTCGAGATGCTCGACGAAATGCCAGAAGCGGCAGTCCCTTTGGTGTTCCGGTTGCTTGGCGAGACCGGCGCTCACGCCCCTGTGCTCAACGACGTCGTGCTACGTGCGGCCGGTCGTGAAGGCGGAGGCACCGTGCCGCTGCCATTCGCGGGCGGCTCCTGGGTCGTTTGGGAGCGCATCGATCAGCCGAGCTCCGCGCTCGGCGACGATCTACCGATACACCGTGTGGCCCAGGGCGATTCATTGCCGGTGGCCGCCGGACGGCATGCGCTCGGGTGGTGGCTGGTGGGTGCCGGCCGCGCAATGTTGTCGCTGGCGCGCCAGCATGCTCTGGACCGCAGCCAGTTTGGTCGACCCGTCGCGTCGTTTCAGGCGATCCGGCATCGGCTGGCCGAGACCTTGGTCGCCATCGAGGGCGCGGAGGCAACCCTGGTGGCCGCCGCGGCTGAGCCGGACGACCTGAGCTTTCTGCTCGCCAAGGCCGCGGCCGGCCAGGCAGCGTTGACCGCCGCGCGCCATTGTCAGCAGGTGCTCGGCGGTATCGGCTTCACCGCCGAACATGAGCTGCACCGTCACGTCAAGCGTGCGTTGGTCTTGGACGCCGTGCTCGGCAGTTCGCGCGAACTGACCCGAGAAGCCGGGACAGCTTTGCGCGCCAGGGGGTCTGCCCCGCGCTTGGCGCAGCTCTGAGCGGCTTGAGGCAGCTGCCCCATCTGCCACTTCAGCCTCTGCCCGAGTCGGTGCGCCCGATTTGCCCGCCTCTGAGCGACAACCGGTGCGCGGCAAGTGAATTTGTCGCTGTGAGGCGGGCAGGTTGCCTATCCCTTCCGCACAGCAACGCATGTGACAACTGAGGTGGACGACCACCGCCTCCGATCGGCGGCCCGCTCTTTCGCGTTCCGCTTCCATGAAGAGCAGTGAGAGAATACTATTCTCGTGCAGGGAAAGTTACAATCTCAGACACGTCGTCCCGCGAGGGGGCTAGCACACCAATGACACGGCGTTCTCCGGTACAGTCCAACCATGTTCTCCCCTCGCGGCAATCAACTGAGCCGTCCGTGACCAGCCCGAGCGAAGAGCCGGCGTGGAAACAGCGCGCCGTTGAGCGGTCGATCAAGACGGCAAAGCTGCGGGCCGCGCAACGCGTTCAACGCTTCCTGGATGCGGCT
>DATAVO010000108.1:0-5016 GCA_036267695.1 Frankiaceae bacterium
GATCAGGATCTGCCGGTGCGAGTACGCGTTAGGGATCACGTCGTGCTCAGCGACGGTGACCGGCGGCTGAGCCCCATCCTCAGCCGGGACCTCGGTGGAGTCCGGACGCGTGGGCCGGTGCCCGAGGGTCGTCATGAGCCAACCAGGCTGGCGCGCCGCACCCGGCTGACGGCATCGAGGCCATCGCCATCAGCGACGAGACGCTCGAGCAGCTCGACCAGCAAGGAACGATCGGCCTCCGGCCAGCCGGCCATGGAGTCGGCGAGCGCCTGCAGGCGCA
The DNA here is from genome assembly GCA_036267695.1 of Frankiaceae bacterium. Lineage (GTDB taxonomy): Bacteria > Actinomycetota > Actinomycetes > Frankiales > Frankiaceae > DATAZK01. The sequence goes on from DATAVO010000108.1 coordinate 281, forward strand.
GCGAACGGCTGGCCTCGAGCGCCTGACGTCCGGCATCCGTCGGTGTCAGGAAAGCGGCCCGCCGATCACCAGGGTCGCTCTCGCGGCCGACCAGCCCCGCGTGCCAGAGCGTCTTGACGTGACGGCTTACGGTTGAGGGGTCCAGCTCCAGCGCAACCGCGAGGTCGGACAGCCGGATCGGCGCGAGGCTGGCGAGCTTGGCCAGCACCCAATAGCCGCCCTTGTCCAAGCCTTTAGGGGCCTCCCCGCTCGCCTTGGCCAACCGGCGCAGAGCAGCGAACAGGGCGACTTCAAGGCGTAGCTCTTCATCCACCTCGCAAGTATCGGTCAGTTGCTTGCTGACTACAACTATGCGCCGGCGTGGCCTACTTCACTCTCACGAGATTTGAGGAACTCGTCGCGCAGGTCCATGATCACCGACCAGTTCCTCAAGTCGGCGGTTGCATTCCCTGCTCTGCGGCCCATTCCAGGAGCCGCTTGCGCGCCTCTTCCGGATAGAGTGGGCCCTCGTTCATCCGCAGCTCCAGCAAGTAGTTGTAGGCCTTACCGATCACTGGACCGGGAGGAATACCGAGGATGCGGACGATCTCGTTGCCGTCGATATCCGGGCGGATCCGGTCCAGCTCCTCCTGCTCCCGCAGCACGGCAATCCGCTGCTCGAGCACGTCGTAGGAGTGCGAGAGCGAGGCCGCCTTGCGCTTGTTGCGCGTCGTGCAGTCCGAACGCACCAGGACATGCAGGCGATCCAGCAGCGGCCCCGCGTCCGTCGCGTAACGCCGCACCGCCGCGTCACTCCACTCCCCCCGCCCGAAGCCGTGGAAGCGCAGGTGTAGCTCGACGAGCTTGGAGACCTCGTCGATGAAGAGCTTCGGGTAGCGCAACGCGGTCAAGCGCTTGCGGGTCATCGAGGCTCCGACCACCTCGTGGTGATGGAAGGTGACGGCTCCCGGGCGCGGAGTCTTGCGGGTCAGCGGCTTGCCGATGTCGTGCAGCAGCGCAGCCATGCGGGTGACCAGATCAGGGCCGCCGAGCCGGTCTTCGAGCGCCCGGACATTGTCCAGCACGGTCAGCGTGTGGACGTAGACGTCCTTGTGCTGGTGATGCTCGTCGATCTCCATGCGCAACGCCGGCAGCTCGGGGATGACGATGTCGGCGATGCCCGTGTCGACCATCAGGGACAGTCCGGTGCCCGGGTCGTCGGTCATCACGAGCTTGCTGAACTCGTCACGAATGCGCTCGACCGCCACGATCGTCAGCCGCCCCGCCCGGCTGCGCATCGCCTCGACGACAGCCGGGTCGGGCCGCACACCCAGTGCCGCGACGAATCGCGCGGCCCGCAGGATGCGCAGCGGATCGTCATCGAAGGAGGCCTCGGGTGAGCCGGGCGTCCGCAGCACCTTCGCCCCGAGATCAGCCACACCGCCGAAGTTGTCGACGAAGACGTGCTGCGGCACGGAGACCGCCATCGCGTTGATGGTGAAGTCGCGACGGGAGAGGTCGTCATCGAGCGAGTCGCCGTAAGACACCTCGGGGTTGCGGCTGGTGCGGTCATACGCCTCGCTGCGATACGTGGTGATCTCGAACCGCACCCCGCGGCGCTGCAGCCCAACGGTGCCGAACGCGATCCCCACGTCCCAGGTGGAATCCGCCCAGTCGCGGACGAGCTCCTGCACCTGCTCCGGACGGGCGTCGGTGGCGAAATCGAGGTCGGGTGCCTCCTTGCCCAGCAGCGCGTCGCGTACCGAGCCGCCGACCAGGTACAGCTCATGGCCCGCTGCGGCGAAGACCGCCCCGAGATCATCGGCCGCCTTGGGGACGGTCAGCAGGCTGCTGATGGCGCGCGCAGCGGGATCGCTGGGGTCATCGAGCGCAATGCGGGGCACGAGTTCTCGAGCCTAGCCTGCTCAGCCGGGTCGCGGTGAGCCGTCACCACGCTGTGACGTTGGCCTCGTACGATCCGCTCATGCCACGTCCGTCGCCCAAGCCAGGGCGGCGCCGGTTGAATCGCGTCGAGGAAACGTCTGCGGGCGGTCTCATCGTCGACCGGCGCACGCCTGGGGCGCAGGCTGCCCTGATCGGGCGGCTCGACCGGCGCGGGAGGCTGCTCTGGTCGCTGCCGAAGGGTCACGTCGAGGAGGGCGAGACCCCCGCGGACACAGCGGTACGCGAGGTGTCCGAGGAGACCGGCATCTTCGGTAAGGTCATCGCCCCGCTAGGGGTGATCGACTTCTGGTTCGTCGCGGGCGGAAAGCGCGTGCACAAGACGGTTCACCACTACCTGCTGCTCGCGGAGAGCGGTGAGCTGTCCGACGCCGATGTCGAGGTCACCGAAGTGGCCTGGGTACCGCTGGCGGAACTCGAGACCCGGCTTGCGTACGAGGACGAGCGACGGCTGATCGAGGATGTGCCCGCGCTCCTGGCAGACATTGCGTAGCCGGCGGCCGATTGCGCTAAGGGTCGTGCGGCTGACGATCCCCCTTCTCGTGGGGATCCTGGTGTTGTTCCTCGCGCCGCCTGCCCTCGCGGCGCCGCCTCCTGTCCGCCTGACCGCCGCCGAGACGCCCGACGTCAGCGTCCTCATCGACACCATCACCCCTCTGTCACCAGGACCGAAGGACACCGTGCGCATCACCGGCCGCGTCGTCGACCACAGCGCGCATGGGCTCACCGCCGTGCAGGTCTCGCTGCACATGGGGGAAGCGCTGTCGAGCCGATCACAACTGCACGCCCTTCGCACGGCGCCGGTGCCACAGGACTTGGCCTACTACCAACCGACGCTCGGCGACGGCAAGCTCAGCACCGGCCACAGCCTCAGCTTCACCATCGCCCGCAAGATCAGTGAGCTGCCGATTCCGTCAGCCGGCGTCTACCCGATGCAGGTGACAGCGACGGGCGTGAGGCAAGGTGATGGCCGGCCCAGCGATCTGGCAACGGCGAGCACCTTCCTGCCGTACATCCCCGCGACGCCGGCCGCCGCCGTCACACCGCTGGCGTGGCTGATCCCGCTCACGGCCGATCCGACACTGCTCGCCGACGGCGATTTCACTGGTGACGCCGTGACCACCGCCGTCGCCGATGGCGGACGCCTCAAGCGGCTGCTGGACGCGCTCGGCTCGGCATCCGCGGCATCGGTAACGCTGGACCCGGCGCTGATCCGGACGCTCAGCCTCGCCGCAAACGGCCGTTACGTCGTCGCCGTTCCGGGCAAGACCACCGGCCGCCTCGAGCCAGCCAACGCCGCCTCGAAGAACTGGCTGGACGAACTGCGCGCCAGCGCCAATCTCAGTGTCATCCCTTTGCCGTATGACAACGTCGACGTCGAGGCGCTGGTGCACAACGGGGGCAGCAGCCTCGCCGATTCGGCACGCTCGCGCGGCGATGACGTTCTCAAGCTCGGGCTGCTGCACACCACCACGAGCCTCACGTCGAACATTGCCGCGCCGCCCGACGGGTTGGTCGACGCCGCGGGAGCGAAGTACTACGCCACCACCGCGAACGCCGATGCACTCGTGCTGTCCCCGGACGCCGTCCCGTCCACCGGCGACAACCCCAGCGCCTCCGCGAAATCCCCGAGTACGTCGACACAATTGCTGCTGTCCGACGACGTTCTGAATCGACTCGTGACCACCGGCGTCCCGGCGGGCTCGACGCCTCGCCTGGCGGAGCAGGAAGTCATCGCCGAACTCGCCGAGGCCCACGTCGAAGACGGGTTCACGACCACACCGGGCAAGGCAGCGAGCACCGCGCCACCGCTGCTGATCGAGCCGCCGGACGGCTGGAATCCTTCTGCCGCCTGGCTCAGCCGGCTGCTGACCGACACCACGCATCTGCCGTGGATCAAGCAGACCTCGGTCGGCTCCCTGCTCGATGCGCCGACCGAGCCGCGTGCGGCCCTGCAGTACCCGCCGGCCACTCGCGCCGCCGAGATTCCGTCTTACCTCGTGCAATCCAGCCTTGGAATCACCACGAGCACGCAAGGACTCTTCAGCGACCCACAGCCGGCGGGCGCTGCCGAACCCCAATCGCCGGACAGCATCCTGCAGCCGATCCGCGACGCAGCGCTGGCGGCCGTTTCCAGCCGCTGGCGCAACGATCCGACGCAGGCGTTCCCCTTCCGCAACAGCGGCGAGGTGGCGCTCACCAGCCTCGCCCAACAGGTGAAGGTGGTCTCGAGCCCGCAGGTCACGCTCACCAGCCGATCCGGAAAGGTTCCGGTGACGATCGAGAACGATCTCGGTGCGGCGGTCGACGTCTCGCTCGTGCTGAGCTCGCTCGACCGCTCCCGCGTCAGCTCCGACACCGTCGTCACGCGCAACGTGCGGGCCGGGCAGAAGGTGCAGGTGGAGGTCGAGGTGAAGGCTGCAAGCGCGGGAACGTTCCCGGTGCGGCTGACCCTCTACACCTCTGATGGCCGGCCGTTGGGCACCCCGGTACAGGTCCTGGTGCGCTCGACGAGATACGGCGTCGTCGCCACGATCTTCACCATCGTCGCGCTTTCCATCCTGGGGCTCGCTGTGCTCTTCCGCGCCATCCGCGGCCTGATCCGCCGTTCCCGCCGGCCACAGCAGGCGCCGCGACGTCCGGCGAGCAACCCGTGAGCGGCCCCACGATCAGCACCGCCCGGCTCGGGCGGGCGACGGGAGTGATGGCGCTCGGCACCGTCGCCTCGCGGGGCACCGGCTTCTTGCGCACCATCGCGATCACCGCAGCGATCGGCGTTCACTCCGTGGGCGACG
>DATAVO010000109.1:0-15214 GCA_036267695.1 Frankiaceae bacterium
CGATCACGTACGTGTCGATGGCTCTTGACCAGCCGGTGCCGCCCGCGCTCGCCGCGCAGATGGCAGGCAACCTCGGACCGGCGGCCGACCATCGGATCGTCGCGGGCCAAGGTCACACGATCATGACGACGGATCCCGAGCTGGTCGCGTCGATCATCAACGAGTTTGCAGGCTGAGCGCTTCGGCGACGCTCAAACGTCAGCGGGAGCCGAATCCGTAGAGCCGCTCGGCATTTCCGTGCAGGATGAGGTCGCGCTCGGATGGCGTGATTCCTGACATCGACGCCTGGATCGTGCGCCACGAATACGGGTAGTCGGCGCTGATGTGCGGGTAGTCGCTCGACCACAGGATCCGCTCGGCACCGACGTACTCGCGGCTGCGCAGGCCGAAGGTGTCGGTGATGTAGGTGAAGTGGAAGTGGTCGTTGATGTACTCGCTGGGTAGGCGCTGCAGGCCGAATCGACTCACCGGATCGAGCCGCTGGTAGTTGTTGTCGATCTGCTCCTTGACGTAAGGCACCCAGCCGAAGTCGACCTCGGCGAACACCACCTCGAGCTCGGGAAAGCGATCGAAGACGCCATCGAAGACCATCTCGATCATCCGGTTCGGAGCGTCGAAGAACCGCCCGTAGCCAGGCAGCTTGGCCCGGTGTGCGGCAGGCATCGACTGGGTCAGCGAGACGTGGATGTTCAGCGGGATATGCCGCTCGCTCAGCGCTTCCCAGACGAGGTCGTCATCCGGGCTGATCGCTAGCGTCCCGTTGGGCCAGCAGCCGATGAGCGCGCCCTTCATGCCGGGCCGTTCGAGCACGCGCTCGATCTCGGCTACGGCCTCCTTCGGGCCTCCCCGGTTGGGCAGCAGCGCGAGCCCCGCAAAACGATCCGGCGCCGTCTCGACGTACTCAGAAAGCCAATCGTTGTAAGCCCGGATCATTGCCAGGTGGTACTCGACATCGGGGTGGGCCACGAGTGCGTTCGACAGCCGCGGGGTCGGGTAGAGCACCTCGGCATCGACGCCGTCCCGCGCCATTTCGGTCAGCCGAACCTTCGGGTCCCATCCCCCGCGGCGCATTTCCTCGAAGCGGCTCCACCCCTTCATCTCCTCGGGGTCGAGGCCGGCGCAGGCATTCATCCCGAAGTTGATCGGCTCGCTCACCCCTTCGATCACCCAGGCATCGCCCTCGTCGAAGCTTTGGATGCGCGGAGCGCGATCACGCAACGCCGCAGGAACGCGCGCGGTCCACAGGTCGCCAGGCTCATTGACGTGGCTGTCTCCCGAGATGAGCCGATACCTGCTGCGCTGCGCTGCCTCGCCCATTCGAGCTGCCTCCTGTGCATGACTTGTGACGACAGTCTGCGTGCTTTCTTTTCAATGATTGCTTGGATGCGGGCTGCCTGTCCAGATTGACCCGTTACCGACCCGGCGCATCGAGCACCGGCGGGCAGGGTCATATTTCTTCTGGCCTGAACTTCTGCGACTTCGCGCCCGTGCGTTTGCGGGAACGGCCACCGTGGCCAAATTCGCGGGGACTCAATGGCTCACCGATCACGTTCCCACCGGCGTCACAGGCCACCGCCCTATCCGGTCTAGCGACGACCGCGCCGTCGGGATGCGAGGCTGGTACTACTGACCCGAACTACGGCTAGGTCCCACGGCTGCTAGGCCGCCGGCGTCCAGAGCGACAGGTCGGCGTAGGACGGCTGCCAGACGTCCCTGTAGGCCTGCACCATCGGCGGGGGTAATACGCCAAGGACCGCCGACCTGATCTCCGGCTTCGCCTCCTCGAGCGCCCAGGGGAAGAAGCGCTGCAGGTCCGCACCGACGCGCGCGCCGGTCTCCGCACCGAACGAGCGCCACTCCTCCTCGCTGACCGCCGCATCGATCAGCGGGAGGACGTCGACCTCCTCGTGACGCAGGTGAGCGCGCAGCCCTGACGCCAGGCTGTCCGTGAGCTCTCCCAGCCGTGCGGGACCGCAGTCACGGTCGGCCGATGCGGCATCGATCGCCAGCAACAGCGGGTCGATCGCCCCGTGCTCGGCCTCCATCGCATCGAGCAGCGCTTGTGCGCTGGAGTCGCCAGCGAGCGCGCGCCGCATCGCCGGCCACAGCAGATCGTCCTCGGCGGAGTGGTGGACCTGCAGGAAGGTCTTGAACAGTTGCCATCCCACGGCGCCGCGCAGGATCGACTTGGGGTCATCCTGCCCGCGCGAGGTGATCCGGGCGATGTCGTCGAGATCGCGACGCAGCGCGTCATGGGTCGCGTACATCATGGTCATGTCGTTCTTGTAGGTCATGTCCGGCTCCTTAGTTCCACTGGCCGGGCACGTAGCTGCCGGCCGGCTGACGAGTGATGGCGTTGAGCCGATTCCAGGCGTTGATGCTGGCGATGGTCGCGACGAGCGCGACGAGCTGATCGCCGTCGTAGTGCTTGGCGGCGTTGGCCCAGACCTCGTCGGTGACGCCCTCGGCGGCATCGGCCAGCCGGGTGCCTTGCTCGGTGAGTTCGAGCGCTGCCCGCTCGGCCTCGCTGAAGAGGGTGGCCTCGCGCCAGACCGCGACCAGGTTCATCCGCACGGCGGATTCCCCGGCAGCCGCGGCGTCTTTGGTGTGCATGTCGAGGCAGACCGCGCACCCGTTGATCTGGCTGGCGCGGATCAACACCAGGTTCAGCGTTGTTGCCGGAAGTACGTCGTGCGCCGCCCTGCCGGCGGAGTTCAGGTACTTCACGAACTTCTCTCCGACCGCGCCTTCGAAGTAGTTGAGTCTGGCTTCCATGGCCATCTCCTTGCTTGGGATGTGTCGAGCGAGCACGTTGCTCCTCACACTCAGACGACGGATGGGCACGCGTTCAAGGGACAGCCCGGCTCGGCGATTCTGGGCGCGCGGAAATCCGGTGTACCGACGCCGCGGGGGCGGCTAGCGTCGAGATCGGTCTTGAAAATGTGCCCGGCGGTGTCCCATTTGCGGCGGCTGGTTCGTCGAAGACGCGAGAGCCCATTTTCCGGGAGGTTTCCATGCAGTACGCACTGATGATTTACGCCGAGCCGGCCTACGGCGACGCGCTGCCCGAGGCTGAGCGCGAGAAGGTGCGCGCCGAGTTCCACGCGTTGCTCAGCGATGAGCGCGTGGTCGAGGCGGCCCGGCTGCAGCCGGCCGAGACGGCGACGAGCGTGCGGGTGGTCGGTGGCCAGACCCTGATGACCGACGGGCCCTTCGCCGATACCAAAGAGGTGCTCGGCGGCTTCGCCGTCATCGAAGCGGCCAACCTCGACGACGCGGTCGAGCTGGCCTCCCGCATCCCCGTCGCCCGCTACGGCGGTGCGATCGAGATCAGGCCGGTGGTGCGGCTCTGAGCGTGCTGGAGGACGTTTTTCGCGAGGAGTGGGGCCGGGTGCTGGCCTCGCTCGTCGGGTTCCTCGGCGACTTCGACAAGGCCGAGGACGCCGCGCAGGAAGCGTTTGCCATTGCTGCGGAACGCTGGCCCGCCGCTGGGGCGCCGGACAACCCTGGTGGGTGGCTGGTGACGACCGCCCGAAACCGGGCGATCGACAGGTTCCGCCGCGAACGCACCCTGGCCGACAAGCTCCACCTGCTGCCGGTGCGCGAGGCGACTATGGACGACTTCGACGAGACGAGCATCAAAGACGAGCGGCTCGAGCTGATCTTCACCTGCTGTCACCCGGCGCTGCGGCTGGACGGTCAGGTGGCACTCACGCTGCGCGCCCTCGGGGGTCTGGAGACCGCCGACATCGCGAGGGCATTCCTGGTCTCCGAGGAGACGATGAAACGCCGTCTCACCCGCGCCAAGGCCAAGATCAAAGCGACAGCCATCCCCTTCGCCGTACCAGATGAGCGGCTGCTCGCCGGGCGCCTCGACGCGGTACTCGCCGTCCTCTACCTCATCTACAACGAGGGTTACCGCGGCCGGGTCGACCTCGGCGCCGAGGCCATCCGACTCGGCCGAGTGCTGGTCACGCTCATGCCGAATCAGCCTGAGGCGCAAGGGCTTTTGGCGCTGATGATGATTCATCATGCGCGGCGGCGAGCGCGCTTCGCGGGCGACGATCTCGTGCTGCTCGAGGATCAGGACCGTTCGCTGTGGGACACCGAGGCGATCAAAGCAGGACGGTCGGTTCTTGAAAACGCAGTGGCGATCGGTGGGGCCGGTGCCTACGTGCTGCAGGCCGCGATCGCGTCGTTGCAGACGCGTGAGCATGTCGACTGGCCGCAGGTAGCCGACACCTACCGGAGGTTGGCCGAGCTCACCGGTTCGCCAGTGGTCGAGCTCAACCACGCGGCGGCGCTGGCTCAGGTAGGCGATCCCGATGCGGCGTTGGACACCGTCGAGCGGCTCGAGCTCGACGGATACCTGTACTACCACTCCACCCGCGGCGAGCTGCTTCGCCGTCTCGGCCGCGGCCCCGAGGCTCGCGCGGCATACCGCCGAGCCCTGCGCCTCGCCACCTCGACCCCTGAACGACGCTTCCTCACCCGGCGGCTCGAACAGGTCTGACCCTGCTGTCCCACGGGCGCGCGCCCATTCGTCGCCTGGATAGACGTCATCACCACTGGTGCCGTCACCAGCGCGCCGTCGTCCGGCGCACCACAAGACGTGACGAGAAGAAAGGAGAGCCGTGATGTTGAAGCGTTCCCGGGCGAGAGTGCCCACCTGGGCCGTGCTGGCGGTGTGCTGCGCCGCGCAGTTCATGGTCGTGCTCGACATATCCATCGTGAACGTAGCCCTGCCCAAGATGAGGGCCGACCTGGGGCTTTCAGCCACCGGGCAGCAGTGGATCATCAATGCCTACACGCTCACGTTCGCCGGATTCCTGATGTTCGGCGGCCGGGCTGCCGACCTGTTCGGACGCCGGCGCACCTTCGTGTTCGGCCTGAGCCTGTTCACCGTGTCCAGCCTGCTCGGTGGCCTGGCCCAGAACGGCGGCTCGCTCATCGCCGCACGAGCCGTGCAAGGTGTCGGCGGTGCGATTCTGGCCCCCGCCACTCTCAGCCTCATCACCACCACGTTCATCGATCCCTCGGCCCGCCGCCGCGCGCTTGGCGCCTGGTCAGCAACGGCCGCGAGCGGTTCTGCCGTCGGCGTTCTGGCCGGCGGGATCCTGACAGACCTGCTCGACTGGCGGTGGGTCCTGTTCGTCAACGTGCCCATCGGTGCTGCACTCGTCGCCGCGGCGCTCGTATCGCTGACAGAGTCCCGAGCCGAGCAACGGCCGAGCCTCGACATCACCGGCGCCGTCACGGTCACCGGTGGGCTGGCTCTGCTGGTCTACGGCATCGTCAGCACCGACACCCGCCGATGGGGGTCAGCCGCCACCATCCTGACGCTGGCGGGCGCCGCCGCACTGCTCGCGGTCTTCGTGGTGGTCGAGTCGCGCACCGCAAATCCCCTGGTGCCGCTGGGCATTTTCCGCCGGCGCTCCGTAGCAGCGGCGAACGGCATCGCCGTCACGATCGGCGCCGCCCTGTTCGGGCTGTTCTTCTTCCTGTCGCTGTACCTGCAGCAGATGCAGAACTACAGCCCCCTGAAGACGGGGGTCGCCTTCCTGCCGGCCGCACTCTCGACCATGGTCGGCGCGATCGTGGGCACCCGGATCGTGACGGTGCTGGGCGCCCGGCGCCAGCTCGTGATCGGCCCGTTGATGGCGGCCGGCGGCCTGGCCTGGCTGACCCAGCTCTCCGCTGGCGACGGGTACTTCTCGAGCGTTTTCGGACCGCTGCTGCTGTGCGGCATCGGCCTCGGCCTGTCGTTCGTGCCCATGACGATCGCCGCCACCTCCGACATGCCCATGCACCAGGCCGGACTCGCCTCAGGACTGCTCAACACCGCCCGTCAGGTGGGCGGAGCGGTCGGCCTGGCCGCGATGGCCACCGTCGCGGCAGGGGCAGCCTCACCGACCGCCGGCTACGACCGGGCATTCTGGATCAGCGCTACCGCGCTGGGGGTCGGCGCGGGTCTGGCGCTGCTACTACCCGGCCGGCCCAAGCCGGAGCTCACAGTCGTCGCCGACATCGAGCTGGCGGCACCTGAGGGGTCCCTCGTCGCCTCCGGTTGAGCAGTCTCACCGTCTGGCGAGGGACGTCCGCCACAACCTGGATATGGTCGGTTCGCTACGACCACATCCAGGTTGTGGCACATCAATGGCTGCCTGACTTCTTACGCGGCTCGCCAGCGAATCGGCACGGAGGACGGCCGGGGCATCATCAGCGACGGCCGTGAGGTTGAGGGCCTCGCCGGGTCGGCGTCGATGTGTGCGGTTCGCTGGAGCAGGGCGTCGATGGCGATCATGGCTTCGAGGCGTGCGAGGTGGGCGCCGATGCAGAAGTGAATACCGCGCCCGAACGCCAGGTGCGACCCCAGAATGTCCGGCGTCGACTGGTTGGCGGCTGCCCACATGAGCAGGACCAGGGAGTCGGCGGGCAGCGGGGTACCGCCAAGGGTGGCTCCTGGCCGGGTCGTCCGGGAGTGGAAATGGAAGGGTCCGTCATCGCGCAGGACGGTTTCCAGAAACGCCGGGATGCGCTGACGTTGGTCCCGAAGTCCTTGCTGCAGCTGCTGATCGTTCGCGAGCTGCCGGACGGCATGCCCGATGAGGGTGGCTGTCGTTTCGGTGCCCGCCGTGACGAGTTGAAGCAGCATGCCGATGGCGGCGCCTTCAGTGACGAGACCGTCGGCGATGGCATCTTTCAACGTCGCCAGGATGCTGCCGGCTGGCGGCGAGCTGTTCAGGTAGCCGGCGAGGCGGATGCCGTGCGTCAGCGCGGCACCGGCTCCGGTGTCCATGTCTGCCCGGTCGGCAAGCCCGCTGATGAGCCGGTCCATGGCCATGACCTCCTGGACGAGCTCAGGTGTGTCTTCTTCCGGCAGCCCGACCAGCTGGCAGACGACGCGCATGGTGAGCGGGTCGGCGAGCTCGGTCGCGATGTCAACGCTGGGCGGCTGCATGCCTTCGAGCAGTTCGTCGGTGATGTCACGGACCCTGGGTGCCCAAGCATTGACCGCGCGGCGCGACAAACCCGGCTGCAGCAGCCGTCGTTGCAAGGTGTGCGCCGGTGGATCCGCGGTGGCCAGCACGTGACCGGGATCATCGAGCATCCCCATGTCGAAGAGCGCCGGGCCGCCGTCACCATCGCGGTACAGAAGCTGGGTCAGGTTGGAGGAGAGCTCCTGCGGCTTGGCGACGCCCTCCTCGACCAGCTCCCGCGTACAGGCGAGATACACGTTGTCGACACCGGGTAACTGCCACAGCGGCGCCTGTAGCGCCAGCTGCTCGTACAGCTGTGGCATCCGGCCATGGTCATGGGCCTGAAACAAGGTCTGCGGGTCACGCAGGTCGAACGGCGCATCATCCATCGCACTCGACATCCGGCCTCCCGATTGAGCGCTCGGTCCACCCCCGCTCGAAGCACGGGTCTCATACACTGATCATGTACTCGTATGATGTGCGTCACCGTACATCGCAGGCGGCGGACGCGGAAGGGCGGCATGAAAAGTCCCGGCTGGCAGGGCCAACCTCCGCGCAACGACACCGAAGCCCGGCAGCGCGTCATCGCGGCCGCCATGCGCTGCATGGACCGGCAGGAGCCGCACAAGGTTGCGCTGTCGGACGTCGCCGCCGAGCTGGGGGTAACCCGCCAGACCGTCTACCGGCTGTTTCCCAGCACCGAGGAACTGCTCTTTGCCGTAGCGGCCGCCGCCGCCGATGCCTTCGTCGACCGCCTGGTCGCCCGGGTACGCAAGCTCACCGACCCGGCGGCCATGCTCGTCGAGTGCCTGGCGTTCACGCTGGAACGGATGCCGAAGGAGCGGTACCTGTCGCTGCTTTTCGTCCCGGATCACAAGCCCACTTTCACGCGGCGCATCACCTCCTCCGTCGGCATCGAACTCACTGAGGCGCTCCTGTCCCGGCTCCCCGTCGACTGGCCGGCGCTCGGCATCGACGCTTCTGATCGTGCCGAACTGATCGAGATCTACCTGCGGACGCTGCAATCTTTCGCCGTCGATCCGAATCCGGCGCGCACGCGCCGAGAGCGACGCTCCCTTCTGCAGCATTGGCTCGCGCCCGCCGTCCACAGCTACCAACGGCGGTCGTGATGACGAGGCAAGTAGCGTGCCCTCGTACCCGCCTGACTGCCATTTCCGAGGAGGCTTCTGATGCGGAGCGTGAGCTATTCGATGGGCGTCTCGCTGGATGGCTACATCGTCGGCCCAGACGGCGAATTCGGCTGGACCCAGCCCGGAGATGAGGTCTTCAGCTTCGTCCTCGGCGAGATCCGCGAGATCGGCGTCCATCTCATGGGACGCCGGCTGTACGAGACCATGCTCTATTGGGACACCGCCGAACAGGACCAGTCTCTCGACGACGCAGAGATCGAGTGGGCCAGGCTCTGGAAGGCGCTACCGAAGGTGGTCTTCTCTCGGACGCTGAAGCAGGTGCAGGGCGCTAATACCCGTCTCGCCTCCGGCAGCCTGGCGGAGGAAATCGAAAGGTTGCGAGCCGAGCCAGCGGAAGGCGAGATCGCCATCGGCGGTGCGGATCTTGCCGGCCAGGTTGCGGATCTGGGTCTGATCGACGACTACCGGATCAGGATGCACCCGGTCCTGGTGGGCGGCGGCATTCCCTACTTCGCCCACCATGAGCGCCAGGTGCATCTCGAACTTGCCGACACACGAACGTTCGGTTCGAAGGTCGTCTACCTGCACTACCGCGTGGCGCACTAGCGCTACCTCGTCAGCCGCTGGGCACCCTCCGCCTGAGGGATCGGGGCGACCTTCACGGCATATGCGCTGCGGACGTCGGTGAGATCGACGACGCGCGACGACGGTGTGCGGGCTCGCCCCAATCGCAGCGCGACGGCGACGATCAGCAGGCCGATCACCGTGAGCGGTCCCGGACGGATGCCCAGGATGGGCCACGACGCGATCGCGGTGATGGCCGGCACCGCGAACAGCAGGCTGCTCGCCCGCGTCGCGCCGTGCGTGCGTACGAGCGAGAACAGCAGCAGGGGTGCGCCCACTCCGGTGACCAACGCCAGCCAACCAAACGTGCCCAGGGCGTGAAACGTCAGCGGGATGGTCAGGGCGCCGCGCAACGGAGCCCATACGGCGAGCACCACGAAGGCGGCAGCCACCTCGACCGAAGCGACGGCTGCCGGCCCCGCCGTCGTCTTGACGCGGGACTGCAGCGCCGTACCGCCTGCCAAGGCCGCCAGCCCGAGCAGCGTCCAGGCCAGCACGCCGAGGCTCGGAGGCCTGCCGACCCGATCGGCAAGGGTCGTCGCGACGCCGGCCACCCCGAGCCCGATGCCCACCCAGCGCAGCGGGCTCAGCCGCTCCCAGCGCGCTGCGGAGCTGATGACGGCCACCAACAGGGGCGACGAGCAGGCGATCAGCGAGGTGGTCGACGCGGGCATACCGTCGGCCAGAGCGGTGTAGAGCGCACCGAATTGGATGGCGAACATGGGAACGCCGATGGCCGCAAGCTGCGCGAGCTCCCGGCCGCGTGGCCACTGCTCACGCCGCACGTACGCGATAGCGGCCAAGACGAGCGCTGCGACCAGGAAGCGCCACATGGTGACTGTGAGCGGTTCGATGACCTGCGTAGCCAGGGCACCCATGACATAGCCGCTGCTCCAGACGAGCACGAACGCGACGCTGTAGGTCTCCGGGCGTAATGGCTTCATCCATTACACAATGGCCCGTTGGCAGTAATAGGTCAAACCATTACTCTGTAAGGTGTGGATGAATTCCGGAGCGGCAACGGCGCTGCCTGGCTCGACCTGCTGGCGACGGTCAACGGGCGCTACCGCCCGGTGTCGGACGACGCGATCGAGACGCCTGCTGCGCTGCGGGCCTGGCTAAGTGCCAACGCGATGGAGCCCACCTCCGCGGTCACCGATGGTGACGTGCGCCAGTTCCAGACCATCCGGGAGGCGCTGCATCACCTGGCGGCCGCATCAGTGCGCGGCGAGCCGATGCCGACCCCGGACGTGCGCCTGCTGACCCTTGCGCTTCAAGGTGATCGCGCCTTGAACGTGCGCCGACACCGTGACGGCTTGGCAATCGGCAGGCCGGCAACGGCCGCTGAGGCGCTGGGCCGGCTCGCACGCAGCGCCGTGCACGATCTGAGCGACCGCTACGCTCCCCAGCTCCGAGCGTGCGGCGACGACACCTGTTCCGGGATTTTCCTCGATCCCACCGGCCGGCGCCGCTGGTGCTCCGATGAACGCTGCGGGAATCGGATGCGGGTGCGCGCCCACCGTGCCCAACGTGCGCGCACGCAGCAGCCCTGACGTCGACATGGGCAAGGGCTGCGGGGACGACGCCGGACTCGCGCTCACCGATCTGGAGCTGCGGCCATCGCAACGTCCAGGGCCTGGCGTGGGATGCGCAAGGTCGGCTCTGGTCGAGCGAATTCGGCCAGGACACCTTCGATGAGGTCAACCTCATCACAGCTCCCGCGGCGCCGTGGCGGGTCGCTGTGGTTCACCACCTCCAACCGTGACGTCCGCGGCAATCCCCGCGATGGCGACGACCACATCCTGCGTCTGCAGCTCTAGCGACATCCCCGGGCGCGCACCCCCTCGTTGCACTTGAAGGAACGGGGTCCTAGCATTGATGTAGATGTTTCAGCAGCGGAGGGCTTGATGGACTACCAGCTGATCGACGCGGACAACCACTACTACGAAGCCGAGGACTGCTTCACGCGCTACGGCGACGATGAGGTGAAGCGCTTCGTCCGGTGGGTCTCCGAGGGCAAGCGGCGCTACATCATGTTCGGCACCTCGATGCAGACGATGGTCCCCAACCCGACCTTCAACCCGGTGATCAAGCCCGGGGTCCTGCACAAGCAGCTCAAGGCGCTGGCCGAAGGCGGCGAACGCTCGGGGCCCACCAATGCCTGGCGCTCGGACTCCTTGGAGCCGCTGAAGCCGTACTACCAGGACCGTGACGCGCGCCTGTCGGTCATGGACGAGCAGGGCTTGGAGAAGGCGTGGCTGTTTCCCACCCTGGCCGTTGGGATCGAGGGGCTGCATCCGCAGCAGATCGAGCTGACCTACAAGCTCTTCCACGCCTTCAACCGCTGGCTGGAAGAGGATTGGGGCTGGGCCTATCAGGACCGCCTGATCGGCGCGGCGGCCATCCCGGTGCTCGACCCGGCGCTCGCCACGAAGGAGCTCGATGCCGTGCTCGCTCGCGGCGCCCGCATGATCGTGCTTCGTCCCGGACCGGCCAACGGCCGCTCCCCCGCACACCCGGATTGGGACCCGTTCTGGGCCCGCATCCAGGAAGCGGACATCCCGGTCACCTACCACATCCACGCTGGCGGGGACTCCTACGACGAGGCCTATCGGCTGCTCTGGCAGCGCAACGGGGTCACCGATCCCGTCTACGAGAACAGCCTGCGCAACGCGCTCTTCGGCGGTGACCGCACCATTCTCGACACCGTCGCGGCGCTCATCCTCGGCAACGTTTTCGGCCGCTTCCCGCGCTTGCGGATCGCGACCATCGAGCTGGGCTGCGGATGGGTCCCGTACTGCCTGCACATGCTCGACCATGCGGGCGTTTCCATCGTCGAGCGCTACATTCAGGCGTACGGCCAGACGGTCCACGACCGGCCCTCCGACGTCTTCCGCCGGCATTTCTGGGTGTCGCCGTTCCCTGAGGAAGACGTGGCGGCTCTTGTGGAGCAGATCGGCGCCGATCGCGTGCTCTTCGGCTCCGACTGGCCGCACTCGGAGGGCACCGAACAGCCCGCCGATTACATCGACTACCTCGGCAAGCTCACCGCCGAGGACAAGAAGCGCGTGCTCCGGGACAACGCGCTGTCCCTCCTGAATCCCTCCTGAGCCGCCCATCTAGCATTGGCGTTCGTGCGCGCCTGGCTTGATGCGTCCGAACTGCGGGTGGGCCTCGGCTGCATGCGCTTGACGGACGAGGCGCCCATCGTCGCTGCCGCCGAGGCAGGGATCACCGTCTTCGATACAGCGCGCTCGTACGGCGAAAGCGAACGGTTGCTCGCAAGCGCCCTGCGCGGTTCGGCGCTGCCGGCGCGCATCGTGACCAAGGGCGGCATGGGTGCGGGCTGGATACCCGACGGTCGCGCCAAGACGATCCGTGCTGACTGCGAGAAGAGTCTGGACGCGCTGGGCGGCTTGCCGGTCGATCTCTACCTCTTGCATGCGCCCGATCCGCGTACGCCGTGGGCGACATCGGTGCGTGCCCTCGCCAAGCTCGTCGATGATGGTCTCGTCGCGCGGATCGGCCTCTCCAACGTCAACCATCCGCAACTCGACGCCGCGCTGGAGATCGCGCCGATCGCGGCGGTGGAAGTTGCGTTGAGCAGGTTCGACGATCGCGCCTTGCGCGGCGGCATGGTCGCGCGCTGCAGGGAACTCGGGATCGCCGTGATCGCGCATTCGCCGCTCGGTGGCCCGCGCCGGGCACACAAGCTCAATCCGGATGAAGCCGAGGAGGCGCTGGCGTGGGTTCTCGCGCTCGGCCCTGAAGTCGTGGCAATCCCGGGTGCGACCCGCGTCAAGACAGCCCGCTCAGCGGCCCGTGCCGCGTCGCTGAAACTCGTTGCGACCGGCCCGGTGAAGCCGCGCGCCGCGACCCGCGAGGGCGAAGTTGTTGTCGTCATGGGCATTCCGGGAGCCGGAAAGAGCCGTATTTCGACGGGCTTTCTGGCGCGTGGCTATCGCCGGCTCAACCGTGATGAACTCGGCGGCACTCTCAAGGACCTCGCCGCGACTCTTGACGCGCAGCTCGCCGCCGGCGAAGGCCGCGTCGTGCTCGACAACACCTACCTCACCCGCGCGTCACGCAGCCACGTGATCGACGTCGCCCACCGCCATGGGCTCGCCGCGCGTTGCGTCTGGCTCGACATCTCGCTCGCCCAGGCGCAGATCAACCTCGTCGAACGGCTGCTCGACCACTTCGGCCGGCTCCCCCAGCCCGAAGAACTGCGTGGCTCACGCGAGCCGGGGCTGCTTCTGCCGACGTCGCAGATGCGTGCCCGGCGCGAGCTCGAGCCACCCACGAGCGATGAAGGCTGGAACTCGATCGAACAGGTGCCTTTCGTCCGGGAGCCGTCCCGCGGCCAGCCCGGAGTTCTCATCGCCGCGGCCGCAGTGACTCCGGACTACCGCCGCACGAGCGAACCGCACCTCGTCTTCGACTGGAATCCGGCCGGCGATCGGGAGCTGCTCGAGCGCGCCGTGGCCGCTATCGGCGGCGACGTCGAGAGCGCACTCTGCGCGCACGCGGCCGGTCCCCCGCAATGCTGGTGCCGGCCTCCCCTTCCCGGGCTGCTGCTCGCGTTTGCCCGCGCCAAAGGTGTCGATCCGGCGCGCTCCCTCGTCATCGGTACGGGCCCGGCGCATCGCACGCTCGCCGATGCGCTCGGCGGGCGCTATCGCTCGGTGAGTGACGCCGCCAAGTCATCGCTTTCGCTGGTCGGCAGGGCCGCGATCACCGCTCGCGGGTCGTCCAGGAGAGGCTGAAAGGCGAGCTCTCCCGCGCCGATGAGAATGGCCTCGTCGAGCGCGGCCGCCCGCACGTCGACGTGTGCTGCCTGATCCAGAAAAGACCGCTGGGTGAGAGTTTTGCGCACCAGTCGCTCGCCGGCGGCGTAGAGATCGGCGAGCACTCCGCCCAGCACGACACGGTCCGGATTCAGCACATTGACAAGACTGGCCAGACCGATGCCGAGCCGCACGGCGACGGCATCCACCGCCGCCCGTGCCACCGGGTCCCCCGTCGCGGAGGCGATGACCTTGCGCGCGGCGGCGTCCGGCTGCCTCGTGGGCCGCCGTCCGGCCGCGAGCAGCAGCGCCGCCGCATCACTTTCCGCGCCGAGACATCCGCGGTTGCCGCAGAAGCAACGCCGCCCGTTCGGCTCGACAGTCAAATGGCCCACCTCGAGCGCGTAGCCAGCGCTGCCGGTGAACAGTTGCCCGTGACTGACCAGAGCGCCGCCAACACCGCGACCCGTCGTCAGGTAGAGCAGATCGCTGGCCTGACGTCCCGCTCCGTGGCGATACTCGGCAAGGGCGGCCAGGTTAGCGTCATTGCCGGCGTGCACGTCGAGCGGACACGCGCGATCGTCCAGCATCGCCTGCAGCTTGACGCGCACCGGCACCGCAGCGGGCCAGGGCAGATTGAATGCTGCCAGCGCCGTCTGGTCATGTCCGACGGCGGAGGGCAACGCCAGCCCCACCGCGAGGCAGCAGCGATTCATAGTTGCCACGTAGCTGGCGATCCGGTCTGCCGCCAGGGTGAGGACCGCATCGGGCGAGGCAGGCTCGGGGAGCGGGCACTCCTCGATCCCGCCGAGCACACCTCCCAACCGGAGTTCGGCGATCCGCAGCGAGTGCACCGTCAGCTGGGCGGCAACGACGGCGGGGCTCTCCGGGTGAAGCTCGACGTGGTGCGACGGCCGCCCGGTCGGCGCCCCTTCGCGGCCGGCCGGCGGCGGAGCAGCACTGCGGGTCAGGCGCAGCTCCTGCAGCTGATGGAGAACCGTGCCGGTCCCCGTCCGTGTGAGTCCGAGCAGGGTGGTCAGCTCTGCGCGCTGCCGTGCGTCGCCGGTGTGCACGAGGCTGAGCGCCCTACCGAGAGTGGTGACTGCTGTCGGCCGATTGGCGGGTGGCGGGATGGTATCCACGCGATTATTATGGGCTTTGTGAAGCTGGTTGACAAAGTTGGCACTCCGGCGCCGGGCCACGCCCCTGCTGCGATCGTCCGCGACAGGCCGACCGTCCTGCTGTATGCCACCCTCGGGCTGCTGGGCTACTGGCTCAACGGCTTGGGGTCCGTTCTAGGGCAGCTCCAGCGCCAGCTTCAGGTAGATCGGGGCTCGGTGGCCTTCTATCCCAGCATGTTCGCGGTGGCACTAATCGCGGTGGGACTACTCGCCGGTCGCGCGGCTGAACGGGTCGGTCACCGCGTCGTGCTCGCGGCCGGCTTGGCCGCGATGACGGCCGGAGCTTTGCTGCTCGCCACCCCTTGGCAGCCTCTGACGCTGCTCGGTGCCGTCCTTCTCGGGGTCGGCTGCGCCCTGCTGGTGCAGGTAGTTCCTTCGGCGGTGACCGAACGCCACCCGGCCGATCCCGCCGTGGTGCTCGGCGAGGCGAATGCGGTCAGCAGCTGGGCGTCGGTGCTCGCACCTGCCGCGGTCGCTTTAGCTGTCGCGAT
>DATAVO010000110.1:0-7530 GCA_036267695.1 Frankiaceae bacterium
ATCGTCGACCTCATGTACGAGGGCGGCATCACCAACATGCGCTACTCGATCTCCGACACCGCCGAGTACGGCGACGTCACCCGCGGCCCGCGCATCATCACCGACGCCGTCAAGGCGGAGATGCAGAAGATCCTCGGCGAGATCACCGACGGCTCGTTCGCCAAGGAGTGGGTGGCTGAGGACGAAGCCGGCCGGGCGACGTTCGACAAGCTCGTCGAGGAGGGCAAGCACCACCCGATCGAGCAGGTCGGTGCGCAGCTGCGGCCGATGATGTCCTGGATCCGTCCTGAATGAGCCTGAATGACACCAGTGTGAGTGCTCCTTCGAAGCCCGTAGTACTGATCGCCGAGGAGCTCTCGCCGGCCGGAATCGCCTTGCTGGATCAGGATTTTGAGGTCCGGCACGTCGACGGCGCCGACCGCTCGGCGCTGCTCCTGGCGATCAGCGAGGCTGACGCGATCATCGTGCGCAGCGCCACGACCGTCGATGCGGAGGCGCTGGCTTCCGCGCCGCGATTGAAGGTCGTGGCGCGGGCCGGAGTCGGGCTCGACAACGTCGACATCCCGGCCGCCACCTCGCGCGGAGTCATGGTCGTCAACGCCCCGCAGTCCAACATCGTCAGTGCCGCCGAGCACGCGGTCGGGCTGCTGCTCGCCGTCGCCCGCCGGATCCCGACGGCTCATGCGTCGCTCACGGCAGGAGAGTGGAAGCGTTCGGCGTTCACCGGCGTCGAGCTGACCGGCAAGACCGCCGGGCTGCTCGGGCTCGGCCGCATCGGTGCGCTCGTCGCGCAGCGGCTGTCCGCGTTCGGGATGCGCATCCTCGCGTACGACCCCTACGTCTCGACCGCTCGGGCCGCGCAGATGGGCGTCTCGCTCGTCTCGCTGCCGGAGCTGCTGGCGGAGTGCGATGTGTTGTCCGTGCACCTGCCGAAAACCCCGGAAACGTTGGGGATGATCGGCAAGGACGAGCTCGCCACCTGCAAGCCGGGCGCCATCCTGATCAATGCGGCGCGCGGTGGCCTGGTCGACGAGTCGGCGCTGGCCGAGGCCCTGCATTCGGGCCATCTCGGCGGTGCGGGCATCGACGTCTACGCCAAGGAGCCGACCACCGTCTCGCCGCTCTTCGAGGCACCCAACGCCGTCGTCACCCCGCACCTCGGGGCGAGTACCGAGGAAGCGCAGGAGAAGGCCGGCCTCGCGGTCGCCCGTTCGGTGCGGCTCGCGTTGTCCGGCGAATTCGTTCCTGACGCCGTCAACGTCCAAGCCGGGGGAGCGGTAAGCGAGGATGTTCGTCCCGGGCTGCCGCTCGCCGAGACGCTGGGTCAGCTCTTCACCGGGCTCGCCGGCGGCGTCGCGACGAGCCTGACCATCGAGGTCCGCGGAGAGATCGCCGCTGAGGACGTCGGCGTGCTCCAGCTTGCTGCGCTCAAGGGTGTCTTCCGGGCGGTGGTCGAGGAGCAGGTGACGTATGTCAACGCCCCGCTGCTCGCCTCGGAGCGCGGCATCAGCGTGGCGCTGGAGCGTGACCCGCAATCGCCGGACTACCGCAACCTGGTGACGGTTCGCGGCGTGCTGCCCGAGGGCACCGCGCTGTCGGTCAGCGGCACCCTCATGGGCACACGTCAGGTCGAGCGGATCACCGAGATCGATGGCTACGAGGTCGATCTACGGCCGTCGGCGCACCTGCTCTTCCTGCGCTACGACGACCGTCCGGGCGTGGTGGGAAATGTGGGGGCGCTACTCGGCGAGGCTGGGGTCAACATCGCGAGCGCGCAGGTCAGTCGCGGCGAGGCGGCGGGGAGCGAGGCCCTCATGTCGCTGTCGCTGGATTCGCCCGTAGCTCCCGAGGTCGCCCGTCACATCGGTGACACCATCGGCGCGCGCGTGACCCGCTGGGTGGACATCGTTTCCAGCTGACCGGCTCTCGACCGGCAGTGTCACGGTCGTACCGCGGTCCTTCTTGCGCTCGGTACCCGTCTCGTGACGGGTGGTGGCAACGTCGAGCTGGTGGTCATGGCGAAGGTGCCAGCGCAGGTCATGGGGGGCAGCAAAGAGCTGACCACACCACCGGCATGTGACAACGCTCACCACATCATCGTGCCCCCATTACCCACTCCGACACCAGACCTAGCGGGCAGGACTTTCGGCTCTTGCCCGTCGTTGTCCGTATGGTTTTGCCGTGGCCGCCGAACCTTCGCCTCCCGTGTCCCAAGTCGCCCCGGGCGGCAGCGAGCAGCCGGCCGGGCGCCGTTTCGAGCGTTACGTGACGCGCCTGCCGGACGGCCGCCGGTTGACCCTGTATTCACGTCTTGTGCAGGTGCCGACGAGTCGCGAGGACGGGTGAGCGAACGTCGCTACGACCCCACCGCCGACGAGTGGGTCACCTTCGCCACGCACCGTCAGGACCGCACCTACCAGCCGCCTGCCGAGCATTGCCCGCTGTGCCCGACGATCGATCCGGCCACGCCCACCGAGATCCCACGGGAGTCGTTCGAGATCGCCGTCTTCGACAACCGGTTTCCCAGCCTGTCGCCCGATCCGCCGCCGCCTGACGATCTCGACAATGTCGCCACCGAGCTGATCCGCGTCGAACCGGCTGCCGGGCGCTGCGAGGTCGTCGTCTACAGCGATCGTCACGACACGACGCTGGCGCAAGTCGGCGTCGAGAGGCTACGGCTGCTGGTCGATGTGTGGGCCGACCGGTATGCGGTGCTCGGCGCCGAGGAGCACGTGCGTTACGTCCTCGCGTTCGAGAACAAGGGCGAGGTCATCGGCGTCACCCTGGCGCATCCGCACGGTCAGATCTACGGCTACAGCGACGTCCCGCCTCGCCCGCTTCGCGAGTTGCGAGCGGCCGATGACCATCGCCGCCGCACCGGGCGATGCGTGGAATGCGATGTCGTGGCGGGAGAGGTCGCTGATGGGCGCCGGATCGTCGCGCGTCGCGGAGGAGTCGTCGCCTTCGTCCCGCCGTGGGCACGCTTTCCTTACGAGGTGCACGTCGTCCCGATCGGCCACCGGGCTGACCTGTTCGAGCTCCCGGCCGCCGAGCGCGACGACGTCGCCGAGCTTCTCGAGGCACTCCTTTCGGGCTACGACGCGCTCTTCGGGTTCCCGCTGCCGTACGTCATGGGCATCCATCAGGCGCCGACGTGCGACCCGAGCGAGCTGGCCGGTCGCCTTCACCTGACGGGTGGGTTGGACGTGCTCGCGAGTTGGGCGCCGATCAGCCATCTGCACTGGGAGTTCGCGCCCGCTCACCGCAGCGCCGAGAAGCTCAAATACGTGGCGGGCTCGGAGATGATGGGGGGCGCTTACATGACCGACGTCGCGCCCGAGGTCGCTGCGGAAAGCCTGCGCCGTGCAATGGGTTGAGCGCGCGGAGCGGATCGCGCAGACCTTCCGAGAACGCGTGCGCCGCGAACCTGCTGGGGTCTGGGGCGCGCCCGGGCGGGTGAACCTGATCGGCGAGCACACCGACTACAACGACGGGCTGGTGCTCCCCTTCGCGATCGACCGGCAAGCGCTGGCGGCGGTGGCCTTGCGCGACGACGACCGACTGCTGGCGTGGTCGTGCCAGCGCGAGCCCGAAGCCTGGTTGGCGTACCCGCGCGGGGTGCTGCGGGCGCTTCGTGATGCCGGTCTGACCCTGCCCGGCGCCGACATCATCGTGGACTCGGACGTCCCCACCGGCAGCGGCCTGTCGTCGAGCGCGGCGCTCGAGTGCGCGATCGCGGTCGCGCTCAACGACTTGGCGGGCGGCCAGCTGTCCCGTATGGACCTTGCTGCCGCGTGCCAGTCCGCCGAGAACACCGAAGTTGGTGCGCAGACCGGGATCATGGATCAGGTCGCGGCGCTCTTCGCCGTCGCGGGGGGACTGGTCCATCTCGATGTTCGTAGCCGCGAAACTGCCGTGATACCAGTCGATTTCGGCGATCTGGTGCTGACCGTCATCGACACTGGCGTGCGGCACAGCAACACCGACGGCGGGTACGGCGACCGGCGTCGCGAGTGCGCGGAAGCGGCCGCCGCGCTCGGTGTTTCGAGCCTGCGCGACGCCGAGATGGGACAGGTCGCCGGGCTCGCCGCAGCCGATGGCCATGACGGCCTGCTCGGCCGTCGCGCCCGCCACGTCTTCACCGAGAACGCCCGCGTCACCCGTGCCGTCGCCTTGCTGCGCGCGGATCGGGCCGCAGAGGTGGGTCCCCTGCTGACGGCCTCACATGCGTCGCTGCGCGATGACTTCGAGGTGTCTGCGACTGAGCTGGACGTTGCGGTGTCGGCCGCCTTGGATGCCGGGGCCCTAGGCGCTCGCATGACCGGCGGCGGCTTCGGCGGCTGCGCGCTCGCCCTGTCCCGCCAGGCGGATGTGCCGGCCGTACGCGCGTCGATCGAGGGTGCCTACCAGCGGCGGAGCTGGGCACCACCGCAGGTGTTCCGGGTCGATCCCGCTGACGGCGCGCGGCGCCTTCGCTGACGTCTGTCAGGAAGATCGTCGCAATGGGTCTAATCCGCGCGTAATCGGGCATTCATCCCGACCAGAACACCGGCGACGAAGCCGGTGACGAACCCGACCCAGGGGGTTTCGTGCTGCTGCGCCTGCACGTCAACGCGCTCGATATCGGCATTCTCGTGGTGTATTTCGCCATCGTCATCGGCATCGGCGTGCTGGCCCGCCGGTCGATCGCGACGAGCGAGGACTTCCTGCTTTCCGGACGATCGTTGCCGGCCTGGATCACCGGGCTGGCGTTCGTCTCGGCCAACCTCGGCGCGACGGAAATCCTTGGCATGGCGGCAAACGGCGCCCAGTACGGCGTCTCGACCGTGCAGTTCTACTGGATCGGCGCCGTTCCGGCCATGGTCTTCCTCGGCATCGTGATGATGCCGTTCTATTACGGCGCAAAGGTCCGCTCGGTCCCCGAATACCTCAAGCTGCGTTTCAACAATGCGACCCATCAGCTGAACGCGTGGACGTTCGCCATCGCCAGCGTGCTCATCGCCGGCGTGAACCTCTTCGCTCTGGCGCTCGTCGTCAACGCGTTGCTCGGCTGGCCGAAATGGCTCGCGATCCTCGTCGCCGCTGCCTTCGTGCTCGCTTACATCTTCCTCGGCGGCCTGTCCGGCGCGATCTACAACGAGGTGCTGCAGTTCTTCGTCATCCTTGCCGCGCTCATCCCGCTGGTCGTGGTCGCACTGCACAAGGTCGGCGGCATCAGCGGGCTCGCCCACAAAGTCACCCAAAGTGCTTTGGGCACAGCGGGAAACCACTCCTGGCGCGGGGTCGGCATCGGCCATCCGACCAACCCGCTCGGTGACTGGATCGGCATCGTCTTCGGCCTTGGTTTCGTGCTGTCCTTCGGCTACTGGACGACGAACTTCGCCGAGGTGCAGCGTGCCCTCGCCGCCAAGAATCTTCTTGCCGCCCGGCGCACATCGCTGATCGGCGCCTACCCGAAGATCTTCATCCCGGCCCTGACGATCATCCCCGGGCTCGTGGCCCTGGTGACCATCCCCGACCTCGGCAAGGGCGTCGAGTACAACAACGCGATTCCCGCCCTCATCGGGCAATTGCTGCCCAATGGTGTGCTCGGTGTCGCGATCGTCGGACTGCTCGCGTCGTTCATGGCCGGCATGGCGGCCAACGTCTCGAGCTTCAACACGGTGGTCACCTTCGACCTGATCCAGCCGTATTTCCGGCCCGGGCGTTCGGACGCGTATTACCTGCGACAGAGCAAGCTGTGGACGGTCGTCGGCGTCGCCATCGGGGTGGGAACCGCCTTCATCGCGAGCGCCTACCAGAACATCATGAACTATATCCAGCTGCTCTTTTCCATCTTCAACGCCCCGCTTTTCGCGACCTTCATCATCGCGATGTTCTGGAAGCGGACCACCGCGTGGGCGGGATTCTGGGGTCTGCTTTCCGGGATTCTCAGCGCCTGGGTCTTCCACTTCTTCACGACCGGATTGACCCTCTTCGGCGGCCCGACGCTCTGGGACCCCTTCATCCACTTCCACGGTCAGCAGGCGCCGAACTTCTACGGGGCGATCGTCGCCTTCCTCGTCGACGCGTTCGTGACCGTCGCCGTCACGTTCGTCACCCAGCGAAAAACCGACGAAGAATTGCGCGGCCTGGTCTGGGGACTCACCCGTACCGACAGCCGACCCGAGGAGATCGAACCCGGCGACCAGGGCTGGTATCGCAAGCCCGCCGTGCTCGGCGGGGGTGCGCTCGCGCTCGCCGCCGGCCTGTCCATCCTCTTCATCTGAGTTCTGGAGACGCTGATGACTGACCCACACACTCCGGACGCAGCGACCGAGGAGACACCGGCCCGCAAGGTGCCGGCGTTGTTTGACTTGCGACTGCTCATCGGAGCGCTCTTCACGCTCTACGGGATCGTGCTCATCATCGCCGGGCTCACCGACGGGCAGGCGGAGATCGCGAAGGCGAGCGGGATCCGTATCAACCTCTGGGCCGGAATCGGGATGCTCGTCACCGGGCTGCTTTTCCTGCTCTGGATGCGGCTCACCGGTGACGGTCACGACCGGCCCGAACGCCGCGAGTGACGCTGGAATCTGGTGGACCCATGTTCGCAACGTCCGTGCAATAACGCACAAGCATCGTGATGGTCATGCGCGGCATGACGTACCTCCTGCGGTTGGTCCTTCCCGACCTGCCCGGGTCGCTCGGTGCCGTCGCGACCGCGCTGGGGGCCGCAGGCGTCGACATCGAGTCCTTGGACGTGATCGAGCACGGGCCTGACGGCGCCGTCGACGATCTGGTGGTGGGCCTGCCGGAAAGCGGCCTGGCGGATGCGCTGATCTCCGCCGCCCAGTCGGTTCCTGGCGTGCACGTCGAGTCGCTGCGCCCGCATCCGCGGGCCGCCGAGACCGTGCGGGATCTCGACATCGTGGACGCGCTCGCGAGCCAGCCCGATCAGGCCCTGCGCCAGCTGGCGATGCTCGTCCCGGAGGCCTTCCGCGCGCAGTGGGCCATGGTGCTGGAGGCCACTCCTTACGCCCTCCCGCGAGTTGTCGCGGCAAGCGCGAATGCTCCGCGCGAAAGGGAATTTGCCACGCCCTGGATGCCGCTGACGACCGCGCGCCGCTTCGCCTGGGGCGAGGAGTGGGTCCCGGAGGTCTGGACCGAGCGCGCGATCGAGCTGGCGTGTGCGCCCGTCGGTGGGCCGTATCAGGCCATCTTGCTGGCGCGGGCCGGCGGGCCGTCGTTTCGTCCGAGCGAGCTGATGCGGCTCGCTCATTTGTCCGGTCTTGCGGGGACGATGGCTGCATCGGAGCTGAAAGCAGGTCGCCAGGGGGAAGGTAGTGCTGGTAGCCTGCTTCCCGATGGCGCACCTTCTGCTTAGTCGCCGCGGCGAGGCCCTCTAAGAGAGGCCGGCTCCCTCGCCGCGGCTATCTGCTGCGCGCCGGCCGCCTCCATGGCGACCAAGAGGAGCCCCAAATGCACGAGAATCGTGCACCTTCGCATGACATTCGTGCCGGACAGCAGCAGCCGTCCGGCATGCCGATC
>DATAVO010000111.1:0-29857 GCA_036267695.1 Frankiaceae bacterium
CCCGGTGCGCCCGAGGCCGGTCTGCACCTCATCCATCACCAGCAGCGTCTTGTACTTGCGGCACAGCGCCTGCGCCTCGTGCCAGTACTGCGGCGAAGCCTCGTAGACGCCCTTGCCCTGGATCGGCTCGACGATGAACGCCGCGACATCACGCTTCACCAACGCCTTGTGCAGCGCGGCGAGATCACCGAACGGCACGGACTCGCTGCCCGGCAGCAAGTCGCCGAATCCCTCCTGGAATTCGGCGCCTCCGTTGAGGGAGAGCGCCCCGGTCGTCAGCCCGTGAAAAGCGTGGTCGGCATGCAGGATCCGCGGCCGGCCGGTGGCCTGCCTGGCGAACTTGATCGCCGATTCGATGGCCTCGGCGCCGGAGTTGCAGAAGAACGCCCGGCTGATCTCCTCACCACAGCGCGCCAGTAGCTGCTCGGCGAGCAAGCCGGGCAAGAGCGCACAGTCCATCTGGACCATGTTCGGTAGGTCGAGATCGATGGCCTGGTGCAGCGCCGCCTTCACCGCCGGGTGGCTGCGCCCGAGCGCGTAAACGCCGAAGCCGGAAAGGAAATCCAGGTAGCGATCGCCCTCGGCATCGAAGAGATAGCACCCCTCGCCGCGCACGTAGAAACGATCGAAACCGATGGTCTTCAGCACGCGGGCAAGCTGATGATTCAGGTACTTCTCGTGCAGCGCGTAATTCTCACCGTGCCGCGCCGCCAGCACCTCGCCGAGATCGAAGGACACTCCCCCAGTATGGCGAAACCGCGCCGGGTTCGGCGCAAGCCCCGCGAGCGCGATCAGGAGGCGCGGTTGGAGGCCACCTAGAGGGCGGCCTGGTACGGCTGTGCATGCCGATCTTCGCCAGCAGGCTGGAGGCGTAGTGCTTCACGGTCTTTTAGGCGAGCCCGAGCCGGGTGTCGGTCTGACGGTTGGTGAGCCCCTCGGCGATCAGATCGAGAATGGGGCGCTCCCGATCGGTGAGTCGCGAGCCGCGGGTCCTGCTTGGGCCGGAGCGCAGCGCTCCAGCACGCGCGCGGTGACCTTCGGGTCGAGCAGCGACTCGCCCCGGGCGGCGCGGCGCACCGAGTCGACGAGTTGCAGGCCGCGGATCTGGCTGAGCAGATAGCCGGGTCGCGACAATGCCCGGCACCGCTTCTCCTGCGGTCGACGCTTCGCCGACGATCGCCAGACCGGCGTCCTCGAGCAGGGTCCGCAAGCCCTGGCGAACAACTTCGTGGTCGTCCACGAGGAAGACCGTCACTGACTCAGCCATAAAAATCACTGTGCAGCTCACACAACCCCAGGTCCCGGGGACCAGAGCCACAATCGACCGGGCCAGATAGGACCCCGCACCCGATCGCGCCGGCTCCCCCTGACCTGCGAAGGGGGACCAAAGCCTCTCGCCAGATGGGGCGTTTCTGGGCTTGTATCAAGGGTGTGGCCACGCCAGGGTCCTCACCGCGGGAGTCGGTGACCCCTAACCTGTCGGACGATCCGTTCGTGGCTCTCAGCAGCCCGCCGAGCCCGGGCTTGCCGCTGGCGTACCGCCTGCGTTTCGCTCTGCACGCCGCCGTCGTCGCGCCGAGCATCCACAACACGCAGCCTTGGCGCTTTCGGATCACCGAGGGCCCCGAGCCCGCCGTGGAGCTGCTGCTCGATCCCGGTCGAGAGCTTCCCGCGCTGGATCCGGCCCATCGCCAGCTCATCATCAGCTGCGGCTCGGCGCTCGCGGCCTATGAGATCGGGCTGCGCAGCTGCGGCCTCGAACCCCGCGTGACGCTGCTGCCCACGGACGCAACGGCGAGTGGCGAAGCGTGCGTGGCCCGGATCCGCGTCGCCGACCTCGGCGCGAGCGATCCCCGATCCACCCACCTCCTCCCCGGGCTACGCCGCCGCCGGACCTATCGCGGAGCCATGACGACGGAGAAGGTCGCACCGACGCTGTGCGACGAGCTGATGGATACCGTGGAAGACGAATGCCATCTCCAACTCATCGTCGATGACCGCTGGCGAGCCGTCGAGCACCTGATCGTCCGGGCGGCGATCGAGCTTTCCGACACCACCGATGTCGACCATGAGACCCGTGACTGGACCCGGCTGGACGAACGGACGAGTGACGGGGTTCCTGCCGCGAACTGGCAGCGCACCAGCGAGCAGAGCGCCGGAGCGCCCATCGTGCAGCGGGATTTCGCGCAGGGACGCCCGCTTCCCGGCCAGCCTGAGACGCATGGGCCGCGGGGTCCGGAGGGTGATCCGCTCATCGCCGTGCTCGTCACCCGCGCCGACACCTCACGTGACTGGCTCGAGACCGGACGCGCGCTGTTACGCCTGTCGCTCGCTGCGCAGGAAGCCGGATTGGCACTGGGCTACGTGAACCAGCCGACCGAGGTGGCCGGCCTTCGCGAGGAACTCGCCGATCTGCTGCAGCCGCTGCCGAGCGGATTCGCCGTGCCGCAGTTGGTTCTGAGGCTCGGATATCCGGCGGAGCCGATGCCACCGGTGACACCGCGCCGGCCGGTCTCGGCCGTGCTGTTGCGCTAGCCGAGGATCTCCGTGAGGGGCCTACGCGGTGCGCAGCTGGGCGCGGGTGGCAGGCAGGTCGATGACCTGGCTCAGCATGGAGGCGCGTAGCCCCTGCGTGGTGGCCGCCAGCAGCAGGGCGAAAAGGGCTTGGCCGGCGGCGAGCCATTGAGTGGGGCCGTCGGCATCACGCCGGCGGCCATGCGCTTTTTTGCGTACACCCGGGGGTCATGCGCAGCCCGAATCGGCAGTGCACTAGAAACACAGGTGGCGCTGCACCCCATCCGGGAGACCACCATGATGCGTTTCAACCACATGGAACTGACTGTTCCGATCGGCACTCTCACCACCGAGATGCGCAAAGAGGTCGACGAGTTCTACGGCCACGTATTCGGCTGGAAGGGCCAGGACACGACCGTCGTCAATCAGGACTGCCATTTGCTGCAGGTCGACCCATACACGAACTCCTTCATCCTGCTGGCCGAGTACAAGAACCCGCTGTCCTCGCCGGGCTATGACCACCTCGGGCTGCTGCAGGAGACGCGGGCGGAGGTCGACGATCTGCTCGCCAAATGCAAGGAATTCCAGAATCACGACGACCGGGTACGCATCAAGGAGTACGAGGACCTCGTCAACCCGACGCTGACCGTGCACGCGTTCTACGTGAGGTACCTGCTCCCCATCTGGTTCGACGTGCAATGCCTGGAACGCGATCCCGGGACCAAGACCCCCGGCTGGACCTACGCCTGAGGCCGTCATGAAATTTGCGATGTTCTATGAGATTCCGGTGCCGCGTCCGTGGGATGAGGAGTCCGAGCACCGGGCGTACAAGGCGGTCATCGAGGAAGCGGTTCTCGGCGAGAAGATGGGTTTCGACTCCTTCTGGACGGTCGAGCACCATTTCCTCGAGGAGTACTCGCACTGCTCGAACCCTGAGGTGCTCTACGGCGCGATCGCGGCACGCACTGAACGAATGCGGCTGGGCTACGGCGTGCGGCTCACCCCCAAGCCCTACAACCATCCGGTGCGCTCCGCAGAATCGGCCGCGGTGCTCGACCTGATCTCCGACGGCCGCGTCGAGTTCGGCACCGGCCGCTCCTCCACGCGGGCCGAACTCGAGGGCTTCGGCATCCATCCCAGCGAGACCCGCGAGATGTGGCAGGAGGCCATCGACCACATCGTCGGCTGCTGGACCAACGACGAGTACGAGTTCAGCGGCAAACACTGGTCGATGCCCAAGCGCCGGGTGCTGCCCAAGCCGCTGCAGAAGCCCCATCCGCCGATCTGGGGTGCCACCGGAAGCCTGGAAACCCACAAGCTGGTCGGGCAGATGGGCATCGGCCTGCTCTCGTTCGCCGTAGGCACGCCACCGGAAGAGCTGAAGAAACGGATCGACGTCTACCGCGAGGGCATCTCCGAGTGCACCAAGCCGGCGGGCAAGTTCATCAACAACCAGGCCGCCAGCTTCACGATGGTGAACGTCGCCCCCACGACCGAGGAATCCATTGCCATAGCAAGGGAATCGTTCGAGTGGTACCCCAAGCACGGTGCCCGGATCATCGCCTCCGTCGCCCAATGGCTGGAGGAGGAGAAGCAGGCCCTCGGTACCTACGAGTACCTGGAGAAGAGCGCGCGCCGGGTCGAGGAAGGCGCCGTCGACCTGCTGACGATGGAGTACCTCGTCGAGACAAACGCTTGCGTGGCAGGCGATCCCGACCGGGCCATCGAGATGTTCAAGGCTTACGAGGCGACCGGCTGTGACGTCGTTTTCTGCTTGATGAACCCGTACAGCATCCCGCATGAGGCCGTCATGCAGACCATCGAACTCATGGGCAAGCACGTCATCCCGGCGTTCGCGTAACCCCGCACAGGTTGCGGTCAGACGCGCGCCGACGGGCGCGCGAGCTGACCCGGCCGCACGGTCAGATCCTGAACGCCATCAACGCGAATCGGCGTGCCGTTGACCAGGACATGGCGGATGCCCGTCGGGGCGTCGGCGGTGAGCCGCTCGGACCCGGTCGGGAAGTCGGCCACCCGGCGCACCGGACCCGGTCCGACCGTCGCCGGGTCGAAGACCACGACGTCGGCACAGGCACCCGGACGCAGCCGCCCGCGGTCGGCGAGCCCGAGGATGTCGGCCTGGACCGACGTCAAGCGGCGCACCGCTTCTTCGAGACTCGTGAGCGAGCGATCGCGTACCCAGTTGCCGAGATAGTCCGTCGCCTGCGGGGCGTCACACAGCTGCCCGACGTGAGCACCCGCGTCTGACAGCCCCAGCGTGCAACCCGCTTCGGTGAGCACCTTCTCGACCTCGTCGGGATCGTCGTTGGCCAGGATGCAGCCGACCCGAAGGCCCAGGTCCGGCTCGTCGAGCGCAGTGTCCAGCAGCACGTCAAACGGTTCGGCACCCCGCTCCTGTGCCACGTCGAGCAGCCGGCGCCCGGCCAGCTCCGGATGGGCCGGCGACTCCGCGATCACATAGGTGGTCCAGCGGGGACGGGCGAACTGCGACCCGGTCTCCCACGCGTCGAGCGCGTCCTGACGCCAGGCCGCATCGGCATAGGCCGCTCGCCGCTTGTCGAGCCCGGACGACATCAGCTCCGCGAACTTAGGATTCACGTTGAGGGTGAAGGGTTCTGCGAGCGACATCGAGAACTGCAGCGGCCGCGGCGAAACTTGCGGCCATACCTGCGCCCCATCGGCCCAGCCCTGCCGGTTGAGGTCCATCATCTGCCGGTGCGAACCGGTGGGCATCGTCAGCAGCGCCGTGTACGTGAATGGCACACCTATCTTGGGCTGCAGCTGGTAGAGGTCGGCAACCCCGATCTGCTCTCCCGGGGTAAAGGCGGCAATGCCTAGGCCGACCTCACCCAGAGCCTCGAGCAGGCCGTCGATCTCGGCCCGCTCGGCGAAGCGGCTCGGCACCGGTTTCCCGTCCACACCTCGGTGGGTCGGCGCGAAGCTGGTCGCGAACCCGGCCGCGCCCGCTTCCATCGCCTCGCGGACGACCTCCTTCATGCCTTCGATTTCCTCAGGTGTTGCGGCCCGCTCGTACGCGTCGTCGCCCATCACGAAGAGACGCAGCGCGGTATGGCCGACGTACGCAGCGAAGTTCAGCCCCATCCCGTGGCTCTCGACCGAAGCCAGGTACTCCGGAAAAGTCGAGAAATCCCAGGGGACTCCGGCGTCGAGCGTGGCGACGTCCATGTCCTCGACGTTTTCGAGCGTGCGGGCGATCAGGCTGTGGTGCTCGGGCCGGGTCGGGGCGATCGAGAAGCCGCAATTGCCGGCGACGATCGTCGTCACGCCGTGGAAGCACGACGGGGTCAGCGACGGATCCCAGAACACCTGCGCGTCGTAGTGCGTGTGGATGTCGATGAAACCGGGCGCGACGACATGGCCGGTCGCGTCGAGCTCACGATCGCCCGACAGGCCCTTGCCGATCGCGGTGATGCGCCCACCGTCGATGGCGACATCGGCGAGGACACCGGGTGCACCCGTGCCGTCGATGACCGTTCCGCCCTTGATCACCAGTTCACTCATGACAGGCTCCCGCTCTCGTTCGGTCCAGAAAGTCCATACAGGGCAGCACAATTGCGCCAGATGATGTCGTCGCGCGTCTGCGCGGAAAGGTGTGAGGTCTGCTCGGCGAGGACCTTCTGCGAATCCGGGAAGGTCGAGTCCGAATGTGGATGGTCGCTGGCCCACAGCAGGCGTTGCGCGTTCATCAGGTGAGTGGTCTGGAAGGCCACCCAGTCGTCCTGGAAGGTCACGTACACATGCTCGCGGAAGTACTCGCTCGGCTTGCGCTGCAAGTTGCCGGAGCCGAGCCAGTTGCGGTGCCGCTCGACCGCGTGGTCGGCGCGGTACATCCAGTGCGGCACCCAGCCGGCATCCGCCTCCGTGCACACGACCTTCAGCTCGGGCACCCGGTCGAAGACGCCGCCGAAGATCATGGTGCCGATCACGTCCTGGCAGCCGCGGATGATGCCGAGAAAGCTGTTCATCTTCGGGCCACGGAACTGGCCGTCGCCGATGTTGCCGCTGCCGGTGAGGATGTGGAACGACAGCGGCAGCTTCAGCTCCACCGCCGCGCGCCAGAACGGGTCCCAGACCGGATCGTCGTAATCGCCGACGCGGCTGCTGCCGTCGTAGCAGCCGGCAAATCCCGGCAGCATCACGCCGCGCAAGCCGAGACCGGCGATGCGTTCGAGATCGGCGATGCCCTCATCGACGCTGCGCAAGGCGGTCTGCCCGAGCCCGATGAGCCGGTTCGGCTCCACCGCGACGAACTGGCTCAGCCACTGGTTGTAGGCGTCGAAGCAGGCCTTCTTGTAGTCCACGTCAGGGTGGTTGCACAGGATCATTCCGACGGACGGATACAGCACCTCGACCGCGACGCCATCGCGGTCCTGCTCGGCCAGCCGTGCTTTCGCATCCCAGCCGCCCGGGTGCAGCTCATCCCAGCCGACGTAGACGGATGGCCCGATCTGATCCCACGTCCGCCCGGCCGCGGCCACCATGCCGTAAGGGATCACCGAGCGCCCGTTGTCGACCGACATCGCCGCGCCCATCACGTCACTGGTGACCGCCACCGGCGCGCGATCGCGATAGGCCGGCTCGATATACGGGAGGTAGCAATCGCCGGGCTCGGTGATGTGAGAGTCGGCGGAAAAGGCGGTAAGGGTCATGTCACTCCCTTAATAACAACCGCCCGCGCGGAACGGGCGCGCTTTCGGACCTTAGCCCGCCTTCGCCTGCGGCCACACGAGCGCCTTGCGATGGCTACGCGACGTACGTACACTTAGCCGTACATCAAGGGGTGCACTCATGGCAGCAACGGCACGACTCGAGGTCCGCGTCCGGCCTGACACCAAGGCCCGGCTCGAGCGCGCTGCGGAGATCGCGCAGGTGCCGCTGAGCGATTTCGTACGCACGGCCGCTGAAGATCGGGCCGACGCGATCCTGCGGGAGCATCAAAACAGCACGACGGTTCCGGCCGAATTCTTCGATGACCTTTGGGTTGCCCTGGCCGAGCCGCCTCGGCGCGACCCTGCGCTCGCGCGAGCATCGCGTCGGGCGAGCAAGCTCGTCACCCGCGACTAGCGCGTGACCTACCGCTCTCTGCCCTACGATCCCGAAGCCCACGACGTAGCAGGCTTTCGATGCGGAGAGCCGTCGCTGGACACCTGGCTGCGCGAGCAAGCCGTACCGGCAACCGCCCGGCGTACCGCGCGCACCTGGGTGTGGCTCGATGGCCAGGACACGGTGGTCGCCTACTACGCGCTAGCAGCGCACAAGATCTCCCGCGAGGAGGTGCCTGGGAAGATCAGCCGCGGCGGTCCTGCGGAGATTCCCGCAGTCCTGCTCGCCCGGCTCGCGCTCGCGGTGTCGCTACGCGGCCAGAACCTCGGCGAAGTCCTGCTCGCCGACGCGCTCGCCAGGGTCGTCGATGCCACCCGGACCGTTGCCGCTCGCCTAGTCGTCGTCGACGCTCTGCACGAGAAAGTCGCCCATTTCTACGAGCGTCTGGGCTTTCGAAGGATTCCTGGAAGCCTCGTCCTGGTTCAGAAGATCGCCGACGTCGAGGCTGCCCTCAGCTAGCGCCGGCGGAACGTGATCAGCAGGATGATCAGCACGAGCACGCCGACTCCGAGCGCGATGATGCCGAACGGGTTGAAGCCGGTGTCGGAACGATCGACCGGGCCCGTCACGGCGCTGGTGATGGCAAGCAGCACCCCTGAAGGTCTACACGCCGAACGTCAGGGATGCGTGTGCGTCAAATGGTGGCACCAACGGGCGGCGCGGCGCGACCGGCAGGGATCGGCTGCGGGATCGTGATCGACACCCGCGCTCCACCGCCGGGGACATTGCACGCGTCAGCACGCCCGCCGTGCGCTTCGGCGATCTCACGGACGACCGCGAGCCCCAGGCCGGCGCCCCGCTGCCCGTGGTTGTGGGTACGCGCCGGGTCGGCCCGCCGGAAGCGGTCGAACGCGTGGGGCAGGAAGTCCGCCGGAAACCCTGGCCCGGTGTCCTCGACCGTGACGGTGAGGGTGTGCAGGTCCTTGCCGTACACGGCGGACAGCTGGACCAGCGAGCGCCCGGGCCCGCCGGTGGCGTATTCGATGGCGTTGGCGAGCAGGTTGTCGACCGCCCGGCGGACTGCGGACGCATCGATGACGGCGGTGAGCTCGGGCGCCACGTCCGCGCTGAGTTCCACCCCGGCCACATCGGCCGAGGCGCGGGCCGAGCGGATCGCGGCGTGCAGCACGCCCGCGAGGTCGGTCGGCTGCGGGCGCACCAGCGGTCCGCTGCTGTCGGCGCGCGCCAGAAAGAGCAGATCCTCGGCCAGCTGGGAGAGCCGGTTCACCTCGAGCGCCGCGTGCTCGACCGCGTCGGCCAATTCCTCGTGGCTACGGCCCGGGCGGCTCGCCAGTTCGAGTTCGGTGCGCAGCACGGCCAGAGGCGTCCGCAATTCGTGGCCCGCGTCGGCGACGAGATCCTGCTGACGGGCGAGGCTGGAGCCGAGCCGTCCCAGCAGCTCGTTGAGGGTGACCGCCAGCCGGGCCAGCTCGTCACCGGTCTGCGGCACCGCGAGGCGTTCCCCTCCCGTGCCGCCGTGAGCCGCCGCGTCGCGCCGCATGCGTTCGACAGGACGCAGCGCCGCCCCGGCCAGCACCCAGGCTCCGAGGGCCACCATCAGCACGAGCACAGGCAGCGCGAAGAACAGCGCGTTGCTCAGGTCGTGCAGCGCCTCATCGTTGGAGCGACGGGACGTGCCTGCGAGGGCAAGCCAGATCCCGTCGGGGCGCTTCACGGCAAGGGCAGCGACCCGGTATGCCTGCGAGTCCACATCGATGGTGGTGCGCGCCAGCCCGCCGTCCCGCAGGTCCAGCAGCCCGGCGGGCAGCTGGAGATGAGGTGCGGGCGCACCGCTCGCGGTGAGGATGGTCCCGTCGGGCCGTCGCACCACGGCGAACGTCTCGACCGTGTCCTGGGCGACGGCTCGCGTCGACGGGTCGATGAGCAGCGGATCCGGAAGCTTGGGCGGCGCCGTGCCGTCGAGAACGCCGGCGATCGTCTGCGCCCGGGCCTCGAGATTGTTGTCCAGGTTGTTGCCCAGCCCGATGCGCACGACGTGCACGAAAAGCAGCGACCCGCCGAGCGCCACGACCGCAGCTGTCAGCGTGAACGCCAGGCACAGGCGCGCCCTGACGCCGCGGGGTGCGAAGCGCTTCACCGTGCCTTCCTAGCGCGCCCGGCCGGGCGCAGACAGCAGGCAGCCCCTGCCGATCCTGCGGTCAGGACATCGCGGCGGCCGACGCCCGCAACCGGTAGCCGGTACCGCGCACCGTCTCGAGATCCTCGCGGCCGAAGGGACGGTCGATCTTGCGACGCAGATAGGCCACGTACTGGTCGACGACATTGCTCACCGGGTCGAACGCGAAGTCCCATACGTGCTCCAGGATGCGCGTACGCGTCAACACCTGGCCCGGGTGGCGCATCAGCAGCTCGAGTAAGGCGAACTCCTTCGCCGTGAGCTCGATCTCCATGCCTGCCCGCGTGACGGTGTGCATCGCCGGGTCGAGCTGCAGGTCACCGACCTCGAGGACAGTCGGCCGCTCCCCTGCGCCGCGACGCAGCAACGCCCGAAGCCGGGCTGCGAGCTCGGCGAACGCGAAGGGCTTGACCAGGTAGTCATCGGCGCCGGCATCGAGGCCCCGCACCCGGTCACCGACGCCGTCGCGCGCGGTGAGCATCAGGACCGGCGACCACCGCTGGCGGGAGCGCAGCTCACGGCACACCTCAAAGCCATCGAGGAGCGGGAGCATCGCGTCCAGGACGATGGCGTCGTAGCTGATCTGGGTGCCGCGGAAGAGCGCATCCTGCCCGTCACCCGCGACGTCGACCGCGTAGCCCTCTTCCTCCAGGCCTCGCTTCAAGAGCGCAGCCATCCGCATCTCGTCTTCGACCACAAGAACTCTCACATGGACCATCGTCAGCCGTCATCGTGTGAAGTATGTGTGACGGCGGGACCCGGCGTGAACTCAGGTTGAACGCGTGATGGCGAACGTCGCGCTGCCCCGCACGCTGAGCTGGCCTTCCGCGTCCACGATCCGCGCGTCGGCCACGGCGAGCCGTCCGCCGATTCGCAGCACCTCACCCGTACAGACGTAATCGGCACCGATCACGAGCGGCCGCAGGTAGTCGATGTGCATGGCAACGGTCGACGACGTGGCGATGCTCGGATCCGACGAGCGCAGCGCGATCGCGGCGATGTCATCGATGATCGAGCCGACGAGACCGCCGTGGACGCGACCCTGCGAGTTCGACATGAACGGAGCCGGACACCAGTGGCCGGTGCTGCCTCCGTGGTCGTTCATCTCGACGCTGTAGCCGAGCAGCTCGGCCCGCTCGCGATGGCGGGACTGGCCCCAGTCGCGGGTGGTCGTCATCGGGCCAGCTCCGGCGCCAGGTCGGCGAGCAGGGTCATGGTGCGTTGCATCGAGGCCTCTCGGTCGGGGTCGAGGCCGATGACGGCCGCGGCCAGGTCGGTCGCGCCGGCATCGGCGTACGCGTGAAGCCGGTCACGCACGGTCTTCTCATCGCCGATGATGGCGATGTCGGGCAACGCCGGCGGTGCGGATTGATCGGTATCGCCGCCCTCGGCCTGGATCCGCTGGTAGGCCGCAATCCCGTTGTAGCCGGCGAAGAGGGTGCCAGCACGTGTCTTCGCAGCGTCGACATCACTGACGAGCGCCACCGGGATGCCCGCCACGACCCGGGGCGCCGGGCGTCCTGCCGAGGCCGCAGCCCCGGCGATCGTCGGCACGACGTGCTCGGCGATGGCACGCTCGTTGGCCCAGTACGTGATGGTGCCGTCGGCCTTGGCGCCGGCGGCACGCAGCATCAGCGGTGCGAGCGCCGCCACGAGCACCGGCATATCGCTCGCCCCGGGAACCTCGAGCATCGCCTCGACCTGAAAGAACTCGCCCTGGTGGCTGACGTGGCCGGTGCAGTGGAAGGCGAGCTTGAGCACGTCGACGTATTCGGCGGTGTGCCGGGCAGGCGCCGAGTACGCCAGGCCGTGCATGCCCTCGATGACGACCGGGTGCGACGGCCCGATGCCGAGCACCGCCCGACCGCCGCAGGACGCTTGCGCCGAGAGCGCCTGTTGCGCCATCGAGACCGGATGGCGCGGGTAGGTCGGCATCACGGCAGTGCCGAGCTCGAGACGCGTCGTCACCTGTCCCGCCAGCGCCACCCCTGTCAGCGCATCCAGACTCCACGGGATGTGCGGCAGCCATCCCGTGGCGAAGCCGAGCTGTTCGGCCTCGCGCGCGTTGGCGAGCAGGGTCTCGACGTCTGTACGCAGTCCGCTTGCGTCACCGATGAAGACGCCGAGTCGCATGTCCGGAATCTAACGCCCGGGACGCGCCGAGCCTGCCGGCGATCGAATCGGCCGCCCTCGCGGCGAGCGGTCCGACGATGGCGAGCAACAACACGTAGCTGGCCGCCAGCGCACCGAGACGCGCCGGCTGGCCGCTGGAGACGGCCAGCCCGGCGATGACGATGGAGAACTCGCCGTGCGAGATCAGCGTCGTCCCGGCGCGCACCCTCCCGCCTGTGTCGATGCCTCGCCTACCCGCGGCCCACCATCCGGTCGCCACCTTGCCCACCGCCGAAAGCAGCGCAAGCACCGCCGCGGCAAGGAGCACGGGCGGTATGGCCGTCGGATCGGTCTGCAGGCCGAAGAAGACGAAGAAGACGGCGGCGAACAGGTCACGCAGCGGGGCCAGCACCTTGCGTGCAACCTCCGCGACGGGACCCACCAGAGCGATACCGACCAGAAAGGCCCCGACGGCCGCTGAGACCTGCAATTGCTCGGCGAGCCCGGCAACGAGCAGGGTGATCCCCAAGACCCGAAGCAGCAGGCTCTCCCGCTCGGCGGCGCTGTCATGCGGGCCGGGCCGCGAGACGATCCAGCTGAAGTGATGGCTCCAGCGGGTGGCGATCAGCAGCACCACCGACACCGTGCCGAGGGCGATGGCGACCGTCACCACGCCTCGCACGACGCCGGCCTCGGCCAGCACGGCCGTCAGCACCGGCAGGTAGATCGCCATCGCCAGGTCCTCGAGCACCAGGATCGAGACGACCACCGGTGTCTCGGGGTTGGCCCGCCGTCCGAGGTCAGCAATCAGCTTGGAGATGATCCCGGACGACGACACCGCCGTCACGCCGGCGAGCACGAGCGAGCCCGGCAGCCCCCAGCCGAGCACCAGCCCAGCGACGGCGCCTGGTGCTGCCCCCAGCACCAGGTCGACCGCGCCGGCACCCGCGTTGGTACGCAGGTTGGCCACCAGCTGATCGGCGGAGTACTCCAACCCCAGAGTGAGGAGCAGGAGCAAAACCCCGATCTGTGCACCGGTGCTGATGAACTCCGAACTCGCCGACAGCGCCAGCACGCCGCCGTGGCCGAAGGCGAGCCCGCCGAGCAGGTAGAGCGGGATCGGCGAGACCCCGAGCCGCCCGGCGAATCGGCCGAGGATGCCGAGGGCGAGCAGGACCGCCCCGATCTCGGAGAGAACTGCGTACCCGTGCCCGTCCATACCCCCGGCCTACCCGCTGGAGGTGTCGTCGGGCTGACGGAAGGCGGCGCGCTCACTCACGCGCTTGTCGTGCCAGAGAAAGAAAACGGGCAACACCACAAACGCCAGCGTCATCAGCCCTATAGCAAGACCGATGCGCATCCACTCGAAATGCGTACTCACAGCCATCCACTCCAGAAGAAATGGGGGTCGCCGAGACTGCGGCATCGGCGAACCGAAAAGGCGAAGACACCAAGAACTGCGAGTTGCGCACGCTTTAGACGTCGAGATGCGTGCGTTTCTCGAAATTCTCGGTCTTCGGGACCAGGAAGTGATCAGGCAGCGAGCGGCGGCGCGCGCGAAAGCCGCGGCCCATAGCGCAGAGCGAGAACCGCCTTGCGGCGCCTCGGGCTGGCGGCGAGCAGCCATGCCCCAATGCCGAGCAGGGCGACGCCGATGGCCAAATCCCCATAGGCGACGGGGGTTCTCAGCGACGTGACGGGCGAGGATGACGCCCGGGTGAGCACCACCTGATCGGGATGC
The DNA here is from genome assembly GCA_036267695.1 of Frankiaceae bacterium. Lineage (GTDB taxonomy): Bacteria > Actinomycetota > Actinomycetes > Frankiales > Frankiaceae > DATAZK01. The sequence continues at coordinate 13,650 of DATAVO010000111.1, forward strand.
GATCCAGCCGTGGCGACGGGAGCGCTCGGAATTCGTGCGGCGCTTTCGGAAGATGCGTGCGGGACGATTCCGAACGTGAACAGCCCCAGGGCGACGAACCCGGCCAGCCAGATACGCCGAAGGCGCGAGATTCTGACGGCTGTCACCTGCTCAATGATAGTCGAGGCGGCTACGGCGACGGGAGAGCGAACTGCGGCGCGAAACGCTCGGTCCAGAGCTTCACCTGCGCGATGTAGTCCTTCGTCTCGGCGTAGGGCGGCACCCCGTGGTAGCGCGTCACGGTGCCGATCCCGGCGTTGTAAGCCGCCAGTCGCAAGGCGACCTGATCGCCGGGGATGGACCGCACGTCCTTCGCCAGCACGCAGGTGTAGATCGCCGACGTCGCCACCGAATCCGCCGCGTTGAAGACGTCGCGCTTGCCGTCACCGCTGGCGTCGACCCCGTACTGCCGGAACACCGACGGAAGGATCTGCATCAGGCCCTGGGCGCCATTACCCGATTCCGCCTGCGGATCGAAGCGGCTCTCGACATAAGCCATCGCGGCCATCCCCGGCGGGGTCAGCACGCCCGGGCAGCGCTTGGACGCCACCACGAAGTAGGACTTGTACGCCGCCGGCACGATCACTTCCTGGGCCGCGCTCTTACCCCCGCCACCGCACCCGGCGACGACGCTCACCGCCAGCGCTATGGGCAGCAGCCCGCCGGCCAGCCTGCAGCGCACCCCCACGACCGGGACGCTACCGCCGGGCCCACCGCCCGGGGTCAAGAATCCTGCCGAGCATCACACAGCCAACCAAACGCGGTCGAAACCGTGTCAAATTTCGCGGTCAGGATGACCCCACTTACACTTGCCTCCCATCAACGAATTCAACTTTCGGAACGACGCCGGGGATGTCGCGTTGGAAAATGGCTTGGCCCCCTGGCAGTTGATCCGTCGGGCCCCGCGGTCAGTGTGGCTGATCACAGCGCTTTTCGGGCTGATCATGGCGGGCTGGTCTGTCCTTGCTCCGCTGTATCACTCACCGGATGAGCCGCAGCAAGCGGATGCGGTGATGCGGCTGGAGGAGGGGCGTGGCTGGTCCTCCACGACGACCTCGTCGCTCACCCCCGAAGGGGTCGGAGCGTTCTTCATGTCGCCGACCGCTTGGATCTTCCAGCACAACAAGACCTATACCAACGGGACCATCGCGATCGAGTACGCCCAGGGTCGCCACGACCGGCCGACCTGGCAGGACCTCAGCAAGATCCATGGCACCTCCAAATACTTCCAGCAGCAGATCGTCCAGCACCCACCCGCCTACCACTGGTATGAGGCCGTCCTGCTTCGAGCAGGAGGCGCGGCCGGATGGCGGTGGGACATCGCGGTCTCCACGATGCGGCTGCTCTCGGCCCTGCTCCTGCTCTGGCTGCCGCTGCTGGCGTGGGCGACAGCATGGCGGATCACCGGAAGCCGGCTGGCGGGGGTATGCGCTTCTATCGTTCCGCTGGCCGTTCCTTCCCTCGCCCAGATCGGCGCCAGCGTCAACAATGACGATCTGCTCACGCTGGCTGGCGCGGCGACCCTTCTCGGCGTCACCTGCGCCATGTGCGGAGATCGAAGCAAGGGCTGCGCACTCTGGACCGGCGGGTGGCTCACCGTCGCGCTCTGGACCAAAGCCTTCGCCTTGCTCCTCATCCCGCTCGTCATCGTGGCCTATGCCGCTCCGTGGGTGCGCCGTCGCTGGCAAGATCGGCGCTCGGCGCCGCGAGTTGCCCGCTCGTTGCTGCCCGATCGCCGGACGAGCACCCTGCTCGGCCTCAGCGCCGGGATCGCCGTCCTCCTTGGTTGCTGGTGGTACGTCGTCAGCGAGGTGCGATACGGGTCGATCCTGCCGCCCGTCCACGGCCTGGATCCCGGCGCGTCGATAGGCCACGACAATTGGCGCTTCCTACAGGACGCAACCCAGCTGATGCTCTGGCGCTGGTGGTGCGACATCGGCTTCAGCGAGATCTACCTCCCGTGGCGCCTTGTCATCGTCGCCACCGTGGTCGCAGGGGCCCTCGGCATCGCTGCGCTGCTGCGCTCCAGGGGCCGAAGGCTGCCATTGCTCATGCTCTTGTGGCCGACCGTGGCCACCTACTTCGTCGTGGTCGGCGAGTCCGGACTGCACTACCTGCACACGCACGACGAGGCCGCACTGGCTGGTCGCTACCTGTACATCGGCTTCACGGGCATCGCCGCCTTCGTCGGGGCGGGTTGCGCCGTGCTTCCTCGCAAGCTCGCCCGCTGGAGCCCGCCGGTCCTGCTGCTGGCCGCTCTCGGCATCGAAGCCGAGGCCGTCCACCTTTCGATCGACCGCTGGTGGCGACCGATCGGCGGGACCCTCCGCCAAGCCTGGAACGCCTTTTCCTCCTGGTCGACGTGGCCGGTCGGAGTTCTCTGGACCGGTATTGCCCTGCTTGCCCTCGCCGCCGTAGGGGCGACGACCTCCCTGCTCGTCGATGCCTTCCGCTCGCCGGCAGCGCGGGCGGCGCTGCCGTCAGAGCACCTGGCGGCAGCGTCACCAGCGTCACCGCCGGCACCGTCGCTCGCAACGGTGCCGGCGGCGGGCGGCGAGCAGGTCGATGAAGAACCGCCGATGGTCAGCGAGTCAGCCGGATCGGCAGCTTCTTAAGCGCGTTGTTCAGGTTTGACCTGGTGCGTACCGCCGGGCCGTTCAGTTCGATCGACGGGAACGTGTCGAGCAACTCCTCGAAGAAGACCCGCCCCTCCAGACGAGCGAGGTGCACCCCGAGGCAGAAGTGCTGCGCGATGCCGAACGACAGGTGCGGGTTCGGCTTCCGATGGATGTCGAACGTCTGCGGATCCGTGAAGACGTCCTCGTCACGGTTGGCCGACGTGTAGTACATCGCGACCTTGTCGCCCGCCTTGATCGCCTGACCGTTCAGCACGGTGTCTTGCGTCGCGGTACGCCGGAAGTAGTGCAGCGGGTTGGAGTAGCGCAGGATTTCCTCGACGGCGCCGGGGATCTTGCTGCGATCAGCCCGCAGTTCGGCGAGCTGCTCGGGGTGCAAGAGCAGCGTGTGCAGGCCGGAGGCGAGCATGGTCTGTGTCGTGTCCTGCCCGGCCGTGACGAGCTGGACGAAGAAGACCCCGAAGTCGAGGTCGGTCATCAGCTTGCCGCCGAACTCGGTCTGCAGGATGTAGGACGTCAGGTCGTCCTTGGGCTCCTGGGTACGCCAGCGGGCAGCATGCTGCATCCCGTAGATGGCCATGTCCATGCTTCCGGAGCCAGGGTTGACCCCGTCGCCGTCCGGCATGTAGTCCGGGTCCTGGCCATGGGTGTTGAGCTCGGCCATGTGATGGACGCGCTCCCAGTCCTCCTCGGGCAGCCCGACGAGCTCGCCGATGACCCGGGTGGGCAAGGAGGAAGTGACGTCCTGGACGAAGTCCACGTCGCCGTCGGCGGCATCGAGGATCTCGCGGGTGATGGTGCGGATCCGGTCTTCGAGCTCCTCCATCACCTTCGGGACGAACCGCTTGACCATGGGGCGGCGGTAGTCGTTGTGGCGCGGCGGGTCCATCGCCAGCAACATGCCGCGCATGTTCTCCAGCTGCTCGCCGTACAGGTCCTCCAGCACGACCCCGCCCTCGGTGGCGGAGTAGAGGTTGGGGTTGCGCGCGACCGTCTCGACGTCCTTGTGCTTGAGCACCGCCCAGTAGCCGGGCTGGCCGGGGATGTCCTGCCAGAAGACCGGCTGAGTGCGGCGCAGCTCCGCGAAAAGCTCGTGAGGCGGCGCCTCGAGGTAGGTCTCGGGCGCGTAGATGTCAATCGTGGGCGCGGTGGTGGTCATAGATCAGTCCGTGACGACGTTCGGGCGGGGGAGGCCGTTCGCCTCGCAGATCGCGAGGTAGTGCGAGAGCGTGCCGGCGCCGTCAGCGACGCCGGTGATGTTTCCGGCCGCGTCGAGGTTGATGTTGACGCCGTACATCTGAAACCAGACGCGGGTGTTGTCCTCGATGCAGGTGAGGGTGTGAATCGAACCGGCGGGCTCGTAGAGGAACGACCCGGCGCGGTTGACGTAGTCGTATTCCTTGTACTTCCAGGCGCCCGACTGGGTGTAGCCGTAGACCGGGCCGGTGTGGCGGTGGGTCTCGACCTCGAAGCCCTTCTGGAAGATGTTCTCGATGATCCAGAGCCCTTCGGACTCCCGGACCTGCAGGACCTTCAGCATGTTTCCGCCGCCGATGTCGACGAAAGGCAGGTCGTCGGCACCGACGTGAACGGCCTGGGGGGCGGTGAGGGCAGTGGTCACGGGATCTCCTTGGTTGCTGGACTGCTGGAAGGTTGTTGGGGTGTGAGTCGGGCGTCGCGCAACGCGCTGCGCCGGACCTTGCCGGCATCATCGCGCAGCGGGTGCGTCACGAACTCGAACGTGCGGGGAACCTTGTACGGCGCCAGATGTTCGCGCAAGTGGCTGCGCAGACTCTCATGGTCGGGATGGTGCTCGGGCGCTGATTGCCCGACATCGACGATCGCATGGACGCGACTGCCGAGGTCCTCGTCCGGTAGCCCGACGACCGCCGCCGAGCGCACGTGAGGATGCCGTTCGAGCGCCGCTTCGACCTCGGCCGGATAGATGTTCGCCCCGCCGCTGACGACCAGATCGGTGCGCCGGTCGACGAGGTAGAGGTAGCCGCCGGCGTCGAGATAGCCGAGATCGCCGAGGGTTTCCCAGCCGTCGCGCACCTTGGACTCCGCGCCCAGGTAGCGGTAGGTCGACCCGGGGCCGCCGGGAACGCTGAAGTACACCTCGCCGATCTCCTGCGGCGGCAGTTCGTCCCCGGTCTCGGCGTCGAGGACGCGCACCAGGGTGTCGCCCAGCGGCCTACCGACCGAGCCCGGATGTTCCAGCGACTCGCGTCCGGTGATGGCGGTCGAGCCGTTCTGCTCGGTGCCTCCGTAGACCTCGAGGATGCGGTCGGGCCCGATCCAGTGCAGGTACTCCTCCTTCAGCCACGCCGGCCACGGTGAGCCGCTGCTGAAGATGAGCCGGAGCGAGGAGAGATCGGCGCTCTCGCGTAGCTCCGGGGGCAGCTGCCAGATCCTCCGCAGCATCGTCGGCACCGCAAAAATCCAATCAACACGGTGCTTTTCGATGAGTTCGAGGACCGCCGCCGCGTCGAAACGCTCCATCAGGACGATGGTCGAACCGGTGAACAAACCGTTGAGGGAGAAGGTGAAAGGCCCGTTGTGGTACAGCGGACCGGGCACCAGCTGGACACCGTCGATCCGCATGCCGGTGATCGGGGCGGTCGGGTCAACCGTCGCCGGGCGCGCGTTGACGATGACCTTGGGACGCCCGGTGCTGCCGCCTGACGCGAGCGCGACCCAGGACGGTGAGACCGCGCTCGGCAGCGGCTCGTCCGGGAGGTCGGCAGGCGGCTGCCAGCCAGGCGCGAGCGCAGGCCGTCCCGTCACACGCGCCGGGTCGACACCGACGACGAGCGCCGGCTGAGCCAGCTCGATGATCGCGTTGCGCTCGATGTCGGGGAGCCGGTAGGACAGCGGCGCCGGGGTGGCACCGAGCTTCCAGGTGGCCGCGACAGCGACGTAGAAGTCGATCCCGTTCGGCAGGGCGATGGTAACGAGATCGCCGTGGCCGACTCCGAGCTCCGCGAACGCGCGGGCGGCCCGATTCGCCCGTGATTCCAGCTCTTTTCGCGTGATGCTTTCTTCGCCGCAGATGACCGCGATCCGGTCCGGGTCGCGCTTGGCCTGATAGGTGAAGGACTCACCCATCGAGATCGAGGTTGCGGTGTCAGCTTCCATTAGTGCGTGTAGAACCCGCCGTCGGCGATGAAGATCTCACCGGTCACGTACGACGCCTCGTCGCTGGCCAGAAAGAGCGCCACGTTGGCAATCTCTGGCGGTGCTCCGAAACGGCGCATGGGGATCTGGTCGAGCAGCTTGGCCGAGAAGTCCGGGATGGTGGCGATGATCTTCGTCATGTTGGTGTCGATGTAGCCGGGGCCGATCGCATTGACCCGTACGCCTTCGCCCGCCAGCGCCGTCGCCGCCATCTTGGTCAGCATCCAGACGCCTGCCTTGGATACCGAATACGCGAGCGATCCCGCCTCTCCGGCGAGCGCGGCGATCGAGGCGATGGTCACGATCGCGCCGCCGCCCTGGGCCACCATCTGCTGGCCGGCGGCCTGAACGGCGAGCATCGTGCCGGTCAGGTTCACGTCCAGCACCGGCTGCCATTGCTCGAGCGGGGTGTGGAGAAAGGCTGTCGCGGGCGATACGGCCGCACCGGCGGCGGTGATCTGGCGCTCGCGGTTCTCGTCGCCGCTCGTGTAGCCCGCGAAGGAGATCCCAGCCGCGGTCAGCAGGATGTCGAGCCGGCCGAAATCCCGGGTCGCCGCGACGACCGCTGCCTCGTTGTCGGCCGGCGAGGCCGCGTCGAGGTGGACGAAGATCGCCTCGTGGCCCTCGCCGCGCAGATCGACGGCGGCCGACTCACCCGGATCGTCGAGGACATCGGCGATGACGACGCGCGCCCCCTCCTGCGCGAACCGCTGGACGCAAGCCAGGCCGATGCCATTGGCGCCGCCCGTCACGAGTGCGACCTTGCCGTCCAGCCGTCCCATACGGTCCCCTGTATCACTATCTGAGCCACATGCTCATTCTTCGATACGGTAACGAGCGCCACACACCCCGGTCAACGAAGGCCGACGTGGATCAGGACGCAAGTCAGGAGGTTCCCATGGCGGTCGCCCGACTGACCACCGTGGAAAAGGCGCTTCGGGTGCTCGCCGCGGTTGCCGAGAACCAGCCGATCAGCGGCAGCGCGCTGGCCCGCGACCTCGAGCTCGACAAGAACGCCGTGCAGCGCATCCTCGTGACGCTCGGACATCAAGGCTGGCTGCAGCAGGACCGGCGGGCCGGCGGCTGGCGACTCGGTCCGCAGTCGCTCGTGGTCGGGGGGCGTTACGCGGGAGCGCTGCGCGATCGGGCCCATCCCGTGCTTCACGACCTCGCCGCCGAGACCGGCGAGACGATCACCCTGTGGGCCGTCGAGGGCGACGCCTTCACCGTGGTCGACGGCGTCGAGAGCACGCAGACCCTGCGGGGCACCATCCCGATCGGCTACATCGCCAGCATCACCGAGGGCGGCGACTTCCTCGCCTTCTGCGACTCCTTCACCCGCGAGCGACTCCTCGGCGCCGAGGCAATGAGCGACGAGCGCGTGGAGTTCATCCGCGAGCGCGGCTATTACGTCGTCGACACCGAGTACACGTCGACGATCGCGGTCGGTGCTCCGGTGTGGGACGGCCGGCCGCTCCCGGCCGCCGCCGTCCTGCTGGTGGCCCCGGCCGACCGGCTACGCGGCGATGCCCTGGCCGCCGCGGGCGCCCAGGTCGCGGACGCGGCAGCCGGGCTCTCGTCAGGACGGCAACGCCGAGCGGGGTGACCCTTCGGCGGGCTCGCGTAAGCCTGGCTGCACGCCCCCACGTGCTGCGCGGATTAATCGGCGCGGACCAGGGTCAGCCGCTCAGCCCATCGTCTTCGCGCCGTCGATGCTCTCCCGGATGATGTCGGCGTGGCCGGCGTGCTGCGATGTCTCGGCGATGATGTGCAGCACGGCGCGGCGCGCGCTCCAGTGCGCGCCGGGCTCGAACCACGGCGCCTGCGGCAGTGGGTGCGACGCGTCCAGATCGGCGAGCCCGGCCACCAACTCGTCGGTCTCGCTGGCCACCGCGGCGTAGGCGTCCAGGAGCGACCCCACCGTCTCGCCCGACTCCATCCGGAAGCTCGCCTCGTGCTCGAGGTAGCCGGTCTGATCCTGGCTCCCGAGCCCCGGCGCCCCCTCGACGATGAAACGCGCCCAGCCCGCCTCGACGTACGCGACGTGCTTGATGAGCCCGCCGAGGCACAGCGCGCTGACGGTAGGAGTGGCGGCCGCCTGCTCGTCGCTCAGGTCGCGCAGGGTGCCGCGAAGGAAGTTGCGGTGCGCGGCGAGGGTCGCCAGGAGGTCAGCCTGCTCGGCGGTGCGGGGGGTGGTCTCTAGCGCGTTCATGGGATGTCCTCTCATCGCTGATGGCCTGCTAGAGATGACGCTAGAGGGCATAGGTGACAGTTTCTGTCCGTAATAGGGAGGAGACTGGAACACATGGCGGGCACGAGTTCGCGCGCACTGCAGCTGCTCTCGCTGCTGCAGACGCATCGGTACTGGGCAGGCACGGAGCTGGCCGAGCGGCTCGAGGTCTCGCTGCGGACATTGCGGCGCGACGTCGACCGGCTACGCGAGCTCGGGTATCCGGTACAGGCGCAGCGCGGGGTGGACGGCGGCTACCAGCTCGCGCCGGGTGCGTCGCTGCCGCCACTCGTGCTCGACGACGAGGAGGCCGTCGCGCTCGCCGTCGGGCTGATGGCGGCGGCGCAGAGCAGCGTCACTGGCACCGCCGAGTCCTCGATGCGGGCGCTCGCGAAGGTCGTGCAGGTCATGCCGAACCGGCTGCGTCATCAGGCCGAAGCCATGCAGGCGATGATCGAGCCGACGCCGGGGCAGGGCATCGGCACGAACGTCGATCCGCAGACGCTGACCTTGATCGCGCAGGCGTGCCGTGACAGTGAGCGGCTGCAGTTCGACTACACCGCCGTGAGCGGGACGCAGCAGCGTCGGCATACCGAGCCCCATCGCATGGTCTCGCTCGGGCGCCGGTGGTACCTGGTCGCTTACGACCTCGATCGCCACGACTGGCGCACCTTCCGGCTTGATCGCCTCGGCGCCCTTGAACGCACCGGAGCCCGCTTCGCACCGCGGACCCTGCCCGCACCCGACGCCGCGACCTTCGTCCGCCAGGGGCTCACCCAGGTGCCGGCTGCCTACACGGTGGAGGCCCTGATCCACGCCCCTCCTGATTCGGTACGCGATCGCGTCGGCCGCTGGGCGAGCGTCGAAGAAGCCGGTGACGGCTCAAGCCTGATGCGCATGCGGACCGACTCGTTCGACTGGCCCGCCATGGTGCTCGGCAATCTCGGCGCCGAGTTCTCCGTCATCGGCCCGCCGGAGATGCTCGACTACCTCGCCGAGTGGACCGCGCGCTTCGCCCGCGCCACCGCCGCCGAGCCTCGCCCCGACTTTCCCGCCGCGTAAGCGTGACTGCACGTCCCAGCGTGCTCGGGCGATTAATCGGCGCGAATTAGAGGCCGGCCTTCGCGAGAAGCTCGCCGGGCGGGACGCTGCCGGCGGGGCGGCGGTCGCGTACGAGCGCGTTGGCCTCGCGTTGCAGGAGGTCGTTGAGTGGGGTCATGACGCCGTGCAGGCGACCGAGCAAGCCCATCTCGCCGTTGAGGAAATCGGCCTCGATCGACCCGGTGCCGCGGTTCGCGCTCTGCCATGAGGAGCCGCCGCCGCGCTCGCGGCCCTCGACGGCGACCAGCTGCACCTGATCGCGCCGGTAAGCCTTCCACTCGTCATTGCCGACGACGTCGATCCCGGCCGCCTCGAGCACGGCCCGGCCTTCGGCGTCGACCCGCCGCACGAGTTCACGCACCAGCTTCTCGCCCGCCTCGTCCTGGTCGTGACCGGTGAGCGCCTCGATCGAATTCCCTAGATTTCGCAGCAGTTTTGCGTACTTCCAGCGCATCACTTCGGCCCGGGCGACCGACAGGAAGCGTGCCGCGGACAGGTCGATGGCGACCTCCTCGGCGACGGCGTCGACGCCGGTGGGATAGCGGCCGATGTCGAGCATCCCGGGATGCGGGCTGCCCTGCGCGTCGACCCGCCCTGGCTCCAGATGCTGTGCCGGCAGCATCACGCAGATCCCGTACACGCGCTCGAAGCGGCGCAGCGCGATGCGCTCGTTCTCCACCCCGTTCTGCGCGCACACGACGGGCAAGCCTTCAGCAGCGCTGCCTGCCTTCGCGACGGGCAGCACGGCAATGTCGCTCAGCAACGCCTCGGTGTGCTGCGTCTTGGTCGCGAGCATGAGCACGTCGTCGGGGCGCAGCTTGAGCTCATCGGGCGCTGACGCGACGTCGAGCGGAATCTGATGGGTGCCGTCAGGAGTCGCGAGCGTCAGCCCGTCGGAACTCATGACGCGGGCATGCTCGCCGCGGGCGAGAACGGTCACGTCACAACCTTGCAATCGCAGCAGCCCGGCGATGGTTCCCCCGACGGCTCCCGCTCCCAGAATCACGTAGCGCACTCCCTAAGCCTGCCCTGTGCCAGCGCGCCGGTTCCACTTCGATACGTTTCGCACGTGTCAACTGCTTGCGAACTGCTGGACATGTCGGGCCGCACCGTTGTCGTCGCGGGCGCCGGTGGCGGCGGAATCGGCACCGCCATCAGCGGGATGCTCGCCGCTGCGGGCGCCCTGGTGGTGGGGGTCGACATCAGCGCCGAAGCGCTCGACGACTTCAGCGAGGCGACCACCGGAGTGGACCACCGGCCGCACCCCGCAGTCATCGCCAACGCTCGCATCCCACAGGACGTCGAGCGTGCAGTCGCCGCCGCGGGCGAGGAGTTCTACGGTCTCGTTCACGTCGCCGGCGGGATGCTGTCAGCGCCCTGGGAGCCGCTCACCGAGATGGATCCGTCCGTATTCGACGAGCTCATGGACCTCAACCTGCGCTCGATGTTCCTGACGAGCACCGCCTCCACCCGGCGGTTGCGCGCGCTCAAGCGGGGCGGAAGCATCGTGGCCCTTTCGTCCATCGCCGGGCTCAGCTCGATGCCCTACGGCGCCCCGTACTCGGCGGCGAAGGCGGCGCTCATGTCGCTGGTCCGCACCGCCGCACTGGAGTGGGGCAACGCCGGAGTCCGGATCAATGCAGTGGCGCCGGGCACTGTGCGCACCCCGAGAAGCCTGAAGAACAACCCGAACCCGCCCCCGGATACGCCTGCCGAACGCGCCGCTGTACCGCTCGGCCGGCGCGGGGTTGCCGACGACATTGCCGGTGCGGTCACGTTTCTGATGTCGGACCTGGCCGGGTGGATCACCGGCCAGGTGCTCTCCGTCGATGGCGGCGCGACCGCCCGACCGCCATTCGTAGGCGAGGACAACCTTCCGGTCTTCCTGCATGACGACGCGCTGCGCGAGCGGCTCGCCGGGCGGCCGGAGTGAGCCTGCGGGCGGCGGTGATCGGCGGTCCCGGCGGGCCGGCTGCACAGGTGGCCGCGGGCCTTCGGGAGAGCGGAGTGGATGCCGTCGTGCTGCCTGCAGAAGGCCGCGCGGAATTGGCCAAACGACTCATCGACGCCGGCCGCCCGCAACTCGTGATCTGGGCACCGGCGCCCGGTCGGGCAGCGACCCCCACCACCCTCACCGACTACGACGAGGCGGGCTGGGACGCCGTCGCCGCGCAGCCGATTCGCGACGCGATCGCCACCTTCCAGGCGGCCGCTGACGTGCTCGACGGCGCAGGCACCATCGTCGCCGTCCTGCCCACGCTGTCCAGCCGCGGCTCAGCCGGCCTGACGGGCTGGAGCACGGCAGCCGAGGGCGTCCGCTCGCTGGTCAAGGTGGCCGCCCGGGAGTACGGCCCGCGCCAGATCACCGTCAACGCGGTCACGCTCCCCGCCGCTGCGCTCGCCGGCACCGAAGGTTCCCTTGACCGCCCAGGTCTTCCCGCTGCTACCCTGGCGGCGCCCACGGACGCAGGTGAAGCCGCCGGCATACTCGCGGCGCTCGCGGCACCTCCCTGGACGTCGGTCACCGGAGCGACGATCGCGCTCGATGGCGGCGTGTGGATGCCGGCATGAGCGCACTGGCGGACCGCGTGGTGCTGGTCACCGGAGGCGGCGCCGGCATCGGCCAGGCGGTGTGCCAGTCCTGCGCCGACGCCGGTGCTCACGTGCTCGTTACCTCTCTCGGCAGCAACGGCGAGGAGACCGCGGCGCAGATCACCGCTTCCGGCGGGAGCGCGCATTACCTCCAGGCCGATGTCAGCGCGCTGGCCGACATGGAACGCGCTGTCGCTGAAGCGGTTTCCCGCTTCGGCGGGCTCGACGGGCTGGTGCACAACGCGACGAGCCGGCACTCAAGTACCGTCACCGCGCTGGCCGACCTCGACCCGGCCGTGCTGGACGACCACCTTGCCGTCTCGGTGGCCGGCGCCTTCAACTGCGCCAAGGCGGCACTGCCACAGCTGCGCGAGCGACGCGGCCGCTTGGTCCTGATGACGTCGCCCGCAGCGATGGAGGGAAGCTCCACGCTGCCGGCCTACGGCACGATCAAGGGCGCTTTGCGCGGTTTCGCGAAAAGTCTCGCGCTCGAAGAAGGACCGAACCGGGTGAACGTCACCGCCGTCTCGCCGCTGGCCGTCACGCCGGCCATGTTCCGGGCGTTCGAATCCAACCCGAACCTCGAGCCGAGGCTGCGCAAGCTGGTGCCGCTCGGCTGGGTCGGCGACCCGTTCCTGGACATCGCTCCCGTGCTGACATTCCTGCTCGGCGACGGCGCGCGCTACGTCACCGGACAGACCCTCGTGGTCGATGGCGGAAGGTTCACCGGACTATGAGTCCCGCTCCCGCGAGCGCCCCGCTCGCCTCTGGATCCGTTTCGCTGCGGCTGTACCCCCACGCGCTCGAAGCGACCGAGATCATCGCGGAGATGCGCGCCCAGGCCGCGCTCGGCCGCGAGGCAGGGTTCGACGGGATGATGACGAGCGAGCACCACGGCGGCTTCGGCGGCTACCTGCCCAATCCCCAGCAGCTGACGGGTTTCTTGCTCGAGGCGATGCCCGACGGCTGGGCAGCGGCCTGCCCGCTGCTGCTCCCGTTGCGCCCGCCCGCGCTCGTCATCGAAGAGGCCGCCTGGATGGCAGCGCGCTTCCCGGGACGCGTCGGGCTCGGGGTCGCGACCGGCTCGCTGCAGGCCGACTTCGACATCCTCGAGACCAACAAAGACGGCCTGGTGCAACGGTTCTCCACCGGCCTCACCCGCGTCGCGGACGCCCTGTCCGGCCGCGACGCAGGTGATCTCGCGGGCGATCCGGCCGTGGCGAGATGCCGGGAGTACCCCGTGCCGGTGATGAGCGCGGCAATGAGCCCCGCCGCCGTGCGCCGGGCAGCCGCCGCGGGCGCCGGGCTGCTCTTCGATTCGCTCTCGACGATCGAGCGCTGCCGGATGCTCACCGACGCCTACCGCGAGGCAGGGGCTCCGGCTGCAGCGCTCATGGTGCGGCGCGCCTGGGTCGGGCCGCCGCCGCGCAGCCGGCTCGATCAGCAGGTCGACCTGTACCGCACTTACGCCGGCGCCGCCGCCCAGACCCATTGGGCCGACGACGCGGTGCTGTCGAGTTCAGATCCGGCCGAGCTCGCCGATATGCTGGTCGAGACCGTCATCGCCGCCGGCTGTGACGGGCTGAACATCCGCCTGCACGTCCCCGGCATCACGCCGGAGGAGATCCGCGATCAGCTCGCCGCGCTCGGCGACGTGGTCCCGCGGGTCTCGGCGTTACTCGCCCAACGGCTGGACATCCCGCAGCCCTAGCCTGTTCGCCTCGCAGCCCATTTCGTCTCGCGCTTCTCAGAAGACGGGCTATGAGCCACTTGCCATAACCCCGCGTTCCCAGAACGGCGGAGGTTCGCGAAGCGGCTGGCTCAGCGGGAGTTCGCGAAGCGGCTCGCTCAGCTGTAGACGGCGAAGCTGATCGCGATGTACATCATCACGCCGGCCAGGATCGTCATCAGGTGAAAAACCTCGTGGTAGCCGAAGGTCTTGGGCCACGGGTCGGGACGTTTGGTCGCGTAGACGACCGCACCGAGGCTGTAGATCAGGCCGCCGCCGGCGACCAGCACCAGCGTCGCGACCCCGCCGGCATGCAGCAGCTCAGGCATCACGAAGACGGCGATCCACCCGACGAGCAAATACGGCGGGATCACCGCCCAGCGCGGAGCCGACAGCCACAGCATGCGCATGGTGATCCCGGCGAGCGCGCCCCCCCAGGCCAGAGCCAGCACTGCCGTACTCGTGCCTCCGTGCAAGAGCAGCAGGGCGAACGGCGTGTACGTCCCGGCGATCAGCACCAGGATCATCGAGTGATCGAGCCGCCGCATGATGGCTTTGGCCTTGGGCTGCCAGGTGCGCCGGTGATAGAGCGCGCTGGTGCCGTAGAGCAGGCACACGGCGATGGCGTAGACGATCGCTGCGAAGCGAGCACGGCTGCCATCTGCGAGCGCGATGAGCACGATCCCGGCGACGAAGAAGGTCGCCGCGGCCCACTGATGAAGGTGGCCGCGAAGGCGAGGCTTGATCGGTAGACCGGTGCCGACCGGCAGCGGCGCGACGCTCACTCTTGGCTCATCGTCGGCTCATCGGATCATCCGCGCCTCATGCCTGCTCAGCCTGCCAGCAATGCACGTTCGGTGCTACGACGGCGGCGCTCCTCATAGCGAGTTGCCAGCCCGTCGAGCGCGTCGAGGAAGCCGCGCAGTTCCACTCGCGCCGCCTCGGCGTCGGCGTCGAGACCCTCGAGTTCGAAGACGTTCCACTTCTTCAGCAGCGGCCAGACCACCTCGTCGTGGTGGATGCGCAAGTCGTAGATGCCGGCCTTGGCGATCTGGCGGGCCTTGCGGTCGAAGTCCTGGATGCCGGTACCGGGCATCTGGAAGCCGGTGACCTCCTTGGCGATTGCCCTGACCGACCCCGAGGGATCGAGCTCGAGCGCCGCCGACATCAGGTCGCGATAGAAGATCATGTGCAGGTTCTCGTCTGCAGCGACGCGAGCCAGCAGTCGTTCGGCGGTCGGGTCCTCGGTGTAGACGCCGGTGTTGCGATGGCTGATCCGAGTTGCGAGCTCCTGGAAGCTGACGTAGGCGATGACCTCGAGCTGGGTCTTGCCGACACCGCCTGGCCCGCGGCTGTCGTAGGACTGCTCGACCTGACGCATCCGGCCGCGCTCGAGCTCGACCGGGTCGACCCCGCGGGTGACCAGCAGGTAGTCGCGCATGCAGAGCGAATGGCGGCCCTCTTCGGCGGTCCAGCGGTGCACCCACGTGCCCCAGGCGCCGTCACGGCCGAAGGCGGCGACGATCTCGCGGTGGTAGCTCGGCAGGTTGTCCTCGGTCAGCAGGTTGACCTCGAACGCGATCTGGGCGATCGGTGAAAGCGTCGACTGGCTCGGATCCCACGGGGAGTCCACGAAGTCGCGGCCGAATTCGCCGGCCCGACCCCACGGGACGTACTCGTGCGGCATCCATTCCTTGGCCAGCCGGAGGTGACGTTCAAGGGCAGCTTCAGCGGCGGGGGTCAGCTCGCGAAGCACGTCCATGGTTCCAGCGCTTCCAGTCATACGACGATCGTGCTGGAGTCGGGGAGCCAAAACTAGGGCGTCACCGGCCAGACATCAGCCCCAGATTCACCCCGGAGGAACAAAGGGAAGGTCAGGGGAGGGTGGAGAGATCCGTCGCCGGCGCGCCCTGGGGCCGGAAGATTTTGACCGCGGGGCCGCCGATCACCTGCCGGTAGACGTCGGTGGCGCTGCGCCCCTCGGCGCCGAAGCCGCTGAAGCGCGCGTAGTTCAGCGTCGCACCGTCCTTGCCCCAGGTCGGGCACTCGATGCCGGCGGGCGAGGATGTCAGCACCGAAATCGGACCGCCGAAGCCCGCGACGTAGCAGAGCGACGCGGCGGCGGCGGAGTCGTGACGGATGAAGGCGACCTTGTTGCCGGTCTGCGACCAGGTCGGCTGGGTGTACTGCCAGGGGAACGCGGCGCGAGCGATGAGGAAGGGGGTGCCGCCCTGCGCGGGAACCCGCCGGATCCCGTCGGCCGCGGCGTAGACGATGGCCGTGAGGTTGCTGCTCAGGCTCGGCGAGATGCCCCCCGCAGCACCGGGAACCGGGTGCAGCCCCAGACCGGTCGCCTGCACCAGCCAGATGCCCTGACCTGCACCGAAACCGATGGTGTCGCGGCTGAACGCGATGGTCTGCCCGTCGGAGCCGACGCAGGGATCCAGATCCGCGACGCCGATGCTCGGATTGGTGATCGGATGCAGCACCGTGCCGTCGACGCGGCACAGCCAGAGCGCCCAGGTGCCCTCGCTGTCATCGCCCGTCCCCCGCGAGACGCATAGATGCAAGCCGTCGGCGAACCATGCGGGACGGCCGAAGACGCTCTGCACGATGTTCTTCGGGTTCTTGCCGGTCGGGTCCCACAGGAAGAGATCGCGGCGGTAGCCGTTGAGGGTCCGGTAGAGCGTCGCGTACCGAGATC